>NZ_JBHTBZ010000020.1:0-198462 GCF_042665235.1 Hydrogenophaga defluvii | reverse complement strand
TGGCTGCCAGCACCATCACATCACGTCAAAGCGGACAATCTACTTGCTACAAAACCGGACAGTTCTATTTGCTGCTGACACCTGCGATGGCAGGGTGTTGTGAAATTACGCATTGCGTAATAACATTACGATAACTTCGAAATCGACCTCACGCCATGACCTCTGCTGCCCCGCCTGTTGCTGCCCGCTGCCCCGTTGACCACACCACGTTGGCCCAGCCGCGCGACCCGAACGGTTGCCCGGTGAGTGCCCGCGCCGCCGCCTTCAACCCTTTCGAGCCGGCTTACATGCAGGCCCCCGGCGACTACCTGCGCTGGGCACGCGAGCAGGAACCGGTGTTCTGGAGCCCCCAACTGGGTTACTGGATCGTGACCCGCTACGAGGATGTGAAGGCGGTTTTCCGCGACAACATCTTGTTCTCGCCTGCGGTGGCGCTGGAGAAAATCACCCCGGCCACGCCGGAGGTGATGGGCATCCTGCAGTCCTACGGTTTTGCCATGAACCGCACCATGGTCAACGAGGACGAACCCGACCACATGGCGCGCCGCCGCCTGTTGATGGACGCCTTTCTGCCCGAGCGCCTGGCCACGCTGGAGCCCATGATCCGTGCGCTGGCCCGCGAGTACATGGACCGCTTCATCGACAAAGGGCGCGCCGACCTCGTGGCCGAGATGTTCTACGAGATCCCGCTCAACATCGCGCTCAAATTCTTGGGGGTGCCCGATGAGGGGGCAGAGCAGTTGCGTCAGTTTGCCGTGGCCCACACGCTCAACACCTGGGGCCGTCCCACCGCTCAAGAGCAGCTGGATATTGCCCACAACGTGGGGCGCTTCTGGCAGACGGCGCAGAACATCCTGGACGGCATGCGTGCCCAGCCCGATGGCGAGGGGTGGATGTATGAAACCATCCGCCAGCACCTCAAGCACCCCGACGTGGTGCCCGAGTCCTACCTGCGCTCGATGATGATGGCCATCCTGGCCGCCGCGCATGAGACCACGTCCAACGCCACCGCCAACGCCTTCCACACGCTGCTGACGCACCGCCAATCGTGGGACGACATCTGCGCCAACCCGGCCTTGATTCCGAACGCCGTGGAGGAATGCCTGCGCGTGGCCGGCTCCATCATCGCCTGGCGGCGCCAGGCCACCGCAGACACGCAGGTGGGTGGCGTGGCCATCCCCAAGGGCGCACGTTTGTTGCTGGTACAGGCCTCGGCCAACTTCGATCCAAGGCATTTCGAGAACCCAGACGACATCGACGTGTACCGCGAAAGCGCGGTGGAACACCTCACCTTTGGCTACGGCGCCCACCAGTGCATGGGCAAGAACATCGGCCGCATGCAGATGCGCATCTTCCTGGAGGAGTTTGTGCGGCGCCTGCCCCACATGCGCCTGGTGCCGGGGCAGGCCATGAGCTACCTGTCCAACACGTCCTTCCGTGGGCCAGATGCGCTGTGGGTGGCGTGGGAGCCGGCGCTGAACCCGGAGCGCAGCGGGTCCAGGCAGTTGCCCCCGGCCGGTGCGTTTTTCATTGGCCCGCCGCCCAAGGCCTCCATCGCGCGCAGCGTGGTGCTGCGCGAAAAACACGCGGAGGGCGAGGGGCTGTTTCGCCTGGTGCTGGCCGATCCCCAGGGCGCTGTCTTGCCCGCCTGGTCGGCCGGCGCCCACGTGGACCTGATCGCCGGCGGTTTCCGCCGCAAGTACTCCTTGTGTGGTGAGGCCAACGACCGCTCGACGTTGCAGGTGGTGGTGCAGCGCGAAGCCGATGGGCGCGGCGGCTCGCGCCACTTCTGCGACCAGCTTGAGGTCGGCACGGTGCTTCAGCTTTCAGGCCCCAAGAATCTGTTCAAGCTTGACGAGTCGGCGCGGCACGTCGTGCTGTTTGCGGGTGGCATCGGCATCACACCGGTGATGGCCATGGCCGACCGCCTCAAGCACCTGGGCAAGTCCTACGAGATCCATTACGCTGGGCGCTCGCGTGCGCAGATGGCCTTGCTGGCGCGGCTGGAGCGAGACCACGCGGCCCACCTGCACCTGTACGTGAAGTCGCAAGGCCAGCGCTTGTCGCTGCCGGCTGTGTTGGCCGACGTGACCGCTGACACGCGCATTTACGCCTGTGGCCCCGACCGCCTCATCAGCGAGCTGGAAAGCCTGAGCGAGCGTTGGCCGGCCGGTGTGCTGCACTTCGAGCACTTCAACGCCGAAGGCACTGCACTTGACCCCTCGAAAGAACACGCTTTTGTGGCCCAGCTCAAGGACTCCAACGTGGAGGTCGCGGTGGCGGCCGACCAGACCTTGCTGCAGGCCCTGCAGAGCGCCGGTTTTGACGTGCCCTGCGACTGCAACGAAGGCCTGTGTGGCACCTGTGAGGTGGCGGTGGTCGAAGGCGATGTGGACCACCGCGACAAGGTGCTGACCAAGGGCGAGCGCCAGACCAACCGGCGTTTGATGGCGTGCTGTTCGCGCGCAGCGGGCCAGCGTATCGTGCTGGCGCTCTGAGCCGGTTCTATTTGGTGAGAATCAGCTTGCCTTGACGCGTGGCCTGCAAGCGGTAACGCTGGCCTTCGTGGTCGATCTCGATCACCCGCTGGCCGCGCAACAGCTCGCTGCTGGGAATGGGCGCAGGCGTGCCCACCGCCTGGCCAGCGCTGCTGGCCGGTGCATTCACAGGGGCCGGAGCGGGTGCCGGTGTCATGGGCTGGGCTCGGTGATGAAGCCGATCTTGCGCACACCGGCGCGCTGTGCCGCTGCCATGGCCTGGGTCACGCGCTCGTAACGCACGGCCTTGTCGCCCCGAATGTGCAGTTCGGGTTGTGGGTCCTGAGCGCCGGCCAGGGCCAGGCGGTTGAACACCTCGGTGTCGTCCAGTTTTTCGGCGTTCCAGTAGTAGCCGCCGTCGGCATCCACGCTGAGGCGGATGGTTTCGGGTTTGTCCTGGCTGCGCTCGTTGCTGGCGCGCGGCAGGTCGATGTTGACCGCGTGCTTCATCACCGGCACGGTGATGATGAAGACGATCAGCAGCACCAGCATCACGTCGATCAGCGGGATCATGTTGATCTCGCTGAGCATCTCGTCGTTGTCGTTCTCAAAGCTGGAAAAAGCCATGGGGTGCTCCAGCGGTCAGGCTTTTTTCATGGGCACGACTTTGCCTTCGCCGCCGGCACTCACGCGGGCACCGGTGACGAAGTAGGCGTGCAGGTCGTGGCCAAAGCGGTTGAGCTTGTGCAGCACGCCCTTGTTGCCGCGCACCAGGGCGTTGTAGCCCAGCACCGCAGGGATCGCCACGGCCAAACCCAGCGCCGTCATGATCAGCGCCTCGCCAATGGGGCCGGCCACTTTGTCGATGGTGGCCTGGCCGGCCGCGCCAATGCCCAAGAGCGCGTGGTAGATGCCCCACACGGTGCCGAACAAGCCCACAAACGGCGCGGTTGAACCCACCGATGCGAGCACCGCCAGGCCGCCTTGCAGCCGCGCGGTAAAGTCGTCGATCGTGTTGCGCAGCGCGCGCGTGACCCAGTCGCTCACGTCCAGCGAGTCGTGCAGCTGGGGCTTGTTCTGGCCGTCCTGGTGCAACACGTGGCGGGTGGCTTCACGACCTTGCAGCGCCAGTTGACGGAAGGGGTTGCCTTCGTCTTCGCCGAGCTTGTTCAGACCATCGGCAAAGTCGTTGCTGTGCCAAAAACTTTCCACCTGCTGCGCTTGCGCACGGTGGCGGCGCAGATCCAGTGCCTTGACGATGATGACCATCCAGCTCGCCAGCGACATGCCCAGCAACAGCAGCGCGACCGTGCGGGTGACCCAGTCGCCCTCGTTCCACACGTGGGCCAGACCCATAGAGGTTTCCATGAACATTTACTCCAGTACAAAGTTGATCGGTACGTTGAACCACATGGCCTCGGGCACGCCTGCGCGTTTGCCCGGCACGTAGCGCCAGCGGCGCACGGTGTCGAGCGCGGTCTGGTCCAGCCGGTCGAAGCCACTGGACTGCGCAATTTCGGCCTTGGAGGCGCTGCCGTCGGTTTCGATGAACACCCGAACCACCACCTTGCCCTGTTCGCCCAGCCGCTTGCTCAGCGGCGGGTAGGCAGGGCGCGGGTTGTTGAGGTAGTCGGCGTTGCTTGACGGCAGTTCGATGCGGGGTGGCGCGGGCGGCGCAGCAGGGGCCGGCGTCGGTGGCGCAGGCGCCACCGCCACGGTGATGGGCGGTGCGGGTGGTTGGGGCCGCGTCGTGCCCGTGGGGGCGTTGGGTGCAGGCGTGGGATCGGCGATGGCCACTGGCACCGGGGCCGGTGGCAGAGGGGCGGGTTTGACGGGCGTTTTTTGCACCGGTTGCGGTTTCGGTTGGGGCGCGGGTGGCGGTGGCGTGACGATGGACTTGGCCGGTTCGATGAACTCCACCAGCACCTCGGCCGGCACCACCATTTCGACCGCGCGCCGCAGCAAACCGCTTTGCAGCGCCCACAAACCACCCACGTGCAGGGCCACCACGCCCAAGGCGATGGCGGTGTTGCGGGGGAGCAGGGGTGGGCGGGGCATGGAACTCGGCGCGGCCGCACCCGCAGCGGCGGGGGCGAAGGAAGTCGTGAGCGGGTTCATAGTGTAGGAAAAGCCAGGGCTGGGCAGGTGTTGTCAGGGGCGAAGCACCCAGTGGGCCGCGAGCAACACCAACACCAGTCCAAGCGTCAGAAACATGTTTGCATTCTAAATGAGAATTGGTTGCATTCGCGAAAATGCCGCCATCAATCGGGCAAATTCAGCAATTCTTTGCCCACGTTCGCCAAAGTGCGGCAGCCACACAAGGCCATGGCCACTTCCAGCTCGTCGCGCAACAGGCGCAGCACGTGGGCGACGCCCAAGGCTCCGGCATTGGCCAGGCCGTGCAGCACGGGGCGGCCCAGCATCACCGCGTCGGCGCCCAGGGCGATGGCCTTGAGCACGTCGGTGCCACGTCGCAGGCCGCCGTCCACGATCAGGGGCACGCGTCCGTCGATGGCGTGGGCCATGGCAGGCAGCAGTTGCGCCGTCGCGGGCACGGTGTCCAGGGTGCGGCCACCGTGGTTGGACAAGACCACCCCATCGGCCCCCAAGTCGATGGCCAATTGCGCGTCGGCCGGGTGCGTGATGCCCTTGAGCAGCAAGGGCAGGTGGGTCTGGCTGCGCAGCCAGGCGACGTCGTCCCAGTCGGGGGCCAGGGGCAGCAGCTGATCGAAGATGCGGCTTTGGCCAGGCACGGGTGTGGCGGCAGCGGGGGGCGGCGCCAGGTGCACGGCGTGTGTACCGGGTGGCAGGCGAAAGCCTTGGCGGCGCTCGGTGTCGCGCACACCGTTGACGGGCGCGTCCACGCTCAGCACCAGGGCTTCGAAGCCACAGGCCTCGGCACGCCGCACCAGGGCCAACGTGGTGTCGCGCGGGGCCTGCCAGTACAGCTGAAACCACAAGGGGCCACGCCCGGCCTCGTTCAACACCAAGGGTAGCACCTCTTCCATGGGCGTGTTGGACTGCGTGCTCAGCACAAAGCCTGTGCCCTGCGCCGCCGCCGCCAGGGCGGTGGCGGCTTCGCCATGGGGGTGCAGCAGCTTCTGGTGCGCCATGGGGGCCACGATGAGGGGGCTGGGCCATTCGCGCCCCAGCAGTGTGGTGCGGGTGTGACCACCGTCCAGGCGGCGCAGCACACGCGGGTGCAGCGGCAGGTGCTGCCAGGCGGCGGTGTTGGCCGCCAGCGTGTGTTCGTTGGCGGCGCCGCCTTGCACGTAGGCCCAGGTGGCGGGCGCCACATGCTGCTGCGCCCAGGCTTCGTGGTCGGCCAGTGAAACGATGTCGTTGGGAATGCCGTTCGCAGGGGGCCTCACGTCTGGCTCCACATGCGCAGCAGGTTGTGGTACGTGCCTGTGAGTGCGGTGGTTTCGGGGCTTTCGCCGTGTTGGGTGCGTAGGCGCAGCAGGTTCATGTCCATGTCGAACAGCAGGCGGCGCTGTTCGTCGCTGCGCACCAGGCTTTGGACCCAGAAAAAGCTCGCCCAGCGCACGCCACGCGTGACCGGGCGGACTTCATGCAGGCTGGTGCCGGGGTAGAGCACGGCGTGGCCGGCGGGCAGCTTGACCGTGTGTTGGCCGTAGGTGTCGTGCACCACCAGTTCGCCGCCGTCGTAGTCGTGGGGCTCGTTCAGGAACACGGTGCAAGACACGTCGGTGCGGATGTGCTGGCCATCGGCCAGCAGGCGCACCGCGTTGTCGATGTGGGGGCCGTAGTGCTGGTCCTGTCCTTGTCCTCGTGCCTCGTAGCGGTTGATGTGGGGCGGGAACAGTTTGTTGGGCAGGGCGGCCGACAAAAACAATGCGCTGGTGTTCAAGCGCTGCAATACCAAGGCCCGGATGTGTACCGCCGTTTCGCAGTCGCGTGGCAACTGCTCGTTGTTTTTCACCTGCCGAGCTTGCGCACCCGCGCTCAGGCGGCCATCGCTCCAGGGCGCGTTGCGCAGCAGGTGTTGTGCGGAGGCGATGTCTTCGGCGCTGAGCAGTTGGGGCAGTTCAATGAGCATCGGTCGGGCTTTCAGCAAAAAAGCCGCCCCATGGCTGGGGCGGCATCAAATACCTTGGAGAAAAGCGGTGTCAGTGCATCAGAACTTGAAGCTCGCGGTGACCTGCAGCATGCGGCCCGCACCGGGGATGTAGTGCGCGGGGTAGAGCTGGTCGGCGTAGAGCTTGTTGGTGATGTTGCTCAGGTTGGCCTTGAGGACGATCTTGTCGAAGTCGAACTTGTACTCGGCCATCAGGTCGGCGGTGACGTAGCTGGGCACGTTGAAGGCCGCGCGGGTGGGCGCCTGCTTGCCACGGAAGTTCAGGCCGCCGCCCACACGCAGCTTGGGCGTGAGCTGGTAGGTGGTCCACACCGTGCCACTGTGCACCGGGGTGAGCGAGGGGCGGTCGCCCACGCGGTCGCCGATGGTCGCTTGTGAGCAACCGCCGGTGGCGGGGCAAGGCGCTGCACGGTCCACCTTGGCCACGGGCAGCCACATGTAGGAGCCGAACACCTCCCACTTGGGTGTCAGGCGGCCGCTGATGTCGGCCTCGAAACCGGCCACATGGCGTTTGCCGCTCAAGGTGACGATGGGCAGGTCGGGGTCGGTGTTGCGCTCGTTGAGTTTGGTGGAGCGGAACAGGGCCAGGCGGGTGGTGAAGCGCTTGTCGGCCGAGTCCAGTTTGGCACCGAGTTCGATGTTGATGCTCTTTTCCGGCGGCGTGTCCACGTTCGAGGCGCCCAGCGAATACGCGTCGCCCGAGGTGTTGAACGACGTGCCGGCCGAGAAGTGGAACGAGTGCAGCTCGTTGGGCTGGAACAGCACGCCGGCGCGCTGGCTCAGCTCAGACACTTTCATGCGGTAGCTGCTGGTGGTGATGGGGCCTGGCGCGTTGGTGGGAATGCCGTGGCTGTCGTAGTCACCCTGGAGGTTGTCGTAGCGCAGGCCCCCGACCAGCTTCCAGTGCGGCGCGACTTGCACCACGTCTTGCACGTAGGCGCCAAAACCCGTGGCCACGTATTCGTTGCCCACACCAAAGACGCGGGTGCTTTCGTCCACCCAGGCGCCGTCATTGGGGGTGCCGGCGGTGGTGGTGGGTTTGGTGATGTTGACACCGCCTTGTGCCGCATTACGCGCGGCATAAACGACTTTTCGCTCCCGCGAATAGTCCACGCCCGCCATCAGCTGGTGCTTGACGCCCAGGGCCTCAAACTTGTTGCTGAAATCGCTCTGCAGGTGCACGTTTTTCATGTCCTGCACCTTGAGGTGGGTGCCGCGTGTGAACACGGTGCCCGGCCCGAAGTTCTCCAGGGTGGTCGCCACACCGCCGGGTTGCTGGGCCGCACCGGCCAGGCGGATGGCGCCCGAGCGTTGGTCGCGGTTGAAGTCGCCATAGCGGAACTGGGTCTTCAGCTCGCTCTCATGGCCGAAGCGGTGTGTGTGCGCGAAGCCCAGGATGGTGCCGCCGCTGTTGTTGTAGTCGCTGGCCGCGCCATAGTAGTTGGCCGGGTCCAGCGGCAGCAGGCGGCGGTCGGTGGCAGGTGCGCCGGTGTCGGGCGTGATGAACGGGATGCCGTAGTTGATGCCGTTGTTGTTGTCCAGGTGGAACAGGCTGGCCTGGAACTCGTCACGTTCGCCAATGCCCCAGCGGTAGGTGGCGGCCACGCCTTTTTTATCGAGGCTGCGGCCGGTGCCATCGTTTTTGGCGGTGGTGGCCATGGCGTTCAGACGCAGCGCGGCGCTGTCACCGGTCTTGAGGTTGAAGTCACCGGTCACGCGGCGGTAGGCGTGGCTGCCCACCGTCACATCCACCTGGTGCTCGTCGATCAGGCGTGGCGTTTTGCTCACCTGATTCACAGCGCCGCCGGTGGAGCCACGCCCGAACAGCATGGACGCCGAACCGCGCAGCAGTTCCATGCGGTCCATGTTGAAGGTGTCGCGGTCGTAAATGGCCGGATCGCGCATGCCGTCGATGAACAGGTCGCCCGTGGCCTGCAGCGCAAAGCCACGCAGGCGGATGTCTTCTTCGCCGCCCTCGGCCGCCAAGAAGCTGATGCCGGCGGTGTTTTTCAGCGCTTCCTTGACCGTGTCCAGGTTGCGGTCGTCGATCAGTCGCTCGGTGACCACGGTCACCGATTGGGGAATGTCGCGCAGTTGCTGGTTGCCCTTGCCGATCGTGCTCTGGGTGGCGCGGACCGCGTCTTTGCCTTCGGGGGCTTCGGCTTGTTCTTTCACGGTCACGGTGGACAGGGTGGCCGCGTTTTGCGGCGCAGGCGCGGTTTGTGCCATGGCGCTCATGGAACCCACCAACAGCATCGCGCCCAAGGGCAAGAGCATGGGCGATGGCGACAGGGTGGCGGCGGGGCGGGCGGGCGCGGCGTGGGTGTTGCGGCGGGTTTTTTTGCGGGACATGCGAAGTCAATCGGCTGAGGTTGTCGGCTGGCTGGCTTCGGGGATGACTCCGCTTGCGTGGCTGGCTGGAATCGGAAGTATAAACTAAATGCGAACTATTCGTAATAACGTGTAAAGTTGCTGCGCCGCACAACAAAAGCTATGGGGCTCATACCCACTATCAATAGCGGGATGTCATAGAACGACCCTATACTTCAGGTCATGGCGGAAACGCCTATCGACTTTCATCAACCCATAGGAGCTGACTCATGTCCATGATCAACGCGCTGTCCATCATCAACACCCCGGTGCAAGCCTTCAAGACCACCGCCTTCGTGAACCGCAATGGCAAGGGCGAGTTCATTGAAGTGACCGAAAAAGACCTGCACGGCAAGTGGTCTGTGCTGATCTTCATGCCGGCTGCTTTCACCTTCAACTGCCCGACCGAAATTGAAGACGCGGCCGACAACTACGCCGAGTTCCAGAAGGCCGGCGCCGAGGTCTACATCGTCACCACCGACACCCACTTCTCGCACAAGGTGTGGCATGAGACCAGCCCCGCCGTGGGCAAGGCCAAGTTCCCCCTGGTCGGCGACCCGACGCACCAGCTGACCCGCGCCTTTGGCGTGCACATCGAAGAAGAAGGCCTGGCCCTGCGCGGCACCTTCGTGATCAGCCCCGAAGGCGTGATCAAGACCATGGAAGTGCACTCCAACGAAATCGCCCGCGACGTGAAGGAAACCGTGCGCAAGCTCAAGGCCGCCCAGTACACCGCCGCCAACCCCGGCCAGGTGTGCCCCGCCAAGTGGAACGAAGGCGCCAAGACCCTTGCTCCCAGCCTGGACCTCGTCGGCAAAATCTGATGCCCGTTGAGGGTTGAGCGTTGGGCGTTCGGCGGTTTCCCGCCGAGCGTCCCTCCCTCAGCACTCCACCTTGTTCAGTGATCGGTGTTCGGCTCTGTGCTTGAACGTCGGGCTTTGCCCTGGCCAATGCACGCCGCTGAACGCCCAACCAGAAGGAAATCCCATGCTTGACGACACCCTCAAATCGCAGTTGCAGCAGTACCTGGGCATGTTGCGCCAGCCGATCCAGCTGATCGCTTCGCTGGACGACAGCACCACCGGCGTCGAGATGCGTGAGCTGCTGGAGACCATCGTCAGCCTGTCGGACAAGGTCACGCTGGACACCTCGGGCACCGACGCACGCAAGCCCTCGTTTGTGGTGGCCCGTGCCGGCGAAACCCAGGGCGTGCGTTTTGCTGGCTTGCCGCTGGGCCACGAGTTCACCTCGTTGGTGCTGGCTTTGCTGTGGACCGGCGGCCATCCCCCGAAGGTGGAGCAGGATGTGATCGACAGCATCAAGGCCTTGGACGGTGACTTCAACTTCGAGGTCTACATGTCCCTCTCTTGCCACAACTGCCCGGACGTGGTGCAGGCGCTGTCGCTGATGGCCATCCTCAACCCCAAAGTCAAGACCGTGGTGATCGAAGGCGGCGCCTTCCAGCAAGAGGTGACCGAGCGCGAGATCATGGCCGTGCCCATGGTCTTCATGAATGGCCAGGTGTTTGGGTCCGGCCGCATGGACGTGGCCGAAATCGTGGCCAAGCTCGACGTCAACGCCGCCCAGCGCGATGCCGCCAAACTCAGTGCCAAAGACCCGTTTGACGTGCTCATCGTGGGTGGTGGCCCGGCCGGTGCCGCTGCGGCCGTGTACGCCGCCCGCAAGGGCATCCGCGTGGGCGTGGCGGCCGAGCGTTTTGGTGGCCAGGTGAACGACACCATGGCGATTGAGAACTACATCTCGGTGCTGGAGACCGACGGCCCCAAATTTGCCGCCGCGCTCGAAGCCCAGGTGCGCCACTACGAGGTGGACATCATGAACCTGCAGCGCGCCGACAAGCTGATCCCGGCGGCCCAGCCGGGTGGCCTGGTGGGCGTGCAACTGGCGAACGGTGCCACGCTGCAGGCGCGCAGCGTCATCCTGTCCACCGGCGCGCGCTGGCGCAATGTGAACGTGCCCGGCGAACAGGAATACAAGAACAAAGGCGTGGCCTACTGCCCGCACTGCGACGGCCCGCTGTTCAAGGGCAAGCGCGTGTCGGTGATTGGCGGTGGCAACTCGGGCGTCGAGGCCGCCATTGACTTGGCGGGCATCGTGCAGCACGTCACCTTGATCGAATTTGCCGACCAGCTCAAGGCCGACGCCGTGCTGGTGAGCAAGCTCAAGAGCCTGCCCAACGTGACCATCCATGTGAACGCGCAGACGACCGAGATCACCGGTGCCGATGGCAAGGTCAACGGCCTGAAGTACAAGGACCGCGTGAGTGGCGTTGAGCACCTGGTGCCGCTGGAAGGTGTGTTCGTGCAGATTGGCCTGGTGCCCAACACCGAGTTCCTCAAGGGCACGGTTGAGTTGAGCCGCTTTGGCGAGATCGTGGTCGATGCCAAAGGCCACACCAATGTGGAAGGTGTGTTTGCGGCCGGCGATTGCACCACCGTGCCCTACAAACAGATCGTGATCGCCGCAGGTGAAGGCGCCAAGGCCGCACTCAGCGCTTTCGACCACCTGATCCGTCAGCCGGTGGCCGACGCGGTGGCCGCCTGACGGCGCCGGGCCAGCCGGCCCGTCACGGGGCGGCGCGGGCGGCCGCCTCTTGCGCCTGCAACTCGCGCCACATCACCTTGCCGCTGCCACTTTTGGGCAGCGCGTCCACAAACGCCACCAGGCGGGGCGCTTTGTAGGCGGCCATGTGCCCGTGTGCCCAGGTCAAGAGTTCCTCGGCGCTGAGCACGTGTCCGGGGCGCAGCACCACCACCGCTTTGACGGTCTCGCCGCGTTTGCCATCGGGGGCGCCGATCACACAGGCCTCTTGGATGGCGGGGTGGTGGTAGAGCAGCGCTTCCACCTCGGCGGGCCACACCTTGTAGCCTGAGGCGTTGATCATGCGTTTGAGGCGGTCGGTCATGAAGAAATAGCCGTCTTCGTCGATGCGGCCCATGTCGCCGGTGTGCAGAAAACGTTTGCCGTCCAGCTCGATGAAGGCCGCTGCCGTGGCGGCCTCGTCGTTCCAGTAGCCCAACATCACCTGCGGGCCATGCACCACGATTTCGCCAGAATCGCCTTTGGGCAGCTCTTCGAGCGTCATCGGGTCCACCACCCGCGCGTCCACGTCGTACACCGGTATGCCCAGGCACTGCGGCTTGGGGCGATGGGGCGGGTTGATGTGGGTGGCGGCCATGGTTTCCGACATGCCGTAGCCCTCCACGTAGTCCAGCCCGGTGAGCTGCTTCAGGCGCAGTGCCACGGCCTCGGGCATGGCCGCGCCGCCACCGCGTATGCCGCTCAGGCTGGAGAGGTCAAAGCGGTCCAGTTGCGGGTTGGCCAGAAAGTCCACCGCCATGGTGGTGATGCATTGCCACACGGTGACGCGGTACCGCTGCATGCAGGTGGCGGCGGTGTCGCGGTCCCAGCGCGGCAGGATGACGATGGTGGCGCCGATGTACAGGGGGCCGTTGAGGCTGCCCGAGAGACCAGTGACGTGGAAGAAGGGCAACACCGACAGGTACACCGCGTCCTGCGTGCGGCCAAACCAGTGCACGCCCCCCACCAGCGTGCTCATCACGCTGCGGTGGGTGTGTTTGCAGCCCTTGGGCCGGCCGGTGGTGCCCGAGGTGTAGGGCATCACGCACAGGTCGTCGGGGCCGGCGGTGTGGGGGCCGGGCGCGCGCTGGGCGGCCAGCACATCGTTCCACGCTTGGGTGTTGGGGTGGGTGAGGGGCTGGGCCGGTGCGCGCACAAAGTCGGGCACGGGCAGATCGGTGGGTTGCTGCAGGTAGTCGCTGTAGGTGGCTACCACCAGGTGTTGCAGCGGCGTGTCGGCGTCGTCCAGCACCGGCAGCAGGTGGGGCAGCAGTTCCTGCGCCACAAAGGCGGCGCGGGCGCCGCTGTCCTGCGCCGCATGGCGCAGCTCGTCGGTGCGGTTCATGGGGTTGATGGGCACGGCCACCGCGTTGGCCCGCAGGATGGCGTAGAAAGCCAAGGCCCACTGGGGGCTGTTCTGCATGTCGATGAGCACCCGGTCACCCGCCTGCACGCCACACACCTGTTGCAGGTGCCCAGCCAGGTGTTCGACCTCGCGTTTGAAGCGCGCGAAGCTGATCTGGGTGTCGTAGAAAACGATGAAGGGCTTGTCGGGGAAACGCGCGGCCGACACCTCCAGGTTGTAGACCAGGCTGGTCTGCGGCAGCGTCAGGTGGTGGGGCAGGCCGGGCGGCCAGTGGGCCAGGTGGGCGGTGTTCAACACGGCGTTGTCTCCTTCGTGCGCATTGTCGGTGGCGCCGCTGTGGCGGGCGTTACCATGCGCGACACCATGGCCGCCACGTCCTCCAACACCCGCCTCGTCTACTCCACCGACACCGGTCGCATCTGCCCCGACTGCGGCCAGCCTCGTACCGCTTGTGTCTGCAAACAGCGGGTGGTGTTGCCCGCGGGCGATGGGGTGGTGCGTGTTCAGCGCGAAACCAAAGGGCGCGGTGGCAAGGCCGTGACGGTGGTGCGCGGCGTGGCGCTGCCACCCGATGCGCTGGCCGCCCTGGGCAAACGCCTGCGCACCGCGTGTGGCTCGGGCGGCACGGCCAAAGACGGTGTGCTGGAAATCCAGGGCGACCACGTCGAGCGCGTGATGGCCTTGCTGGCCGCCGACGGCCACCAGGTCAAGCGCGTGGGCGGCTGAGCGGGCGGCGTTTTCAGCGGGCCAGCCACAGCCGCAGGCGCAGGCCCCAGCCGCTGCTCAGGCCCACGGTGGGCCAACGCAGTTGGCCTTGCGGCGTGATGACGGCAAACGCCGGTACCGCCCCAAAACCCAGCCCGCCCGATACCTGTGCGTGTGGGTCCACCAACGTGTGCCAGGCCAGCCCCCGCCCACGCAGGTAGCGGCCCACCGCTTCGGGCGGACCCGACTGCATGGCCACGGTGAGCACCGGGTGGTCTTGTGCGATGCCGTCCACCGTGCCCTGGATGGTTTTGCAGATGGTGCACCACTCGGCCCACACGTACAGGCCCACATTGCGCCCCGGGTGGCGGGCTTGCAGGGCGGCCAGTTCGGCGCCCACGGTGCTCTGGTGGGGGCTGCCATCGGGGCGGATCACCGTCAGGGCGGTGTTCAGTACCGCATCGGTCAAGGGACCACCGGCCACGTGCCGGGTTTGCCAGGCTTGCGCCGCCCACACGACGGTCACCAGCATGGCCACCGTGATCAGGTGGCTTTTCCAGTTCAGCATCCAGGCCCATACCCGCTGGCGCAGGCTGTTGGTCAAGGCGTTCACGGCGTGCGGAACAGTTCCAGCAGGCGGTCCAGGCCACCGTCGTTGATGGCGACCATGGCCTGCTCGCGCACCTTCGGCTTCGCGTGGTAGGCCACCGACAGGCCGGCCGCGCCCATCATGGGCAGGTCGTTGGCACCGTCGCCCATGGCAATACATTGGCTGGGCGCGATGTTGAGCAGCGACGCCACCTCCAGCAGCGTGCGGCGTTTTTCGGCGCCATCGCAGATGTCGCCCCAGCTTTGTGTGACCAGCTCGCCGGTGAGCGCGTCACCCTCGACGGCGAGGATGTTGGACCGGCTGAAGTCGATGCCCAGACGTTCGCAGACGCGGTGTGCGAAGAAGGTGAAACCACCGGAGACCAGCAGCACCTTCATGCCCACGGCCTGGCAAGCCCGGATGAGTTCGGCCGCGCCCGGGTTGATGCGCAGGCGCTCGGTGTAGACACGCTCCATGTCGGCCAGGGTCACGCCCTTGAGCAAGGCCACACGGCGGCGCAGGCTGTCCTTGAAGTCGGTGATCTCGCCGCGCATGGCGGCTTCGGTGATGGCCGCCACCTCGGCCTTGCGGCCCACGGCATCGGCGATTTCGTCCACACACTCGATGTTGATGAGGGTGGAGTCCATGTCAAACGCGATCAGCTTGAAGTCGCGCAGGTTCAGCGGCAGCGTGACGCCTTGGATCACGAGGCCGGGGGCAAATTCGGTGGGGGAGCTCATGGGGTGGAATTATCGGCGCTGCGTTCCACCCACCGGCTCCCCGCCGCTTTCACTGAGGCGTCAGCCCGGTGGCCTTGACCAGCTCCGCGTGCAGCTTGATGTCGGCGGCGATGGTGCGCTGCAGCTCCTCAGGCGTGCTCGGGGCCACTTCGATACCGCTCTCGGCCAGCTTGGTTTTCATCTCGGCGTCCAGGGCGCTGCGCACCGCGCGGTTGAGCTGCTCGATGATGGGGCGTGGTGTCTTGGCAGGCGCCAGCAGGCCAATCCAGGCCGACAGGCTGAGGTCGGCCACACCGCTCTCGGCCATGGTGGGCACCTGTGGCAAAACCGGCGAGCGCTGCGGGCTCATCAGCCCCAGTGCGTGCAGCTTGCCCGACTGGATGTGGGGCAGGGCTTCGGGCAACACAGCGAACATCGCATCCACCGTGCCGGCCAGGGTGTCGTTGACCGCCAGTGCGCCGCCCTTGTACGGCACATGCAGCAAGCGCGCCTGCGTGCGCGTCTCGAACATCAGGCCCCCCAGGTGCTGCGGGCTGCCGTCACCCGATGACGCGTAGGTGAGCTGACCCGGTGCCGCCTTGGCGGCTGCCAGGAAAGCCGCCAGCGTGGGGTACTTCTGTTTGTCCTTGACCACCATCACCATGGGCTGGTTGACCAGACGCGAGACGGGCGCGAAATCGGCCTCGGGGTCGTAGGCCAGGCTTTTGAAGATGCTCTTGTTGGTGGTCAGGAAGGACGCGGGCGAAACGGTGAGGGTGTAGCCGTCCGCGGGTGACTTGGCCACGGCTGGCATGCCAATCTGGCCGGAGCCGCCGGCACGGTTGTCGATGACAAAGGGCTGGCCGGTCTGGGTGTTGAGCTTCTGGCCCAGCAAGCGGGCGATCATGTCCACGCTGCCGCCTGCGGGCAGGGCCACGATGATCTTGACTCCGCGATCGGGGTAGGTGGCTTGTGCCAGCGCCGGTCCGGCGAGGGCGGTGGCGCACAAGGTGGCGGCGAGTTGCAGGGCGGTGCGGCGGGTGGGCATGGTGGGGCTCCGTGTGGATAAGAACAAGGCACTCTCAGCAACTTCCGTGCCGCCCACCGGTGTGCCCTCAGCGCGAGCTGCCGCCGGGCAGCACCCGGGTCAGGGCGCCGATCTGCTGGCGCAGGTCGGGGCCCACCAGGTCGGCCACCGATTGCTGCTCGTTGGTCACGGTCAGCCCTGCCGCCGTCAGTTTGGCCCTCACCTCATCGGTGCTGGTGCCCGCCACCTGGGCCAAAACGCTGATGGGCGCTTGCGCCAGGGCACGCACGGGCGGCGCAAATCCCGGCTCGCTTTTGGCACCGCCAGCGGGTATGAAACTGAGCGCCAACACCAGCGCAAACACACCCATCACCACCCGCGCCGTGGTTTGGGTGAAGTAGCGCTTGAAGGCATTCATGTTGAGCAACAAATGCAGCAGCACACCGATCACCATGGCCCAGCTGAGCCACTCGTGGGCGGTTTTGTTGAGCCCTGAATCGAGGTGGAAAAACATCAGCACGCCGGTGACGGCCGACAGGCCAAAAGCGCCGATCACGAGTGGGGTGATCCAGGGGCGGTGGGCGTTGAGGTTCATGGCTTCCCTTTCAATCTTCAATGGGTGGGCGCCCATCTTGGTGCCCTGGATTGAAGTTTCGTGGCCTGCGCATGAACGCCAGGTGAACGTTGGCCGGGCGGTGCCCAACAAGCGATGTGGGCTTGATCTGCGTCAAGCCGCCGCGACGGCTTTGACCGGCTGCCCCAAACTGCGCAACACATCCCGCACCATCTGCGCCCGGTCCTTGGGTTCTTTCAACTCGCGCTCGATGCGCAGCTTGTCGTTGCCCGCCAGCTTGATGTGTTTGTTCTTCTGGATGAGTTCGATGATGCGCATCGGCTCCACCGGCGGGTTGGGCCTGAAGTGGATGCTGATGACGCCGGGTGCGGCATCGACCTTGACCACACCGTAGGGTGTGCTGAGCACGCGCAGGCGGTGCACGTCGATGAGCGTCTGCGTCTGCGCGGGCGGCTTGCCGAAGCGGTCCACGATTTCCTCCAGCAGCGCATCGATCTGCTCGGTGGTTTTGGCCGTGGCCAACTTCTTGTAGAAGCTCAGGCGCAGGTGCACGTCGCCGCAGTAGTCGTCGGGCAGCAGGGCGGGGGCGTGCAGGTTGATGTCGGTGGTCACGCTCAGCGGGCTCAGCAGATCAGGCTCGCGGCCGGCCTTGAGCGAGGCGACGGCCTCGCTGAGCATTTCGTTGTAGAGCTGGAAGCCCACTTCCAGCATGTTGCCGCTCTGGTTTTCGCCCAGCACCTCGCCGGCACCGCGGATCTCCAGGTCGTGCATGGCCAGGTAGAAGCCGCTGCCCAGTTCTTCCATCTGCTGGATGGCGTCCAGGCGCTGCGCGGCCTGTTTGGTGAGCCCCTCGATGTCGGGCACCATGAGGTAGGCATAGGCTTGGTGGTGGCTGCGGCCCACGCGCCCGCGCAATTGGTGCAGCTGCGCCAGGCCGAACTTGTCGGCGCGGCTCATCACGATGGTGTTGGCCGTGGGCACGTCGATGCCCGTCTCGATGATGGTGGAGCACAGCAGCAGGTTGTAGCGCTGCGCCACAAAGTCGCGCATCACGCGCTCCAGCTCGCGCTCGGGCATCTGGCCGTGGGCCACGGCGATGCGGGCCTCGGGCAGGATTTCTTCCAGCTTCTGGCGCCGGTTCTCGATGGTCTCGACCTCGTTGTGCAGGAAGTAAACCTGCCCGCCGCGCTTCAACTCGCGCAGCACCGCTTCGCGGATCACGCCCGTGCCTTCGTTGCGCACAAAAGTCTTGATGGCCAGGCGGCGCTGCGGCGCGGTGGCAATGACCGACAGGTCGCGCAAGCCTTCCAGCGCCATGCCCAGGGTGCGCGGGATGGGCGTGGCGGTGAGCGTGAGCACGTCCACCTCGGCACGCAGTTGTTTCATCTGCTCTTTGTGGCGCACGCCAAAGCGGTGTTCTTCGTCGATGATGAGCAGGCCGAGGTTCTTGAACTGCGTCTTTTCGCTCAGCAGCTTGTGGGTACCCACCACGATGTCCACGCTGCCGTCCGACACGCCCTTGAGCGCGGCGTTGATTTCCTTGGCCGAGCGGAAGCGGCTCATTTCGGCCACCTTCACTGGCCATTTGCTGAAGCGGTCCACCAGCGTCTGGTAGTGCTGCTCGGCCAACAAGGTGGTGGGGGCCAGAAAGGCCACCTGTTTGCCACCGGTCACCGCCACGAAGGCCGCGCGCAGGGCGACCTCGGTTTTGCCAAAACCCACGTCGCCGCACACCAGCCGGTCCATGGGGCGGGGCGAAATCATGTCCTGGATGACGGCATGGATGGCCGCACGCTGGTCGGCGGTTTCCTCGAAGCCGAAATCGGTGGCGAACTGCTCGTAGTCCTGCGGGCTGTAGCGGAAGGCGTGGCCCTCGCGTGCGGCGCGCCGCGCGTAGATGTTGAGCAGCTCGGCGGCGGCGTCGCGCACCTGCTCGGCCGCGCGCCGCTTGGCCTTGTCCCACTGGCCGCTGCCCAGCTTGTGCAGCGGGGCTTCGTCGGCGCTCACGCCGGTGTAGCGGCTGATTTGGTGCAACTGGCTCACCGGCACGTACAGCGTGGCCTTGTCGGCGTACTCCAGGTGCAGGAACTCGGTGTTGCCGGCCCCAAGGTCCATGTTGATGAGCCCGTGGTAGCGGCCGATGCCGTGCTGCGCGTGCACCACCGGGTCGCCCACGTTGAGTTCGCTCAGGTCCTTGATCAGCGCGTCCACATCGCTGACCTGTTCCTGCTTCTTGCGCCGGCGTGTGGTGGGGCCGGCCGCGAACAGCTCGGTTTCGGTGACGAAGTCCAGCCCGCCTTCGAGCCAGCAGAAACCCACGGCCAACGCCGAGGTGGCGATGCCCACTTTTTCGTCCGACTGTTCGAACTCGGCCAAGCTGTCGAAGGCGGGCGGGCTCAGTTGCGAGGCGCGCAGGAAGTCCAGCAGGCTTTCGCGCCGGCCGTCGCTTTCGGCCAGGATGAGCACGCGTTGCTGGGTGTTGCGGATGTGGGCTTGTAGCCGAGCCAACGGCTCTTCGGCGCCGCGCACCACGGCCAGCTCGCCCAGCTTCTGGAAGTGGGCGGAGTCGTCAACGTCGGCCACGCCGGGGCGCAGCGACAGTTGGGCATGGGCGTTGGCGCCGGCGTAGAACTGCTCGGTGCTCAGGAACAAGGCCTCGGGCGGCAGGGCAGGGCGCTCGGGGTCGCCCTGCACCAGTCGGAAGCGCTCCTTGGTGTCTTGCCAGAAGTGCTGGAAGGCTGGCTCCAGGTCGCCGTGCAACACCACCGTGGCCTGCTCGCCCAGGTAGTCGAAGACCGTGGCCGTTTCTTCGAAGAACAGCGGCAGGTAGTACTCGATGCCGGCGGTGGCCACGCCGTTGCCCATGTCTTTGTAGATGCGGCTTTTGGTCGGGTCGCCTTCGAGCAGCTCGCGCCAGCGGCTGCGAAAACGCGCGCGCGCCGCTTCGTCCATGGGGAATTCGCGCCCAGGCAGCAGGCGCACCTCGGGCACGGGGTAGAGGCTGCGCTGGCTGTCGGGGTCGAAGGTGCGGATGCTGTCGATCTCGTCGTCGAACAGGTCCACGCGGTAGGGCACGGGCGAGCCCATGGGGAAGAGGTCGATCAGGCCGCCGCGCACCGCGTATTCGCCCGGACTCACCACCTGGGTCACGTGGTTGTAGCCGGCCAGGGTGAGCTGGCCCTTGAGCTTGGCCTCGTCCAGCTTTTGCTTGACCTTGAATTCGAAGGTGTAGCCCGCCAGAAAGGACGGCGGCGCCAGCCGGTACAGCGCGGTGGTGGCCGGCACCAGCACCACATCGGCGCCGTTGTCCTTGTTGCGCTGCTGGATGCGCCACAGCGTGGCCAGTCGCTCGCTGATCAGGTCCTGGTGCGGCGAGAAACTGTCGTAGGGCAGGGTTTCCCAGTCGGGAAACAGGGCGCAGCGCAGTTCGGGCGCGAAGAAGCTGATTTCGTCCAGCAGGCGCTGGGCGTCGGTGGCGTCAGCGGTGACGATGGCCGTGGGCCGGCCCGCCGCTTTTTCGCGCTGGCCCAGCTGCGCCAGCAGCAAGGCGTCGGCAGAGCCAACCGGGCGGGGCAGGGCAAAACGTTTGCCAGGGCTGAGTTTGGGCAGGTCCATGGGGCGTGGCTCGACAACACCAATACAAAACACCCCAAACCGTCGGGAGTGGGGTGTGCTGTCGCGATTTTAGAATGGCGCACCCTTATGAACCTGCCCCTGCCCGAATTGCCCCCCGCCCGTGCCGGGCGTGCCCGCCTGTTGGCGCTGTTGCCTTGCGCGGGCCTGGGCAGCCGCGCCGGCACAGCCGGCCCCAAGCAATACCACCCGCTGGCCGGTCAGCCCATGGTGGCGCACACGCTGTCTTCGCTCGCACAGGTTGGCTTTGATGCCGCCCTCGTGGTGCTGGCGCCGGGTGACACCGGTGTGGGCGTTCCCTTGCCGCCCGGCTTTTTTCAGCAGGACTGCGGTGGCGCCACCCGCGCCGACAGCGTGCTCAATGGCCTGGAGGCCCTGGCCCTGGCCGGTGCCGATGCCAACGACTGGGTGCTGGTGCACGACGCGGCCCGCTGCCTCATTGACGCTGAGGACGTGAAGCGCCTGATTCGCACCTGCGAACACGACGCCGTGGGTGGCCTGCTGGCCTTGCCGTTGGCCGACACCCTCAAGGCCGCCGAGACCGACGGCACGGGCGCCGCGCGCAGCAGTGCCACCTTGGCGCGTGGTGGCAAATGGCTGGCGCAGACGCCGCAGATGTTCCGCCTGGGCCTGCTGTCGGACGCGCTACACACCGCGCGCGACAAGGGTTTCGAGCACATCACCGACGAGGCCAGCGCCATCGAAACCCTGGGCCTCTTGCCCCGCCTGGTGCCCGGCAACCCCATGAACTTCAAGCTCACCTTTCCGGCCGACTTTGCGCTGGCCGAGGTGCTGCTGCAACACCGAAAGACCCTGTCATGAAACTGCGTGTGGGTGAAGGCTGGGATGTGCATGCCCTTGTGCCGGGGCGTCGGCTGGTGCTGGGTGGCATCGAGATTCCGCACAGCGCTGGTTTGCTGGGGCATTCGGATGCCGACGCCTTGTTGCACGCCATCACCGACGCGCTGCTGGGCGCGGCCGGCCTGGGCGACATCGGCAGCCACTTCCCCGACACCGACCCGAAGTTCAAAGGCGCCGATTCGGCCGTGCTGCTGGCCGAAGCCCTGCGCGCCGTGCAGGCCGCAGGCTGGCAACTCGTCAACGTGGACAGCACCGTGATCGCCCAGGCGCCGCGCCTGGCACCCCACCGCGAGGCCATGCGCGAGCGCGTGGCTGCGGTGCTGGGGCTGGCGCCCGATGCGGTGAACATCAAGGCCAAGACGGCCGAGAAACTGGGGCCTGTGGGCCAGGGCCTGGCGATTGAGGCGCGGGCGGTGGTGCTGCTTCAGGCGTAGCCCGCAAGTGGTCTGGCGAAGGTTTCGCCGCCGGGCCGCCCCAAGGCGAAACAGCCCCCTCGGGGGGCAGCGACCCGCGCAGCGGCGGAGCGTGGGGGCCTGGATTCAGGCGCGCTGAAGCTTGATGTGTGCGGCCAAGCCACCCGTGCCGGTGTTGGCCAGCGCAAACTCGCCGCCCATGCGGGCGATGGTTTTCTCCACGATGGCCAGGCCCAGGCCAGCGCCCGAGGCCGAGGTGCGTGCGGTGTCGCCCCGGAAAAAGGGCTGCGTGAGGCGGGCGAGTTGTTCGGGGGCCACGCCCGGGCCGCGGTCGCGGAACTTGATCAGCACGGTTTTGTCTTTGACACGCGCGCCGATGTCCACCTCGGCCTTGTCGGTGCCGGGCGTGCGGCCATAGCGAATGGCGTTTTCCAGCAGATTGGCAAACACCCGCTGCAGTTCCACCGCGTCACCGATCACCATGAGCTCGTCCGGCAAGTCCAGCTTGACGCTGAGGTGTTCGTTGTGCTCCAGCGCAAACACCGCTGCGTCAATGGTGGCGTTCAGGCTGATGCGGGTGGTGCTCAGGTGGTCGGCGCGGGCGTAGTCAAGGAATTTGTCGATGATGGCGTTGACCTGCTCAATGTCGGCCGCCATGTGGGTTTTGGCCTGCTCGTCGGCCACACTCATCTCGGTTTCCAGCCGCAGGCGCGCCAAGGGCGTGCGCAGGTCGTGCGAAATGCCCGCCAACATCAAGGCGCGCTCCTGCTCCACCTTGCTCAGCCGCTGCGCCATGCGGTTGAAGCCGATGTTGACTGCGCGGATTTCGCTGGTGGCGACACCTTCGTCGAGGTGGCTGGCGCCGAAGTCGCCTTCGCGCACGCGGCTTGCGGCAAACGACAGGTTCTTCAGCGGCCGGTTGATCAGCCGCGCGATCAAGGCGGCGCCGGCCAGTGACAGCAGCATGGCGATCGAGAGCCACACCAGCCAGGTGGTGCCAGCCACCACGCTGATGCGGGCCGGGTCGGCCTGCAGCCAGTAGCGGTCGGCGTCGATGTTGAAGCCCACCCACAGACCGTCGGTGCCATTGACTTCGCGTGCCACCAGCGTGCCCGGGCCCATGCGTTTGGTCAGTTCTTCGCTGACGCGGCGTGACAGCGCGTCCTGGTCGTAGGGTTTGAACTGGTCCTTGGGCTCGCGTGGCACCACTTTCACGCCTTCTTCGTCCGCCAGGGTTTTGACCAAGGCCACACGCCCGATGGCGTCGGCGTTTTTGAGCGCCGCCCGACTCAGGTTGACCAGCGAGCCGAGCTGCTGCGCGCTCTGCAGCGTGCGCGGCTCGAATTCCAGGGCGCGAAAGGTTTGCAGCCAGGCCAGAATGCAGCCGACCAACAGGAGCGCGAGAAAAAAGAAGGTGCGCCAGAACAGGCTGATGCCATGGGGGCGTGGCATTTCCAGCGGCGCGGCCGTCGAATCGGGGCCGCGATCGGTGTGAGGCTTGGGGCGTCCCATGGTGTGCTCCTGTTCGCTGCGGTGGTCAGGCCTGTTCGTCGGGCACAAACACATAGCCCACACCCCACACGGTCTGCAGGTAACGCGGGGCGGCGGCGTCGGTTTCGATCAGCTTGCGCAGGCGCGACATCTGCACGTCCAGGCTGCGGTCGAAGGGTTCGAATTCACGTCCCCGCGCCAGCTGCGCCAGCTTTTCACGCGACAACGGCTGGCGTGGGTGGCGCACCAAGGCCTTGAGCATGGCGAACTCGCCGGTGGTCAGCGGCACGTCCTCGCCGCTTTTGCGCAAAGTGCGCTGGCCGAGGTCAAACTCGAACGGCCCAAACTTCACCACCTGCTGCTCCAGCGACGGGGCGCCCGGCACCTCGGGCGGCGGGCGGCGGCGCAGCACGGCGTGGATGCGCGCCAGCAGCTCGCGGGGATTGAAGGGCTTGCCCAGGTAGTCGTCGGCGCCCACCTCCAGGCCCACGATGCGGTCCACGTCCTCGCTTTTGGCGGTGAGCATGATGATGGGCGTGCGGTCGTTGGCGGCACGCAGGCGGCGGCAGATGCTCAGGCCGTCTTCGCCGGGCATCATCAGGTCGAGCACGATCAGGTCCACCGAATCGCGCAGCAGCAGGCGGTTGAGGGCGCGGCCGTCTTCGGCCACGGTGACTTCAAAGCCTTCTTGCGAAAGGTAGCGGCGCAGCAGGTCGCGGATGCGGGCGTCGTCGTCAACGACCACAATTTTGTTCGGACGGTGGGAGCCGGTGGCGCTCATGGAGGTCTCCTTCATTTGTAACAAAAGCGATTCTGGCAGCGCTAAGTGATTGTCACGGCTTATTTTTAAATTTTGTTTCCAAGGCTTACACATGTTGCGGTGTGAGGCATGCGGTCACCGTGTGGGTGACGCCCGCTTCACGCTGGCCGCGTATGCTGGGCGGCCGTTTCACCACCAATCCGAAGGGGATGCCATGAAAAAATTTCAAACACGCACCGCGCTGGCCGCCAGCGCTCTGCTGACTTGGGCACTGAGCGCCCAGGCCCACGAGGCGGCGTCTGTGCCAGCCAACGTGGTGCAACTCAGCGCCACCGGGCAGGTGGAGGTGGCGCAGGACATGTTGACCATGCGCCTGAGCACCCGCCGCGAAGCCACCGACGCCAACACGGTGCAAAACCAGCTCAAGGTGGCGCTGGAACAGGCCCTGGCCCTCGCACGGCCGCAAGCGCGTGCGGGCGCGCTGGAGGTGCGCACCGGTGGCTTTGGCCTCACACCGCGTTATGGGCGCGATGGGCAGATCAACGGCTGGCAAGGCACGGCAGAGTTGCTGCTGGAAGGCACCGACATCCCGCGCGTCACCGCCACGGCGGGGCAGATCCAGTCGCTGACGGTGTCGCAGGCCTACTTCGGTTTGAGCCGAGAGGCCACGCTGAAGCTGGAAACCGAGGCCCAGGCCCAGGCCATCGAGCGCTTCAAGCGCAAGGCCGATGAGGTCAGCAAGGCCTTTGGCTTCAACGGCTACAGCGTGCGCGAGGTGTCGGTGAGTTCGGCCGACCAGCCTGTGTACCGGCCTGCTCCCCGGATGATGGCCATGGAAGCCAAGGCGGCCGTGGCCGATGCGCCGGTGCCGGTGGAAGCGGGCAAAACCGCCGTGACCGTGATGGTCAACGGCGCCATTCAGATGAAGTGAGTGGTGGGCGCTGGGCGGGCTTTACTGAGCCGTCCAGCCGCCGTCCATGTTCCAGGCCACGCCACGGATGTTGTTGCCGGCGGCCGAGCAGAAAAACGCCGCCAGCTCGCCCAGCTCTTCGGGGGTGGTGAACTGCATGGACGGCTCTTTTTCGCCCAGCAGTTGTCTCTTCGCGTCTTCGTTGCTCAGGCCCAGCGCCGCCGCCTTGGCATCCACCTGCTTTTGCACCAGGGGCGTGAGTACCCAACCCGGGCAGATGGCGTTGCAGGTCACGCCCGAGGTGGCGGTTTCCAGCGCCGTCACCTTGGTCAGGCCGACGATGCCGTGTTTGGCCGCCACGTAGGCCGATTTTTCGGCCGAACCCACCAGCCCGTGCACCGAGGCCACGTTGATGATGCGGCCCCAGTTGGCCTTGAGCATGGCCGGCAGGGCCAGGCGGGTGGTGTGAAAGGCGCTGGTCAGGTTGATGGCGATGATGGCGTCCCAGCGTTCCACGGGGAAGTCCTGCACCTTGGCCACGTGCTGGATGCCCGCGTTGTTCACCAGAATGTCCACCTGCCCGAACTGCGCTGCGGCGGCGGCCATCATGGCCTCGATCTCGGCGGGTTTGCTCATGTCGGCGCCGTGGTAGCCCACCTTCACGCCCAGGGCGGCCACTTCGCGTTGCGCCGCTTCCACGTCACCAAAGCCGTTGAGCATGATGTTGGCGCCCTGGCGCGCCAGGGCCTTGGCGATGCCCAGCCCGATTCCGCTGGTGGAGCCGGTGACGAGGGCGGTCTTGTTGGCAAGCATTCGGGTTCTCCAATTCCATTACGATCAAGTCAAAACCGCCAGCGAGCCACCTGGGGCATCGGGCGAATCTGAAACCGATTATCCGTGCCCCTCCCTTACGCCATGCCTTCTCCCGCATTGAAATATCTTGAATTGCCCAGCCCCGCAGCGACCAGTGGCAGCCCCCGCCGCCTGGCTTGGTGGGACTGGGCCGCGCAGGCATCGGGCGACAGCGGCCACGTGGTGGTCTGTGTGCATGGGCTGAGCCGCCAGGGCCGGGATTTCGACGCCTTGGCGGGCGTGCTCACCGCCCACGCACGGGTGGTGTGTGTCGACGTGGCTGGGCGGGGCCACAGCGACTGGCTCGCCGACCCCATGGGCTACCAGATTCCCCAATACGGTGCCGACCTGATGGCCTTGCTGTTGCACCTGCGGGCCGACCCGGCGGTGCGGCACATCGACTGGGTGGGCACCAGCATGGGCGGGCTCATGGGTCTGGGGGTGGCGGCACAAGCCAGCGCCGGCTTGCGCCGGCTGGTGCTCAACGATGTGGGGCCCAACGTGCGTTGGGGAGCCCTGCTTCGCATTGGCACCTACCTGGGCCAGAACCCGCTGTTTGCCACACAAGACGAGGCCGTGGCCTACCTGGCCAGCATTTCCACCGGCTTTGGCCCCCACACGCCCGCGCAGTGGCAGGCGTTGTCGTTGCCCATGCTGCGTGCGACCGATGGGGGTTGGCGCCTGCACTACGACCCCGCCATTGCCGTGCCCTTCCGTGCCCTGGTGGGGCTGGCTGAGGAACAAGGCCAGGCCGCTGCGGCGGCCAGCGAGTCGGCCTTGTGGGCCTTGTACGACAGCTTGAGCCTGCCCACCTTGTTGTTGCGCGGCGCTGAGTCGGACCTGCTGACGGCCGAGACGGCCCAGGCCATGACACAACGTGGCCCACATGCCCTGCGGGTGGACTTCGCGGGCGTGGGGCATGCGCCCACCTTGGTGGCCGCCGATCAAATCGAGGCGGTGCGGCGTTTTCTGTTCGAGGCCACATGAAAACCTCCTTTGGTACAGAACTGCCCGCACCTTCGGCCATCGTTGCCGCCACGGCGGCCAGCCTCCCCAGCGAGGTCCACACGCTCCAGCGGGCGCGCGCGTTTGCCGAGCCGCTGATTGCCTGCGAACAACTCGATACCGGCGAAAACATCCTCGCGCACGCTGACGCGGTGGCCGACATCCTGGCGGCCATCGGCGGCTCGGAGGCCATGCGGGCGGCGGTCTACCTGGTTTACGCCAGCCCCTACCTCAATCGGCCACACGAGGTCATTGCCAAGGCGTTTGGCGAGAGCCACGCGGCGCTCGCGATAGAAACCACCAAACTGGTGCAACTGCAGCGCCAAGCGCGCGCGGCGCAGGAGGCGGCGCCCACCCCCTCGGGCAAGGCGCCGGTGTCGGAGCTGGCCGCCAGCCAGACCGAAAACGTGCGCAAGATGCTGCTCGCGTTCTCGCGCGATTTGCGGGTGGTGATGCTGCGTCTGGCCTCGCGCCTGCAGACACTGCGCTACTTTGCGCAGAACAAGCAGGTACCCGAGCAAGCCATCGCTTCCGAGGCGCTGCATGTGTTTGCTCCGCTGGCCAACCGGCTGGGCATCTGGCAGATCAAGTGGGAGCTGGAAGACCTGGCCTTCCGTTTTCTGGAGCCGCACACCTACAAGGCCATCGCCAAGCTGCTGGACGAAAAACGCACCGAACGCGAAGACCACGTGGAGCGCGTGCGCCTGGCGCTGGAACAGGACTTGTTGGCGCAAGGTGTGCGTGCCTCGGTGCAGGGCCGGCCCAAACACATCTACAGCATCGTCAAAAAGATGCGCGGCAAGTCGCTGGACTTTGACCAGGTGTTTGACATCCGCGCCTTGCGTGTGGTGGTGTCCACTGTGCCCGACTGCTACACCGCACTGGCCCATGTGCACGCGCACTACAGCCCGGTGCCGGAAGAGTTTGACGACTACATCGGCAAACCCAAGCCCAACGGCTACCAGTCGCTGCACACGGTGGTGCGTGACGACCAGGGACGCGCTTTCGAGATCCAGATACGCACCCAGGCCATGCACGACCACGCCGAACACGGTGTGGCCGCGCACTGGGCTTACAAAGAGGCCGGCACCAAAGGCTATGCCGGCGTGTCGGCCAGCTCGGAGTACGATGCCAAGATCGCCGTGTTGCGCCAGCTGCTGGCCTGGGAACGCGACCTCAGCGGTGCCGCCGAGGGGCTTTTCGACGACCGCATTTACGTGCTCACGCCCGATGCCGCCATCGTGGAGTTGCCGCGCGGCGCCACCCCGGTGGACTTTGCCTACACAGTGCACACCAGCCTGGGCCACCGCTGCCGGGGCGCCCGGGTGGACGGCGCCATGGTCACGCTCAACACCCAGTTGCAAAGCGGGCAAACGGTGGAGATCGTCGCGTCCAAGGAAGGCGGGCCTTCGCGCGACTGGATCAACCCGGAGCTGGGCTTTCTCGTCAGCCACCGTGCCAAAAGCAAGGTGCGCGCGTGGTTCAACGCCCTGGCCATGGAAGAGACCATGGCACGCGGGCGCGAGGCGATTGAAAAGCTTTTGCAGCGCGAAGGCAAAACGGCGCTCAAGCTGGATGACCTCGCCGTCGCGCTGGGGCTGGATTCGGCCGCGCAATTGTTCGAAGCCGTGGGCAAGGACGAGTTGTCCTTGCGCGCGGTGGAGATGCAGCTCAAACCCGCCGAGCCTCAGCCTGAGCCCGACGAAGTGTTTTTGCTGCGCAAAAACCGGCGCCCGCAGAAAACGCCCAGTGGTGGCGTGCTGGTGGTGGGTGTCGATTCGCTGATGACACAACTGGCCAAATGCTGCCGGCCCGCCCCGCCCGACGAGATCGGTGGTTTTGTCACACGCGGCAAGGGTGTGAGCATCCACCGTGCCGATTGCGCCGATTTTGCCCACCTGCTGCGCAAACACCCTGACCGTGTGATCGACGTGCAGTGGGGCGGGGCCCCCGGGGGCGAGCCCGCCGTCTACCCGGTGGACGTGGCGGTGGAGGCGCTGGACCGGCAAGGTCTGCTGCGCGACATCTCCGACGTGTTCGCACGCGAGAAGATGAACGTCATCGGCGTACAAACCCAATCGGTCAAAGGCATCGCCTGGATGACCTTCACGGTGGAAGCGGTGGACGCGTTGCGTGTCTCGCGTGTCATGGCCTCCGTGGGCGACGTGCCGGGCGTGCGGGTGGTGCGCCGCAAGTAGGCCGCTTGAGCAGGCCCAGATAAAGCTGCTATACTGCGAGGCTTCGAACGAACAACAGGCGCGTAGCTCAGTTGGTTAGAGCACCACCTTGACATGGTGGGGGTCGTTGGTTCGAATCCAATCGCGCCTACCAGATTCAAGCCGCTGTAAGTCCATGATTTACAGCGGCTTTTGTCTTTCTGGCTCAGGCTCCGTTTCCAGCCTGGGGACTTTTCAGGGGCGAATCGCCGCCCATGGCTGCCGCAAGCAATGCCCGCGCGCCGCCGCCATCACCCCCGGGAATCCACCGTGCGTAGCGGTCCAGCAGCATTTTGACGCTGTGCCCGAGCTGTGCCGCGATGTAGGCCGGCGGCACCCCGGCCATGAGCGCGCAGGTAGCGAACGTGTGCCGGGTCGCGTAAGCTGTGCGCCAGCGAACGCCCTGGCGCTTCAGGCTGGGGCGCCAGTAGGTGTCGCGCTGGCTGCGCTCGTCGTGCCATGGCCGGCCGGTCACCGGATGCTGGAAGATGTCTGCGCTGGTATCTTCCTCCTTCTCGCGCTCAGTCCGCAGCAGGGCGGTGTGCGGCTTCATCAGCTTGAGGGCTTCCAGCGCCTGGGGTAGCAGGTCCACGTCACGCACAGTGTGGGTTTTGCTGCCGTCGCGCTCTGAGCCCTTGAAGGTGCGCACGCGCTGCACCCGAACCGTCTGGCGCTGGGTGTCCACGTCTGACCACCGTAGGGCGATGGTTTCCTCCGGCCGCATGCCGGTGAAGAACTGCCACAGGAAGTAGGCCACAACCTGGTCTGGGTAGTGCTTTCGCATGTCGGCCAGGATCTTGTCGCGCTCTTCTGCTGAGAGCGGGTCGGGCAGCTTCTTCACCGCCGTCATGTTCTCAATGCCGGCCAGCGGGTTCGCCCCCTGCTTGGCGCCGCGATATTCAAGCGCAAGGGCCCCGCGCAGCGCGATCAGGTAGTTGTTGTGGGTCTTGGCCGACGGCCAGGGATAGCCGCCGATCTTGGCCGCCAGGTGTTTGTGGGTGAGAGCATCCAGCGGAGTCGCCTCGCCAAGAACCCGCTTCCAGAATCGCACGGCCGTTGCGTACTGGTCGCGCGTGGCTGCCGATAGCTTGCCCTTAGACTTTTGCCACGTGGCCAGCAGCGCGCCCAGGGTTTCGGACTGCTCTGCGGCAGCCTTTGCCCTGGGGGAGTCCGGAAAGAATTCGGCCAGGTTGAAGGTACCGAGGCCGATGCGCTTGCGGATTTCTGCCGCAAGCCTTGCGGCGTGCTTGAGGTTGGCCGGGGTAGGGGCCAGCGGCCCCGCCTCGTTGGTCAACGTCTCGCGCACTGTCACGCCCTGGTGCACCAACTTGATGCGGATGCTGTTCAGGCGTGCTTCTACGCCGTTGCCCGTTCGACCCATTTTCTGTACCCCTCAATGCTCACAAAGATGCCGCCGTCAGGCGAGCGGCGGTATTCGCGGCCCTCGATCCACTTGCCGTCTTCAATCTTGCGCTCAATAGCCTTGCGGGTCAGGCCGGTAATGGCCGACGCGAGATTGATGGTGACGTATGGCGCGGGTGCGACTTGGATGATTTCAGCGACTGCTGTGTTCATTTATCACCTCTCGTTGGCTCAGGTTCATCCCAGGGTTGGCGCTTGTCGCGGCGCTGGCGGGCTCGGCGGCTCATCGGGTACTCCAAAGTTGCAGTTGTTCGTCCTTGCGCACCTTGTGTTTGCCGCGCGCGAGAGGATGTTTCGGGTAGCCCAGGGCGGTCTTTCCCAAACAAAAAACGGGGGCGTGCGCTGGCCGAACTTCTTCGATCTGCTCAAGTACGTGGTCGAACCAGGAGTCACAGCGACTGGCCAAGTTGCCCCACGCCAGCAAGATGGCACCGGCGCGGGCGACTTCCTTTTGGATCACGGCCACGTTCTCATGGAGGAGGTCGCGGTCGCTCCAGTCACACCGCTTGTCCCAGGTGTTCACCATGTCCACTGCGGGCGCTGGGGTGGAACTACGCAGGGGGATGCCGTTGACCACGACGATGCCGCCGAACCCATTGTGAGCGGCGAGCTGGCAGAGCAAGGTGATGGTCGGGTCGTCCTCGGTGTGGCTGGCGGTGGACGGATTGAACATCACCACCAGCAACATCGGGCGGCCATCCCAGGCCCGGGCCAAGGTCCAGCGGTATAGGCCGCACTTCGAGATCCGCGCAGAGCGGGTGATGTCTGTCAGCATGTACTTCCCCAATTTGAGTGGGTGGTGAAAGTTGATTGAATTGCTACACTGAGCTTCCCTTCAACCAACCATGAGGTGCCTCCCTTGAAAGTCAGCATCAAAGACCTACAGGTCGCTATGGAAGTAAAAAATGCGGGCGTGGAATTCCAGATAAATGACAACGCAGAGAAGCAACTCGGCGATCTTTTCGTCACAAAAGCCAATTTGATCTGGTGCAAAGGGAAGACCCAAAAAGACAACGGCGTGAAAATTAGATGGGAAGATTTCATCGCTTGGGCTGAGGCTCGCGGTGCTGCCCCGGCTGCAAAAAAAGCAGTAGCGAAGAAGGCTGCGAAGTAGGTAGAGCTTATTTGTGCCGGCTTGCGGCAGTGCCGCAAGCCGGCGCAGCTGTGAACTGTTTTCCTGCTGTCCCACGGCAGAACTGTCATTGGGTCAGTCCCTTCTCGCGTGCAGCGTTGATTTCGGCGATGCGCTCGTGCGAGCCTCCTGGCCAGTTGGGCGCCTATGGCGCGGCCTTCTGGTGACACGCGGTTGTGATCGCGGGTGGGGTCGGTCATTGGACGGGCCTCAAGGTGGCGGGCTGGGCTGGCATGTTCTTGGCGACGAATTCGGCGGTACCGGCCAGGCGCTGGTACGCGGTATCGCTGCCCTCGGCCTGGGCCATGACCACGCCGGCCACGCTGACCAACTTCATCAGGACGTCGCCGATCTGGCTGGTGTCCTGCAGCTTGCAGTTGCTCAGATATTCAGCAACCGCTTTTTTGGCCAGTTCTTCGGCCTTTTCAGAGGTGATTCGGGTGTTCATGGATGGCTTGCGAAATTGAGCCGCAGGGTCGAATTGCGGTCGTGACAGCAGACTTGCGGCATGAACAAGAAATCACACCCCTTCTTCTGGCCCAGGCTCGTGCGCGAGTGGTGCGACGCCGGCACGGCTGCTGGCCGATGCGTCCGCGAGTGGCTGAAAGTCGTCATGCTCAGCCTCATGCTGGTTGGTTCACAGCCAGTGCCAGGGCCAGCGGGCGCACCCACACTGGCTGCGCTGACAGCACAAACGTTTCTCCCGACATCGCCAGGAGCAACGTCGTCCCCATGACGTCAGCGATGGCCATGGCCGCGTTGCTGGGCACAGCGTTGCCGATGCGTTCGCGGTAGGCCTGGTCGCTTTCGCCATCGAGCTGCCAGGGCATCCACGTGTCCTCGGGGTCCAGCAGTGACTGCAGGGCGGCAAGCTCCAGGGTGGTGAAAGGGCGGTGCCAGGTGCCATCGAGTGCGCGGATGCGACACACCAGCTTCTGTGCCAGCGCCGGCATGCTGATTCCGCCGACTTGCACCGAATCGCAAACTCGTGGATCGGCCACGCTCCAGCGGCCGTTGTCGTGGCCAGCGGCTGCGCTTACGGCGCCAGCCGGGTCTGCCCAGGGCACCACGCCGTAGTGGCCGGCGGTCAGGTAGTTGTCGCCACGGCCGCGCTGAATGCCGCTGCGTGGGTCGGCCACAGCAAACGCACCCTGGCCCGTGGTGCTGCCAGAAATGACGGTGCCGGCGTGGGCGTTGAAGGGCGTCACCGCGTATTTGCCGAAGCCCTCGCCGATCTGGCGGGGATCGGCCACGCATTGGCCGCTCCCGTGGGCGCTCGTGACAGCGCCCGTGTCGCGGTCCCACCGAATGATGTGGAACTCGTTTGAGTGCTTGGCTGGGCCGGTGTGGCGCGGGTCGGCAACGCTGTAGGCACCTTGGCCGGGGTTCTGCTGGCCAGCGATGGTGCCCGTGCTTTCCTCCCAGCTGCGCACGCCCAGCGCTTGGCCATCCTTCCACAGCGCTGACTGCTCGAAACGTGGGTCAGCGACGGAGAACTTGCCGTTGTTGGGCATGCCTCGGCTCGTCACGGTGCCGGCATGGCGGTCCCACTCGTTCACGCCCAGCACACCGGCGTGCATGTCGGGCACGATCAGGAAGTCACGCAGGTGGCCGTTCTCCACCGCCAGCTTGTTCAGGCTGCGCCAGTCACTGCCGGCCTCGACGAATGCCAGGCGCACCCAGGTTTTCCACTGAAGCGCGGGCACCCTGTGCATGGGCCCAGCCACCTCAGAACCGGGCAGCGGCATCTTGCCCAGGATGTCGCCCACCGCGCGCAGCGGTCGTTTCGTGGGTTCGTACAGGAACGCCGGCACCTTCTCGGCATGGCGGGCCACCAACAGGAAGCGCTTGCGGCTCTGCGCCAGGCCGCCGATCTCGCCGCAGTCGTGGGTGGTCTCGGCCACTGCGTAGCCGTAGGCCCGCAGCAGGTCCACGATCTGGTCCAGCAGGTGCCGGCCGCGCGTGGCAATGCGGGGCACATTCTCGAAGATGATCAGCTCGGGCGGATCGCCGGCCCAGGCCTCCAACATGAGCCACACACCGCGCAGCGTCAGGCAGTTCAGCGCCTGGTATTTGTCGGTCTTGCTCTTGCCCTCGGCCAGCAGACCGGAGAAGCCCTTGCAGGGTGCCGACAGGAACACGATGTGGGGGCGCTCGTTGCCGGCGGCGCGCTGGATGTCGGCCGGCATGGCCTCGCACCAGTCCGGGCCCGGCTCGCGGCCGTGGAAGTCTCGGTACTGGTCGCGGTCGAACAGGTCCATGACCGTGCCGGGCGCGTCGGCCAGGCGGTCAAAGTCACGGATGGCGCCGGCATCCACGTCGATGCCACCTATGCAGCGGAAGCGGGCTTGAAGGTTGCCCACGCGGGGGCTGGCGCGGTTGAAGCCGCGTGCACCGCCGCCCAGGCCGCAAAAAAAGTGAAAGTGTCGGATTTCGACGGTGGTGGTCATGCTGCTTCCAGGTTGAGAGAGGGTTGGCGCAGGCGCTCGGCCTGCAGCGGGGCGTATTCGAGGTTCAGCTCGATGCCGATGAACTGGCGGCCAAGCTGCTGGGCGACTTGCCCGGTGGTGCCGGAACCGAAGAACGGGTCGAGAACGATGCCGCCAGCAGGTGCGCCGGCCAGGATGCAGGGCTCGATCAGCTTGGTGGGGTAGGTGGCGAAGTGGGCGCCCTTGAATGCCTCGGTGGGCACGGTCCAGACGCTGCGGCGGTTGCGCACTTCGGGCATGGTGGCCAGCGCTTCGTCCATGCCGGCGTTGTTCTTCACGCCGGAGCTGGCTTCCGCTGCCTTGCGGCCTTTCTCCCTGCCAGCGTGATGGAACGAGCCGTGGCCACCGCCTCCGGTGCTGGTGTCCCAGCCGTCGGGCGTTTTCCATTTCTGGCGCGGTTTGGGATCTGCATCGAAACCATGGCCGAAGCCCACGCCATTGGACGGGCGGCGAGCGTGGGCACCACCGGTCACCGGCTCCTGAAAGGCCTCGAAGTCGAAGTAGTACTTCTCGGACTTGCTCAGCAGGAAGATGTATTCATGGGCCTTGGTGCACCGGTCGCGCACGCTCTCGGGCATGGGGTTCGGCTTGTGCCAGATCACGTCTTGCCGCAAGTACCACCCAGGGATGACCTTGATCGTCGGCTCCATCATCCAGTCGGGAATGTCGACTGGCTCGCGCCGGTTCAGCCGCTGGATGAGGTCGCGGCACTGCTGCTGCTTTTCACGCGCCGCTGGCGGCATTGGCACACCACGCTTCGTCTCATAGCTATCGCGCACCAACTGGTGGTTCCACAAGACGATGGCCTGCTTGCGCTTGATCCGGAGGAACGGGTAAATCTCCGCAACCGTGTCAGCCGCCCGGCGCCCAGTGATGCGCCACTGGTACGTGTCGCGGTTGCCGACCGTAGACGGCGATGCCTGATGCAGGTTTTGCATGAACCCGGTGATGGCGTTGCAGTGCTCGATGCATTCCGGGTCGCACATCTTGACCTGCAGCACCGGGGGATAAGACGTGGCCGTGCCCTTGCCGTTTTCGGCCTCCAGAATGGTCAGGCACCCCTCGCCGTCAACCAGCGCAGCAAGCCATGCGCGATCCTCCCGCGCCTTGATGTTCACAACCTCGCGGGGCTCCTGCAGCGCGAAGGCCAGGCGCCAGGGCTGGCCCACCAGGTCCTTGGACTTCAGGCCCGGCTGCGGCATGCGGTTGGGCTGGGTCATGGGGCCGATGCGTGAGCCAACGTAGTTCGCGCCCTGGGGGCCGCCGCCAGGTGCCGTGTTGACCCGTCCAGCGCCGGTCGCATAGCAGTCCCCCATGTTCACCCAGGCCGTACCGTCGTCGGCTAGCACCTGCCGGGCCAGGTCGAAGACCTCGACCATGGTGTCGATGAACTCGTGAACCGTGGGCTCCAGGCCGATCTGGCCGGGGTGCCCGTAGTCGCGCAGACCCCAGTAGGGCGGGCTGGTGACGATGGTGTTCACCTTCACGCCGTCGGCGATCATCCGGCGCAGTACTTCACGCACGTCACCGAAGTGGCAGCGGTTGAGCCAGGGCGTCATGCCTTGTCCTTGTCAGCGACCAGCACCACGACAGACACGCTGGCGCCGGGGAATTGGTTGTCGAATGGGCCGTGCCACTCCTTGCGGAAGCCGGGCAGCACGTCGCGGTTCTTGGCGCCAGAGGGCAGGATTGCCACCAGTCGGCCACCCGGGCGCAGCAGCGGAGCGGCGTGGTCGATGTGGGCGGCCCAACGGCCTTGGTCAAAGGGTGGGTTCATCACGATGCGGTCGTAGCCGTGGTGGCCCGGCAGGCCAGCCCAGACCAGGAAGTCGTCGCACGCCACCGTGAAGCCCTTGGAAGTCAGGACGTTGCTGTGCAGCTTGCTGACCTCGACACAACGTGTGCGGTCCTTGGGCATGAAGTCGGCCAGGCCGCCCATGCCGGCGCTGGGCTCCAGGCACTGGTGCTCGGGCCCGATTTCCGCCATCTCCAGCACGCGCTGGGCCAGACCGGCTGGCGTTGGGTAGAACTGGTGGGCGCGCTGGTCGGGCACGCAGCCGGTGACCACGATCTCGTTGATCACGTCGGTGGGGTCGTAGTCGAACTCCCACCGGCCGTAGCTGCCCGCCACTGGTGTGCCGCCGATGCTGGCCAGGATGCCGCGCGCTTCTTCGAGGGCTTGGGTGCCGGGCTGGTGGCTGTCGCTCAGCACCACGGTGTTGCGCACGCTGGTGTAGCGCTCGGGCCAGTCGTTGACCTTCTGCTTGGCGGGCTTGACGCTGCCCAGAATCGACAGCACCTGGAACGGCAGCGGGCGCTGGATCAGCGGCACGTCCTTGGCCTTGCGGCGCGGGCGCTCGCGGAACTGGGCCGGGATGGCCAGCGGGTGGATGTGCGCCAGGATTTGGTTCAGGCGCCAAGCCATGTCCGGGTGCACCTCCATGTGGGCGGTCCCCTTCTTGTAGAGCCGGATGCGCAGGGCGCCGCCGTCGATGCTGACCCACTCGCCCCAGCGGCCGCGCAGGCGCTGCACCAGCGCTTCGCTGGCTTGATACTTCGGCTCGTCGCGGCCCATGAACTTGGCCACCACGGCGCGCAGGTCGTTGATCAGGCCGGCAGTGCTGTGCTCCACGGTGTCGTAGGGCGTCAGCACGCGGGCGATGATCATCCGCTTGCCAAACGCTTCGGGCGCATTGGTGACGTGCTCGCCAGACAGGCCACGGAAGATGCCGTCCACCCGCTCGGCCAGGAACTGCTGGCGCATGTGCAGCAGGTCCATGATGGTGTTGCGGACAGTCTCTTCCTCGAACTCGGGGCACTTCTGTTCGCGGATGGTTGTGTTCCACTCGTCGCGCCGCTTCTGCGGCATGAGGTCCAGCACATCGGTCAGGGCCAGGGCCTTGGACCAGTAGGTGGAGTTCAGCGCGGCGATGGCGCCCTTGCGGTCGAACAGGGCCGATACCGACGGCGCCCACCGGCCGCTGTTCTCCACGTTGCCTTCCAGGAAGTAGGGCACGGCGGCGCCCGCTTCACCCGCCACCAGGTCGGCCAGTTGCTCGATGCGCGTGCGCATGTGCTGGTACTGGCCCACCAGGGTGGCGAAGATGTCGGACGTGACGGGCGCGAAGAACGGTTCGTCCAGCACCACGTCGAAGGTGTCGGCTTCGAGGGACATCAGGCTGCAACCTTCTGCTGTTGGATGGCCCACGCCCCATCAGCGGTGGGCGTGGCCAGGTTGGCGATCTGGGCGGCTTCGAGGGCAGGGCGGACGGCCCAGTCGGGCAGCCCCAAGCCGGTGGCGATCTGCTCCACAGTGCTGGCGCCGTGCTTGCGCAGGTAGGCCAGGACCTTGAGGCGCACGCCGTCGAGGTGGTAGACGGCTTCGCTCATTTGTCGTCGCCTTCACCGGCCACGGCCGCTGCCAGGGCGCCCTCGGGGGTTTGCGGGTCGGCGTCGTCATCGTCGCTGTCGTCATCGCCTTCCGGGTCGAACAGGTCTTCGGTGTCGTCGTCATCACCGGCTGGCGCAGCCTTGGGCTTGGCCTTGCCGCTGGTGATCTGCGGCGTAGCAGGGGGGATCAGGTGGATGAAGATGGGCTCATCGGTCAGGCCCGTCAGCAGGCCGCGCGCCTCGCTGGTCAGGCGCTCACCGGCGTACTGGACAACCCACTCGAGAACCACGGTGCCGCCCTCCTTCACCTCAAAGCGCCAGTTCGTGACGGTGCAGTCGTCCAAATCGACGTTGCTGCGGCCGTCGCCCAAACCGTAATCCAGGGTGAAGGCGTAACCCTTGTGGCGTTCGCCCTTGGCCCAGGTGAACTTTTGGCCGTTGAGCTTGGGCAGGCGCAGGTTCGGCAGGACGGCCAGCACTTCGGGCAGGGCCTCCTGTCCACCGGTGGCGGCGGCGTTGTAGTAGAGGCTGGTGCGCAGGGCCGGGTCCAGCATGTCCAGCAGCTCGTTGGAGCCTTCCAGGCGCAGGGACAGGTCGATGGCGGGCACGTGCTCATCGCCGTGGAATTCGCGGCGGATGTTGACGTGCGAGAGGTGCACTTCTTTGGTGGTGGGGAACTGGAAATTCATGGTGGTGGGCTTTCGGTGGGCGGCGTGTGGCCGCCCTCGGGTTTCAGAAGTGGCAGGGGTCGTAGCCGCGTTCTTCGGCACGGCCTTCGTGCCGGCCTTCGCTGTAGGCGTCGCGCGCATCGCGGTCCGCGTCGCGCAAGTCCAGCGCGTGCTGTTTCTTCACCGCCTGCAGGTGCGCGAAGGCCGCGCGCTGCTGGTCTGGTGTGGCTGTGCCCGCTTCCAGGGCGGCGAGCATGGCCTTGTGGGCGGCCAGCTTTTCGTGGTGTGCTTTCCAGTCCATGGCGATTCGCTCAAGCAGCCAGGGCAGGGGCCGGGCGCTTGACGTGCTGGTAGATCTCGCGGCAGGCCTGGGCGTCGGCCATGGCGCTGTGCGCGTTCTGCAGCTCGCGGCCGAACATGTGGAGGTAGGCCTCGGTCAGCTTCGGCGTCTTGAAGTGGCTGCGGCCTGTGCGGCGCATGGCCTCAGTGGGCGGCAGGGCACACAGCTTTGTGGTCAGCACGGCGGTGCAGTCGGCCAGGCCGGCCTTCCACTGGTCGGCCACCTCTGCGTCGCAGTGGCGCATCAGGGCGATGCGCATGATGCGGGCGTCGAACGACTCGTTGTGGCCGATGCGCAGGCGCGGCGCGCTGGGGCGCCACATCTCCAGCAGCATCTCGACGGCCGTGCCCTCGGGGATGCCCAGGTCCATGGCCATCTCGGTGTTGATGCCGTGGATGGCGGACACCTCGTCGGGGATCGTCCAGCCGTGTGGGCGAACGATCACGTCCATGCTGGCCAGCGTCTTGTCAGTGTCCAGGTCCACCAGCAGGGCGCCCAGTTGGACGATGTGGGGCTGGCGTGGGTCTTCGCTGGGCTCGCTGAAAAGTGGGAGGCCGGAAGTCTCGGTGTCGTAAAAGAGGGCGGTGTTCAAGGTGTGCTCCTGGTGGGTGGCGATGAAGGTCAGGCGGCGGCGCGCTGGCCGATGGCGGTCAGGTGGTTGATCAGGGCCTGGCAGATGCGGGGGAGGTCGTCGGCCCAGTACAGCTTTGCGGCGCGCTCGGTCTCGGCGGGCTGGAAGCCCAGGCGGCCAAGGAAGTCGGCGGTCACCGAGAAGCCCAGGGCCTCGCAGATTTCGCCCAGGCGCAGCTTCTTGTTGCTGGCGGCCCGGGTGATGGGCACCACGGTGTTGTTGGCGGCCGGAGCGGTGGCCACGGCGGTGACGGGTGAAACGTCTGGGGCAGGGGCCGTCACTACCGGAGCTGGCGCCACTGCTACCGGAGCTGGCGCAGGTGCGGCAGCAGCGAGGGCGGCGGCCTGCTCGGCACGTGCGCGGGCTTCGGCTTCGCGGCGGACGCGCGCTTCTTCCTCGGCGCGGATGCGGGCGCGTTCGGTTTCCAGGCGCTCGGCTTCTTGGCGGTCGTGCTCGCCGATGCGGCTGTTCACCACGGCCTGCAGGTCATCGGCAGCCTTCAGCACCAGACTGGCGGTGTCGGCGAACAGGAAGGCGTGCTTGGCGGCGCGCTCGCGCATGAAGTTCAGGTTGACCTGAATGCGGGTGGCGATCTCGTTGGCTGCAGCCTTGGCGCGGGCCAGCTCCACGCCGGTGGCCTCCTTCAGGCTGTCGATGGTGCGCTTGCCCTTGATGGCGGCGCCGAAGTCGGCGGGCACGTCCGGCATGTAGGGCTTGCCCAGGCTCTCATTCAGGCCGGCGATGTGGGCGGTCAGCGCCTTGCGGGCGTCGCTGACGATGCGCTCGCGGATGGCGTCCTTCTGGGCCGACACCAGCTTTTCCTTGGCCAGGCGGGTGGTGCGGGCCAGGGTGCGAAGGTCGCCCACCACGCGGCGCATTTCCTCGACGCTGGACATTTGCGCCAGCGCGCTGTTCTCGGCGTCTTCCAGCGCGTCCTCGGCCTTCTTCAGGGCCTTGCACGCGGCTTCGGTGTCGGCAAACTCCTGGTCGGTCTCGGGCTTGGCCGGGATCTTGTCGATGAAGGCGCGCAGCGCGGTGGCGAACTCTGGAAGGTTGGACTTGACGGCCAGCTCGCCGGACATCAGCACCGACACGGCGGGCAGGCTCTCGGTGGGCGCGGCCACCACGGTCGGCGTCGCAGCGGTGGGCTTGTAGGTGGCCAGGTCGGCCTTGAACTGCTTCCAGCCGGCGATCAGCGCGGCGCGGCGCTCGGGCTTGCTGGTGTACCAGCAGTAGGTTGCACCCTGGAGCGTGCCGTCGCTGGTGGCGAACAGGATCTTTTCAGCGCCGGAGACCAGCAGCTGGTGCTCCATCTGCCAGTAGTAGGTCGGACCTGGCTCGCCGTTGGCCTTGATGTCGGCCGCCAGCTTCTGATTGCTCAGCTTGTGCTCGTAGCCGATGGTGCGGTCGGATGTCAGGCCGTCGAAGCTGGCCAGCAGGACCATGCCGTCCACCTCGATGGTGCCGGTGCACGGGTACAGCTCGTCGTCGATGATGTCTTCGGCGACGGGGCGGAACAGGGCCTCGGTTTCGTGGCCGGCGTCGAAGCGGCGCTGCTGGTTCTCGTCGACCTCGGGCGTGATGCCGGTGGCCTTCTGCTTCAGCAAGCCCTCGCGGGTCTGATACTTGGACGCGCCCATGACGGCGGGTGCCTCGCTGGCGGTGCCATCGACGCTGGCGCGGAGCTGCAGCCATTCGCGGCTGCCTTGGACTACGTTTTGAACTTTCATTGCTGGCCTTCTTCGTTGGTGGTGGTGGGATCGGTGGCGCCGGCTTCTTGGCTGCCGGGCTCGGGGTGGGTGAGAGCGTTGATCTGCGCCAGCTGCTCGGGCGACAGGGTGTATTTCGTAGCCAACATGGCCAGCAGGTCGGAGACCTTGCCGCCCTCGTTGATCTGCTTCTTCCAGCCGGGCAGGTTCTTGGCGAAGCGCTCGGTGCTGCAGGGGGGCAGGGCGGGGCCACCTTTGGGGCCACCTTCACCGCCAGCGGCCTCGGCCTTGTTCTGCATGACGGTCTGCCAGGTGGCTTCGCCGTCCTTGATGGCGCCGTAGATGCCGCGCAAGTGCACCAGCTGGGCCGGCGAGCACTGGGCGATGGGATGGCCCAGGTAGGAGGTCAGGTCGGTGGCGTTGACGCCCAGGTCGGCGAAGGCGTCCACGATGCGGCGACGCTCGGCGTCCGGGTCTTGGGCAGCCTTGTCCAGGCGCACCTGCTTGATGATCTGCTCGGCCTCGTCCTGCAGATCGCCGGGGATGATGCGCAGGCCGATGGTGCGGATGGCCTTGGAGATCAGCGCGCCGCGCTTGTTCAGGATGTCGTCGTCGGTGCCCAGGATGGTGTAGACCGGCTTCTGCCGGCTGTTCATCCGCACGCTCAGGTAGGTGCCGTCATCGTTGGGCTTGCTGCGCTCCACCGTCTTGCTGACGCGCACGTCCAGCGGGTAGGTGATGTTGGCTTCCAGGTCGGTGACGCTGACGCGGTGCACCTCCTTGATCTCGTCTTCGAAGATCATGGTGGTCTCGACCAGCACGTTCTTCATGCAGCGCAGCGCCACCTCGACGAAGCGGATGCCCAGGCCCTCGACACCGTTGCCGATGGGCTTGACGTAGTAGGTGGACTTGTTGTCGGCGAAGGACGGGCGGCGGCATTCCTTGATGAGGTCCAGCCGCACCTGGTCCATGTTGCGCGGGTTGCGCATGGCCATGACGTAGCGGGACTCGACCATGGCCTTGGCCTGGGCGGCCACGGCGGTGGATGCGCTTTCGATGCCCATGGGTTGCATGAGGGCTGGCGCCAGGGCAGATTGGGTGACGATGTCGTTCATGGTTCTCTCGGGTGGTGGTGAAGTGGTCAGCCGGCGTATGCCCGGCCAAATGCGAAGGCGGCGGCAAAAGCCAGAAGGGCGCCGCCAGCGATGACGGCGGCGTAGGCCAGTCGGCGCTTGATGCGCTCGCTGCGGCTCTCGGTGGGGTAGGTGGTCATCGGGTGCCCCCGTTGCGCAGAGTGGCCACGGCCCAATCGCGCGCACGGATGCAGGTCGCGGCGTCGAACCAGCCGAAGTGGCAGGCCTCCACCTCGATGCCCAGGTGCGCCGCCAGACCGGCATAGGCCTCGGTGCGCGTCATGCGGCCGTGCTCCCACAACACCTGAAACGGCTGCTTGCAGGCCTTGCGGATGTCGCGCAGCGCCTTGTCGGCCAGCGTGCCCAGGGGGATGTTGGTGAACGGATGCATGCCGACGCTGGCGTCACACGCAGCGCAGCGGTACATCCAAGGCCACTCGCTGTAGTCCCGGCCGTAGACCTGCTGGTGGTGGGCGATCTCCACGGGCGTGCCGCACTCGTGCACCGTGGGAGCGGGCAGAGGGTTGAGCACGCGCTTCGTTGCCTTGACCGATGGGTGCCAGGGGGACTTGCCGTGGTCGGGCACGAAGGGACGGAAGGCTTCGGGCACATCGGCCAGTTGATGGGGCTGGGCGCTCATGCCGTCCTCGCTTCCTGGCCGGTGGCCTCGACCACAGGCACAAACTCGACCATCAGGGCCTCAAACTCGGCGCGCGATTCGGCGGCGGAATAGAGCCCTTGGAACGGGCGGCGCAGGCCCTCGTTTTGAGGGTTGTCGCCCACCAAGCCGAAGTCGGCGTAGCTGAGAAGGACGTAGACGGTCGGCTTGCCCTGGTAGCGAAACCGCGAGCCCAACGGAAGGTCGAACAGCCGGCGAAGGTTGGTAGCGGCGCTGACTGGAGCGCTGCCTTCCTGGCCAGTGGCCTTGGCAATGGCTTGCGCGGCTTGTGCGGTCGCCTGCAGGTAGGCCTCTTCGGTCGGCCGTTCGTGGTCGGCTTCCAGGTCCATGGCCATGCAAACACGGTGCAGACCACGCAAGACATCCACCAGCTCGTCGCGCTCCTTCACCATCCTGGCTGCGCGCTCGTCGCAACCGATCAGGTGCTGCATCAGTGGGCGGCCCAAGTCCTCCAGGCGCTCTGTCGTGATGCCCTTGCAGGAGTTCCAGGCGGCGGCGAGGCGGCGGGCGTAGACCTCGCTGTCTTCGGGCGCATGGCCGTGGCCCTCGATGTCTCCGATGGCCACAAAATGGCCATCCGCGCCCACGTAGCCCAAGGTGGTGTTCGCGTGGCTCGTCCAGGACTTGGCGATCAAGTGCGCGGTCTCAGCCATCACATCACCTCCCCCCGACGGCGGCACACCAGATGCCCCTCGCCAGCAACCCGCAGCACCTGGGCGCGCGAACCGTGGATGCGGTCACAGTGCTGGCGCACCATCAGTTCAAGGTCGGCTTGGAGCTGGGCCGCTTCAACGGCCAGGGCCTCGACCTCGGCGGCCACGTCTTGCATGGCCACGGCCTCGGTGGGCTCACCGGTGCAGCGGATGGCGCCGAAGAACGCCACGATCAGCGACACGGCCAGCAGGGCATTGCGGGCGGCGGTCATGCCGGCACCTCAGCGTTGAGATTCAGGACCGCCATGTCCACGCACTGGCGAAAACTGGCCTTGGCCTCGTCCGGGGTGTAGCCGGCAAACACCATGCGCTTGGTGTTGAACTCGGCGACCTTGCGCACCGCCCGAGAGCGCCGGCCGGGGTTCTGCCACTTGCGGCGATACAGGTTTTCCAGCACCCGCACGATGCCGTCTTGTCGTTGGATGAGGCTCACTGGTGCACCCCTTCCGCCACTTCACGGCGGTGGGCCGCGTCGATCTCGTCGCGCTTCAGGGCACCGCTGTTCTTCGCCTCGTTGCGCTTGAGGTCGGCCGCGAGGCGGGCGCGCTCGTTCAGGCTGTAGCTCCCGCACTTCTCGGCAGGGTGTGGCGGCCATGCGGCCCAGCCAGGCCGGGCCGTTGTTTGTTTGTCCATGCTGTTCTCCGCGTTGCGACTCTTGGTGAGTCGTTGAGAGAAGAATACCCCTAGGTATTTGCTTGTGTCAATACCCAAAGGTACTGTTTTTCACTACCATTGCTCCACCTGCAGGTTTTGCAGGCATCTGAAGCGCTTCATGGCGACTACGGAGCAACACATGGAAACGAGCGAACGAGCCCAAGCCTTCCTGGCGTCACTAGACGAGGAGGCGCTGCAAGTTGGGGATGGGAGTGACGGAATGCCCGTCTGGATCGGCGTCGAAGCAGAAGCTGGCCGCGTCTACAAGTTCTACGCCAGCGGTCTGGCCCAGGGTTTTGGCGACGGGAAGATGCTGATCCGCTGCGGTCTACGGATTGACGGTCAATGGTGCGTGGGGAAGGGCGCCCAAATCACGGCGGGGTGTGACGTGGTCCTGACGAATGACGATGAGTTGCGGGCGTATCAGTGCGACCCGCAGCCTGGCCTCAAGGTGTGATGGGCAAAACCCTGGCCACCATCTTGCCTTCCGCCACTCCATGACCGTCGCCTCCGCGCTCCTCCGCCCTGGCTTGCCGCAGCACCAGGCGCATTCCTGGTCCCGCTCTGCGGGCCATGCCTTGAAGTTTCTCGCGCGTTTCAGTACGGAATACTTCCACCCAGCTTTCGATGTGATCCTCGGATGGCTGGTCAATCCAGAACTCTGTGCAGTGTGGGCACGACACAAGAAAGCCGTCAGGTGATTTGGTTGACGTGCGGTGCGATGCTGCGCCGCACAGCGGGCATGTGGATGGGTTTGGCATGGCTATGGTCCTTTTCGTCGCCTACATTCGCGCACGTCAACAAAAGTCTTGAAACGGTGGTCGTCAAGGGTGATCCACTGCATGTTTGCGTGGTGATCTGGCCCGCCAGCACAGAGAGGAATGATGTGGTCAACTTGCCAGCCAGGACAGGCACCTTTGGAACGGCCGGTGGCAGGGCATGGCTGCATTGCTCGAAATCGCGTGACCTGGGTTGAGTCGCGTTGGATCCGGGCGTTGGCGTCCATCGTAGATTGCGAAAGGGCCAGGATGATTGGCCATAGGGTCGCGCATTGACGACGCGTCATCTGGTAACTTCAACGATGGGAAGTTTCTGCCCTCGCGGGTCATAAGCGTATGCGTGATCATTCACTGCGCGGGTTAGTGCCACGGAAGGATAAACACCCTGAGAAATCAAGTGATCACGTGTTTCGACAATCTTCTCTAGAACGTGGGCATATTCGGGTTCGCGAAGGTATGGAAATCTCTCAAAAGCTCGCTCTGCAGCGGCGTTGACATCTGCTCGGACTTTTTCCTTTGCCGCGCGGTCCTCTTCTTGCTTATGTCGTTCAAGTCGTGCTGAATTTTCTTGTGAGGTTTTACGTAGGAAGACTTTGTAAGAGTCGAGCATCGATATCTTCTGAGATGATGTTCCGATCTCCGAGGTATTGCTCCAATTCTGCCCTTGAGTTGCGAGCCATTGCCTAAATCCATTCGATGATATGACTGTGTCAGCGTCTGGGTGGGCTAAATAAAGCTCGGCATTGGCTCTGCTTGATCGATTACTATCGTCAATGCTTTTCGGATACTGCTGAGCTCTGATGGAAGGGGTTTGCGAGCCAGCAACACTTGGTTGATGTTTTGATGTTGATGTTTCAGTGTGAGCTTGTGGTGTTAAATTCGTGGGCGGTTTTGAGCCATTGATAGTTGGACTAGTTGTTTGCTTTTCTACTTTCTTGTCAAAGAAAACGTTCCAGGCAACAATTGCAATTAGGCCCCAAAATACTAGGCTAAAGGGAAAACTGAAATTCTGTTTTGGCGTTGCAGTGGTTGCGTCCTTTGTGTCAGGATAGTTGTGCAACGCCCACTGATTCTCTCGCCCCTTTGTCGGTTGTGGGTCTGCCGGCGGGGCATCGTGACCAGGCGTCCTGTAGAGAGAAATGGCACCGCATTGCTTACAGCGCAACCGTTGTCCCGGATTGGCTGCTGCGATAGGGACAGACAGAACTGTTTGACAAGTTGGGCACGTGAAGTCAACAGTATTGACGGCTACCTGTTTCGCTGCCATCGAGTTTTGGCGCTGTTCTGCGGCCTTTCTTGCGCTTTCGGCTGAAAGTCTTTCTCTTTCTTGTTCTCTTTTTTCTTTTTCCTTGAGTGTGCGGTCAATGCGCTCGCAAGCTTCAATTATCGTTTTTTTGGCAAGCTCAAGCTCGACTTCAAAAAACTCTTGTCGTCCTTTTCGATATGCACCTAGACTTTTGAAAACCTCTTTTTCGGCATTGCCGCAATCAAGGGTTCTGCATTCGAAGATGCACACATGATGAGCAGGAAGTCCGGTTGATGCTTCCTTGTTCATGTCTGCAGCTCTCTTGTGTCCGGAGTGTCTGCTTTGTCCTATCTTAATCCATCCGTCCTTGAAGGCATCATTCTTCAGAATGTAGACAACTCCGGGTACTCCATCATTTTGGTTGTAGTTGCCGCCGTGGTGTTGGTAACTCTTTCTTCTGTATGTTCGCATTGAATTCGCCTAGAGATCGGTGTCTGATGCTCTTATCTGGCTAGTGCTGCTCGCTGCGCCACACCGTCAAGACTTTTCCGAGAACCTCGAAATGTGGGTTCTTGGGAGAAATGTCGTAGGGCTTGTAGTCTTCGTTTTTGGAAATAATGCGTAGCACAAATCCGGGTCCATCAAACTCGGGTACACGCTGGACAATTTTGATAAAGCCTTCCTCACCGACACGAAAGAAGTAGACACCCTCGTGATCCACAACCTTGACCCCTGTATCAACGAGCAGTGGGTCGCCTGGGTTGAACATAGGCTTCATTGAAGGACCGAAGCCTGTCACGATCGCCAGGTTCTTTTTTGCGCTGTAGTGGGGGACGTTCAAGCGAAGCCACTCATCGGAGACACGCCACTCTTTGATGATTCCAGGTTGTTCTTGCAGCACCAGTCCGGTTCCCATTGCGCCACCCGTTCCGTACTGGTGAATGACGACGTCAGTTGTGTCAGGAGATGTTGCTGGCAAAGATAGCACTTCCGTCGAAGACGTGGGCCCAGCGGCCACCACGTTTGTCGGAGGCTCGGCGCTGACTGCGCCAATTGCCGCTGCGGCCTCCCCAAGGTCCATCTCCCAGAAGCCACGAGGCAGGTTGAAGGCTCTTGTGGCCTTGTCCATGATGTCTGGCCCGACGTTCTTGCCGCCGGGCTTGCCCGGCTCGTAGAACAAACGGTTGATGTACGTGCCATCCGTTTCAATCCGCCGGCCCAGCTCAGCCCCGTTTCCGCTGCAGTAGCGCTCCCGCAGCAACCCAAGTAGGGCTTGCAGGCGTAGTTTTTTGTCCATCCGCCAATCGTCCACGTTTGTTACCTTTAGGTAAATGACCTGAAGGTATTGACTTGAGCAATACCCTTGGGTATCTTCTGGGGATGGACAAGTTCAAAACCCACTACCTCGGCCTCCCTGTCAATGAGAGGGAGTCGCTAGCTCTGCAGGCCGGCACGACTCGGGGAACACTGAACCAGATCATTTACGGGGGTAAGCGGATCGAGCTTGGCCTCGCCGACTGCCTTGTTGCTTTGTGCCCAGGCCTAGCACTGGAAGACCTGCCCTTGACCGAGCGCGCCGTTCATCAGCGCACCGTCCGCGAGCGCAAGGATGCCCCTCCCATGAAAGCGGAGGCCTGACATGCGCCGATCACGCATTTGGAGGTTCCTTATGGGGTGGTTTGCCCAAATGGGCCATCGACCACAGTCCGCGCGGGAGGCCGAGCGAATGGCCTACGTTGCTCGGACACACGAGACGCGTCTGATCGTTGGGCGACTTGCCTTTTTGAAGGTTCAAGATCGAGTGCTCGCCTTTGCTCATGCAGGTGGGGCACAAGTAGGGCGGCTTTCTTGCGCCATCAGCATCTGCTGGGCCGGTGTAGACGTGAACGCCACGAGTCACTTCGACAAGGTCATAGCCCTGAAATTGGGACTCGGTTTTGCCCGCCTGGGCGAGCTGGGATTCAAGTTTGCGATTCGCGTCAGCGAGCTTCGCTATTTCGGTCTGCTGAAGCAAAGCCGCTTGTTGGAGCTCAAACACGGCCTGCCAGGCATCAGCCAGCAGCTTGAAAAGCTCGGCTCGTGTTTGCTGCAACTTCGCCGCGTCGCGCTCGCTGACGAAGCCCTCGATGATCGTTTTGATGCCAGAGAGCGCTGACGTGGCAGCCGCGATTTCAGAAAGCATGTCTGCCCCTTCCGGGAATGGTTGTGTAGGAGCTTCCATTCTGTCCCGGAAGAGGGCGGGCACCCATCACACACCCAGGCACGCACGCAGCGCCTGACCAACCATGACCGAATTCGACGACTTCCCCCCTGACGAAGCCGCAGCCCAGCTGCGCATTCCACCCAACAGCGTGCAATCGGAGGCGGCCATCCTGGGCGGCCTGATGTTGGACAACGGCACTTGGGACCACGTGGCCGACATCCTGGTCGAGCGCGACTTCTACCGCCACGAGCACCGCCTGATCTTCGGTGCGGTGGCTGCGCTCATCAACTCCAACCGCCCGGCGGACGTCATCACGGTGTTCGAGCACCTGAAGCGCAACGGCCACGACGGTGAAGTGGGCGGCCTGGCCTTCATCAACGGCCTGAGCCAGTTCGTGTCGAGCGCATCGAACCTGCGGCGCTACGCCGAGATCGTGCGGGAGCGCTCGGTCCTGCGCCACCTGATCGCAACCTGTGACGAGGTGGCCACGGCCGCGTTCAACCCCAGCGGCAAGTCGGTGATCGAGATCCTGGACGCGGCCCAGCAGAAGGTGTTCGCCATTGGCGAGCAGAGCAGCCGCGACGACGACTGGGCGTCGATCCAGGACCTGGTGGTCCAGGAACTGGACCGCATCCAGGCTGTCGCGGACGGTTCCAACGTCGAGCAGGACTACACGCCGAGCGGCCTTGCTGACCTGGATGAGCGGCTGGACGGCGGCATGCGTCCCGGTGACCTGATCATCCTTGGCGCACGGCCCCGCATGGGCAAGTCTGCGCTGGCCATGACCATCGCCGACCACGTCGGGTATCGGCAGGGCCTGCCGGTTGCCGTGTTCACCATGGAGATGCCGGCCACACAGGTGGTCAAGCGCTTGCTGGCAGGCCACGCCCGCATCCACTTGAGCCGCATCAAGCGCGCCGAGCGCCTGAAGGACTTCGACTGGCCAGGTCTCACAAGGGCGGTTGAGGAGCTGCGCTGCGCGCCCATCCACATCAACGACCACAGCGGCCAGACCATTTCGCAGATGCGCACCAAGGCCCGCAAGCTGGCACGCAAGGTGGGCAAGTTGGGCCTGATCGTCGTGGACTACCTGGGCCTGACCACGGCCACCGACCCCAAGCAGTCGCGAGCCTACCAGCTGGAGGAGGTGACCAAGGGGCTCAAGGCGCTGGGCAAGGAGTTGGGCTGCCCGGTTTTGTTGCTTGCCCAGATCAGCCGCGGCGTCGAGCAGCGCGCCGACCAGATGCCGATGCTGTCCGACCTCCGCGATTCGGGCGCCATCGAGCAGGACGCCGACATCGTGATGTTCTTGCACCGTGAGATCGTGGTGAAGCCGGACCTGTCGGACGAGTGGAAGTACCACGCCAAGGTCCAAGTCGCCAAGTTGCGCGACGGCGAGCCCGGGTTCGTGGACCTCATGTACGTGGGCGAGCACACCTTGTTCAAGGACTGGCCCGAAGACCAGCAACTGCCGATGTCGCGCGTGCGCGTGGCGTCCAACCGGGGCACCTGATGATCACCGTGACCCTTCCTTACCCCATCTCCGCCAATCGCTACTGGGCCACCCGCGTCGTCACGCCGAAAGGCGCGAGCCGATCCATGGCGATGACCTACGTCACCACCGAGGCGAAGGCCTACAAGGAAAAGGTGGGCTGGCTGTTGCGCGCGGCCGGCGTGCGCAAACCCATCGAGGGCCGCGTCGCACTGCGCATCGAGCTGTTCCCCCACCGGCCTCTGGACTGGCAGGCCCGCCAGCGCAAGCTGGGCCCGGCCTGGGATGACTCGGTGCAGTGCATCGACTTGGGCAACGCGGAGAAGGTGCTGAGCGACGCGCTCAAGGACATCGCCTTCGGTGATGACAAGTGGCTGCGGGACATCCACCTGGTGCGCCGAGAGCCCGATGGCGAGGCCCGGGTGGTGGTGACCATCACGCCTATGCCGACTGAGCAGGTGCAGGGTGACCTGCTGGGGGCTGCAGCGTGAATTGGTCAGAACACGCCATCGCGCGCGCGATCAGCCTGCAGACGCTGGCGCGCAAGTGTGTGGTGTTGGTCGACAACTGCAACTGGACCGGCCACGAGTGCGACGTCCTGGCGGTTACCAACGACCTGCGAATCATCGATGTGGAGGTGAAGATCAGCCGGGCTGACTTGAAGGCAGACGCCAAGAAGGGGAAGTGGTGGCACGAGTTTGTCAGCGGCTCCGAAACCGTCCAAACCAAGTGGGGCGGCTCCTATCAACGAACGCGCTACGACAAAAAACCCGTCGTGCACCCACGCAAGGTCTGGAAGCACTACTACGCGCTGCCCCAGGAAATCTGGAAGCCCGAACTGCTGGATTGCTTGCCCAGCAAGGCCAGCGGTGTGCTCCTGTTGCGCGAACAGCGGAACAGCCACACCCCCTTGGCTGTGCACGTTGAACGCCGTGCAAAACCTGCCATTGATGCCTTCCGGCTCAAGCCAGAGCAGGTGATGGACATCGCAAGACTGGCGAACCTGCGCATGTGGGAGGCCTATCGCCGCGAGGAAGCAGCGCGCCTACAACGGACGACACGGGAGGCCGCTTGACCGTGACACTAAAACCCGTCGGTCGTGGCAACTGGGACCCGCTCGTCATGGTCCTTTCGGGAAGCCGCGCTCAGCCGTTCGTGGTGGAGGTCGGGGAGACTTTCTTCCTGGGCGGTGTGATGTGGCGCGTCATCGAGGTACGCCCATGACCAAACCCAGCCCGATCCTGGTGGCGCCGGTGAGGGCCCTGCGCGAGCTGCCGCCGGCCGAGCGCGAGGTGGTCAGCCGCTTCCTGTTCGGCTGCATCCGTGGCCTGGATCGCCAACACGACACCCGCTGGCGCCAGCTCTGGAAGCGCCTGTGGCGCGCCGAGGCCGGCGAAGTCCTGCAGCTGGACAACGTGGTGGACCGCTCCGGCCCCTTCCACCGCATGCACATGGCCATGGAGCAGGCGGTGTTCGACGCCCAGGAGCGCTTCGAGCAGTTCCAGGGCTTCCGGCTCTGGCTCAAGACCGGGGCAGGGTGGGGCACTTTTGAGCGCGACGGCACCGCCCTGGTGTTCGTGCCCAGCTCCACGGCCTATGACCAGTGCAGTGACGACGAGATGCGCGAGCTACACACCCAGATGCTGGATTTCCTTCACACCGACCGGGCCCTGACCTACCTGTGGCCCACCCTGAAACCGGCGAAGCGCGCCCAGATGCTGGCCGACGTGCTGAGCCAATCCTTGGAGGACGAAGCGCCATGAGACAGCCACCCACGGCCTTCCAGAAGATGCGGTACCGCCGCGAGCAGCGGGAACACCTGGCCAAGCGCAAAGAGCTGCCCAGGCTGGCACATCAAGTCGCAGCCCAGCAGCGACAGGCCAACCCCCACGAGAGCGGTTCGCAACTGCGGGATGTCAACGATGCGTGAGCGGCCCTGGCTTCTACCCGACGGCCGCGCCGTTCTCGCGCGCCGCCCGCTGCCCCACCTCAAGCGCACCTTCCTTCACCTGATGACCTTGCGCATCCACGGCGCCGAGCTGCGCTGGTGGATGTGATGACCCCAACCGTGACCGCTGCCGCACGCCACCTGGCAGCACAACAGGACAAGACCATGACCACACCCGACCAACAACTTGAAACCGCCATCGTCGCGCCGCGCATCACGCCGGACGACATCGAGGGCAACATTACCTACGAGGAATACTTCACCGCTGCGCAAGGTGTGGCCGCTGAAAATGCTGCTTACGGCAGCCTGGGCGATCCAGGCCCCAAGTGCTTGGAGTTGCTGACCTTCTGCGTTCTGGTGCTGCGCAACGGCACCAAGGTCGTTGGCGTCAATTACGGCGCAATCGACCCCGCGCGCCACAGTGCCGAGATGGGGCGCGTGGAGGCCCGAAAGGAAGCCGTCAGCAAGATTTGGGAGCTGATGGGCTACGAGCTGCGCAGCAAGCTGGCAGCAGGGGCCTGACGATGCTCAAACGCACCGGATGGGTCCGCCGCTTCAAAGCCAGGGAGCCTGAGGAGGTCTGCGCCGCGCCGCCGGCGCCATGCCGGCCGCACCCGGCCACGGCCCGCGCCGTGATGGCCAGGGTGGACGAGAGCGCCCGCCCGGTTCCCAAGCCCGAAGTGCACCGCAACCGCCACTTGCTGGACATGGCCCAGGGCAAGCCCTGCCTGTTCCGCTGGATGGACAACTGCGAGCGCACCGGCGGCACCACCACGGTGGCCGCCCACGAAAACAGCCACGAGGCAGGCAAGGCCGGTGCCCGCAAGGCCAATGACGAGCGCAGCGCGTGGGCCTGTGCCGCCTGCCACACGGCCTACGACCAAGGTCCGGCCACTGCCATGGTCAAGAAGCAGGTCTTCATGATCGCCATGGACCGCCAGATCAAGGCCTGGCAGCGCATCGCCGCCGACAAAAACGAGAAACCGGCCGACCGTCGCGCCTCGCGGTGGGCCCTGGAACAGTGGGGAATCGCATCATGACGGACCGCAAGAACGGCCTGCTGCGCTGGAGCAGCGAACGCAAACTGGACCCGCTGCGCGCGGCCTACCTGCTGGACCGCCTGCAGCGGCGATGTGGGGTCTGCCCGGAGTGCGGCGAGAAATGGGACTGGCTGGGCAACCACCGCAAGAGCGTGGTCCACGCGGTGCTGGAGATCAACGCCATCCGCTACCCGGTGAAGACGCTCGCCTGGGCCGCGACCACACTGCGCGCCAAGCCCGCCGACCGCGTCCTGATGTCGAAGTGCCCACACCCGTCCTGCATCAATCCCAAGTTGGCTACGGTGGCCACCAAGGCTGACGTGGTGCACAAGCAGGTCAAGGATGGCCTGCTGTTGAACGCCCACCACCGCCGCCAGATCATGATCGGCCGCCGTAAGCGCGCCACGAAGCTGGACATGGACAAGGCCCGCGCCATCCGCGCATCCACCAAGTCGGTGGCGGAACAGGCGCTGGAGCATGGCGTGTCCAAGCAAACCATCCGCCGCGTGCTGTCTGGCGCTCAGTGGATGGAGCTGGACAGCCCCATGACCGGCATCTTCTCAGGCCTGATGGCTGCCAACGACAGCACCCGGAGGCGCGCATGAAGTCCGCCAGACGCACCACCACCCGCCCCAGCAGCAAATACCGGGGCCTGCACCCGGTCGCCGTCGCTCTGGTGCGAAAGGGCATCCGAGAAGACGTCACCCGCCTGGAGCGCAGCGCCAACCTGCAAGCCTGGGCCAGCAACCACGCCGCCAACTTGGTGAACCTGTCCGGCCGGCTGGCCTTCATCGTCGGCCACGCCGCCTGCGCCTGCCAAGTCGATGCCGATCACCCGGACATGAGGATCTTGCGCGGCATGGGCGAGGCCATCGGCGACCTGGCCCAAGACTTCGACGCCATCGAGCAGCACCGCCCGGCCATCTTGAGCGGCTGCGCTGCCATCGGCCGCCTGCTGCCGTTCTGCAACGACTGGGCCCTGGGCCTGGCCGCCGTTGAGCTGGACCAGCTCCTGGCCAGCAGCGAAGGCATGGGCACCAGCGACCTGCGCAGAGCCATGGGGGTGAAGTGAGCTGCGACGCCTGCACCGCTGCCCTGGCCAACCCCTTGAGTGGCCTCTACCGCGCCGGCTGCGCCGAGTGCCAAGCCCGCGCACTGGCCCAGTCGCCCCAGTTCTTCGAAGCCGTGGCCGCCGAGGCCATCACGCCCGCATACCGCAGCGCCCTGGAGCACGCCTTCGGCACTGACTGGAAGGACGGACACACCCAGGTGAAGGCCTGGGCCGAGAAGTTGCAGAAAGGAACCGCATGACCGACGCCCAGACCACCCTCATCGACGACGACATGCCCACCGGCCCTGACACCACAGGTGGCGATGACGCCGGCACGGCCAAAAGCAACGCCCAGATCGTCTGGGACGCCATCGTGGACCTGGCCAACGAGGAACGCCACGTCACCCGCAAGGTACTGTGCGAGGTCACCGGCCTCAAAGCCAAGATCGTGGATGACCACGTCGAGCGCCTGATCCTGCACAACCGCCTGCGCCGCCTGGGCTACGGTGTGCTGGAGGTGGTGGAGCAGTTCCCGCCGCCCCGGCCCATCAGCAAGACCGTCATGCCCAACGGCATCGTCAAGCTGGAGATCGATGACCTGCTGGTGGAGCTGACCCCGAAGGAGGTGCGCACCCTGGCGGGCATGTTCGGCGGCGAGATGAACAGCCTGTTGGACATCGAATCGTCCAGCCACTACCTGGTGCGCGTGGCCGAGCTGGCTAACCAGGTGCGAGAGCTGCAGCGGGTGGTGACTGCCTTGCGCAGCGGTCACGGAAACCCCGATCAGCTTTCGTTTGACGGTTTTGTTAGAGGGTGAGTTGGGGCAACCTTGCGCAAATACAGGCAGTCCCGTTCGACATAGAACTCCATATCAATCAGCTCGGCTTGGCTCCCAACTTGCGGGGACACATAGCCAATCACCAGCCTGAACGGCCCCGCTGATGGCACGGAGCCAGGTGTCCATATCAGCGAAGCCCGCAAAAATTGATTTGGCGCCAGTTGAGGGACGCTCCATGGATCAAGGCGAAAGCGTCTATCGAATGCCATCACAGAGAAATGCGTGCATGCGGCACCTCCAATGTTGGTCATGACGATGTCCCAAGAGCTGGGCTGGCCAAAGGCTGAAAGGGCCGGGTCCGCATCTACATGGATCTTGGGCAGAGAGACTGCTCGGTGGCGGTCTGCTTCGTCCTCGCGTTGCGCTTCAAACACCTTGGCTTGCCGTTCAAGCTGCGCCACTGATGCCGAAAGTTCATGTCCTTGCTGGAAGTAGCCCACCACCAGCCATAGGAACGCCAGCGGGCTGAATGCGCCCGCAAGGAAGTCGCCGATCGCGTTCAGTTCCATGTCGGGCAGCTTGTCAAAACGCACCCACACCAGCCACACCAGCAATCCCGCGTACGCAACGGACACGCCAACTGCCCAGCGGGTCAGTTTTTGGCTGAATTTCTTGGTTTCTGTCGTTTCCATGTAGGTCATTGTGCCAACCCAGCTCGCTGAACGCGGATCTAGACAGGGTACAGCCCCGGCAGCAGCATCCGCCTCGATGTCACCATGTCTGGCGGCGACTCCATAAAATCAGATCATGGACGCACTTACCAAACTCCTCGCCAAATACGAGCCCGGCGCCACGATCTGGTTGTCACCTGAAGACCTAGGTGTGCAACTGGAGACCTTCGACGCCAAAGCCAGAGTCTGGGAGCGCGAAGGCGGAGCCGACACCTTCACCTACCTGGATGACCACCGCGAGTCCCAAACCGGCGGGCGCCTGATCGACCGCGTAAAGATCCGCTACGACGGCCCGATGATCGAAAGTACATGAGACTTTCCGAGGGAAAGCGGGGGTAATACCAGCCCCCCATTCTGGGTTCACGCGCGTATGCGCCCCGGGCAGCATCCCTGCCCATGGTCACACCCCCCAAGAAGGGCGCCAAGCCACCGGCGCCACCACCACCAGCCCCGTCCAGCCGCCGCAAGGTGGACTGGGACGCCGTGGAGCGCGACTACAGCACCGGCCAGTTCACCGACAGCGAGCTGGCAACCAAGCATGGTGTGAGCCGTGAAGCCATCGTCAGGCGCCGAGCGCGCGAGCAGCAGCAGGACGCCAGCCGTTGGGCCAAAGACCTGGGTCCACACGTCCGAGCCGCGACGAATGCGCTTCTGATGCAAGACTTTGCGGCGGCAAAGATCACAGAAGATCACACCAAGGTCACAGGAACGGTTCTGGCGGCCGCTGAAGTCAACAAGCAGGTGATCCTGGGGCACCGCACAGACATCAAAAGCCTGCGCGACTTGACCGCCGGCCTGATGGCTGAACTGGCCCAATCCGCCCTGGCCGCAGCAGAGCAGGACGAACTGGCCGCGCTGCTGGTCACACTCCAGAGCGGCGAAGTGATGACCGGTGACCGCCTCACCAAGGCCCAGACCCTGGTGCGCAAGTCTTTGGAGCTTCCCGGCCGCATCGCGAGCGCCAAGGCTCTGGCCGAGACCTTCACCCGCCTGCAGCTTTTGGAGCGCACCGCGTTCGGCCTGGACGAGAAGGCGCCGCCCGATGACTCCGGCGCCAGCGGTGGCAAGTCCCTGACCGACGTTGAGCGCGCCGTGCGCCTGGTGCACTTCCTGAATCGTGGAGGCCCGCAGCAATGACCGGCGTGCCGAGCACTGTGTCAGAGGCGCTGGCCATCGTGCGCGCAATGTCGCCCGAGGCAAAGGCCGAACTCGACCGCGAGCTGATGGCCGGCGGTGCCCCGATCTGGGTGCCGCAGCCTGGACCCCAGACGCTGGCCTATTCGTCTGACGCCGACATCATCTTCTACGGTGGCGCAGCCGGTGGCGGCAAGACCGACCTCCTGCTGGGCCTGTGCCTGACAGGCCACCAGCGCAGCATCATCTTTCGGCGTGAGGCCGTCCAGCTGGTGGGCATCGAGGAGCGGATGACCGAAATCCTGGGCTCTCGGACCGGCTACAACAGCCAGGACGGCATCTGGCGCCTGCCCGGCAACCGCGTGATGGAGCTGGGCAGCGTGAAGGAGCCCGGCGACTGGGTCAAATACCAAGGCCGTCCCCATGACCTGAAGGCCTTCGACGAGCTGCCCCACTTCACCGAGCTGCAGTTCCGCACGCTCTGCGGCTGGCTGCGCACCGACAAGCCTGGCCAGCGCCAGCGCGTGGTCGGTGCCGGCAACCCGCCCACCGGCCCCGAGGGTGAATGGGTGAAGCGCTTCTGGGCGCCGTGGCTTGACCCCGCCCACCCGCGCCCAGCCAAACCCGGCGAGCTGCGCTGGTACGTCACGAACGCCAAGGGCGAGGACCAGGAAGTGCCAGGCCCTGACCTGGTGGACGTCGGCGGCGAGCTGATGAAGCCCAAGAGCCGGACCTTCATCCCGTCGAAGGTGGACGACAACGCCTTCTACATGGAGACCGGCTACCGTGCCACGCTCCAGTCGCTGCCCGAGCCCCTGCGCTCGCAGATGCTGCGCGGCGACTTCAACGCAGGTGCGGCCGACCCCGTGTGGCAGGCCGTGCCCACCGACTGGGTGAAGGCAGCCCAAGCCCGATGGAAGGCCCGCACGGAGAAGGGCGCCATGACGGCCATGGGCTTTGACCCAGCACGTGGCGGCGTCGACAAGTCCTGCCTGGCACGTCGCCACGGCTCTTGGTTCGATGAACTGATCAGCGCCCCCGGTGCAGTGACCAAGGATGGCCCGACCGCCGCCGCCTTCGTGGTGCCCCACCTGCGAAACGGCGTGTGCGTCTGTGTGGACGCCATCGGCATCGGGTCATCGGCGTTGGATTTCCTGACGGGCCTGAACCTCAACGTCCTGCCAGTCGTGAGCTCCAACAAGTCGACCATGACGCCAAAGAAGGGTGACCTTCGCTTCAGGAACATCCGGGCCGAGATGTACTGGCGCCTGCGCGAGGCCTTGGACCCGACCAACCCGGACCCCATTGCGCTGCCGCCTGACCCCGAGCTGCTGGCCGACATCTGCGCGGTTCGCTACAAGGTCGTGACCATGGGCCAGGTCACCGCCATCCAGATGCGGGACAAGGACGAAATCCGCGAGGTGCTGGGCCGCAGCCCGGACAAGGGCGACGCCGTCGCGTTGACGTTCGTCAGTGGCATCCCCGAACCCACCGCCAGCGCCAGCAGCCGCTACGTTGAGCCACCCCCGCCTGACTGGCGCATGTGAGGACCACCATGGACATGATCACTTCGAACGAGACCCAAGAGCCCAAGACCACGGCCGGTGATGATCTGAAGATCACCCAGTCCGAGTATGTGGACATGCTCTACGAGCTGGAAAACCAGCCGCTGGGCTGGCGCACCACGGCCGACAAGGAGATGGACTACGCCGACGGCAACCAGCTGGACACCGAGTTGCTGCGCGCCCAGAAAGCGCTGGGCATCCCGCCCGCCATGGAAGACCTGATCGGCCCGGCCCTGGAGGCCATTCGAGGCTTTGAGGTGGCCACCCGCACCGACTGGCGCGTGACGCCCAACGGCCAGCCCGGCGGCCAGGACGTGGCCGACGCCATCAACTTCAAGCTGAACGAGGCCGAGCGCCAGTCCAAGGCCGATCGCGCCTGCAGCGAGGCCTTCCGCCCGCAGATCGGCGTGGGCCTGGGCTGGGTGGAGGTCTCGCGCGAGAGCGATCCGTTCAAGTATCCCTACCGCTGCCGGGCCATCCACCGCAACGAAATCCACTGGGATATGTCCAGCCGCAGCACGGACCCCGAGGAATGGCGCTTCCTGCGCCGTCAGCGCTGGCTGCACCCGTCGCGCCTGGAGCGCGTTTTCCCCAAGCACAAAGACCTGCTGCGCCAGTACGGCAAGCACGGCGCCACGTGGTGGGCCACCGGTGAGCTGGACATGACCGGCGGGATGGGCACCAACCTGCGCAACGCCTGGAACGAAGCCCGCGCTTGGACGGTGGCAGAAGACCGGCTCTACAACCCAGCGACCAAGGAGGTGTGCATCTCCGAGCTCTGGTACCGGCGCTGGGTGGATGTCGGCGTGTTGCACAGCCCTGACGGCCGCGTCGTGGAATACGACGACAAGAACGAGCTGCACAACCGTGCGCTGGCCACCGGCCTGGTGAAATACAGCCGCGCCGTGGTCACCCGCGTGCGCCGCGCCTACTGGTTGGGCCCGCACTTGCTGGACGACTCGCCCAGCCCGTACAGCCACCGGCACTTCCCCTACGTGCCGTTCTTCGGCTTCACCGAGGACAACACCGGCGTGCCATTCGGCTACGTGCGTGGCCTGATCTACCAGCAGGACACCCTCAACAGCGGCTCTGCCAAGCTGCGCTGGGGCATGAGCGCCGTGCGCACCGAGCGCACCAAGGGTGCGGTGGCCATGACCGACGCCCAGTTCCGCCGTACCGTGGGCCGCATCGACGCCGACATCATCCTGGACCCCGAAGCCACCCGTGGCCGACGCCATCATGCAGGGCGCCGGCTACCGCAGGCCCACGCCCGCCGGGCAGGACCCCAACTTCCCCACGGCACAGCAGACAGCAGCCGTGAACATGCCAGCGCCCTACGTCCAGGGCGAAGGGCAGGGCGCTGTGCCACCGGTTCGCGAGAACACCAGCCCGGAGTTCCCGCCCGTGCCCCAGCAGGCCGACACCGGCTTGGGTGGCATCGAGACACCGCGCACCTCTGACAACGTCCCCGGCAACCCGTAGCGCTCACAGCGAACCCGGCCCCCCATTCCGGGTTCGTTGAAACGCATCCTGTCCAGACACTTCCCCCCAAGCCGAAGCGCCAACGCGCAACGGTGAAGCGCCCCGGCTCACGCCAGGGCATGCAAACCAGGCAGATGGAGCGACCCCAGCAGGTCGCACCGGATTGCTCTGGCCCTCTTTGCGGCCACGGCGATATGTGGCGGGACAGGCATGACGACATCAGTAACGGACTTCTTCAGCAGCAATCAGATCGACGGCGCACTGACGCCGGAGCAGGCCGCACAGCTTCTTGAGCTGACGGCATCGGGCGATACCAGCACCACGCTGGACAACGGTGGCGCGCCCACGACCACCACTGCACCGGAACTGCCATTGAAACCACCTGTCATTGGAGCCCACCATGGCCAACGTCCTGTACGTCAAAGGCAAGGAGCGCATTGGACGCGCCCAGGTCAACCTCGAAACCGCTGACATCAAGGCCGCGCTGGTGAAGAACACCTACGCGCAGAACCTGATCACGGACGAGTTCTACACCTCCATCAGCGCCCACGTGCTGGGCACGCCTGTGGCCCTCACCGGCAAGACCTTTGCCAGCGGCATCTTCGACGCTGACGACCTGAGCTTTCCGACCATTGCGGCAGGCGACACCGCCGAGGCCGTGGTGCTCTTTGTGGACACGGGCAACCCGGCCACGTCGTTCCTGCTGTTCTACTGCGACACCATCACCGGCTTCCCCCTGGCCACCAGTGGCGGTGACGTGGACGTGCGCTGGGACAACGGCGCTTACAAGATTTTCTCGTTCTGATCGACGCGGCCCATGCAGCTCAAGAACCGCATCAAGCAGAACGCCTCAATCGACGGCGCCGGCCTGATTGTGTTCGGCACAGCGCTTGCGGGCCACGAGGCAGTCGATCTGGAGGTGGAGGCAAACGACAACTTCCAGTACCTGCTGGAAGACGGGACGGGCAACTACGAGCTGGGGCTGTATTCCCAGACGTGGAACGACCCGACCATGGACACGTTCCGCACGGTTTCCCAGTCCAACGTGGGCGGCGGTTCTGGGTTTGCTCCCTCTACCTTTGGCCTGACCCTGAGCATCGTCCAGGTCGCATCCTCTGGCATTGCCACGAGTGCAGACATAACGGATGGCCCCCGCGCAGCAGGGACGAACGCCATGGCGGTTGGGTCGGGTGCATCGGCCTTGCCAAACTGGTCCTCTGCCATCGGCCTGAGTGCCGAGGCCAAAATGACCGGCGAGATTGCGGTGGGCCCATCCGGCTATTCGTACCCGTCCTGGGTGCCTGTGAGTTGCTTCGTTGACCCCGAATCGTCGGATCACCTTCAGTTTTCAGCGGCCACGGGCTACCTGGAAATCACAAGCGCGATGCTGCCCAACAAGGGCGTGGTGCGTATCACCGGCACGATCATGGTGTCAGACGCCGACGCAGAGGCGGCGGAAAACACACAGGTCTTCGATGTGTCGCTCATGCTCACGAACATCGGCGGCTTCTTGAATCAGCTTGGTTCGTCTACGTTCACACCCCTCGTGAGTGGGTCCACCGTCACCGATGTGAGTTTTTTCCATTCGGGCGGCCGGATCACCATGTCCAACGACGACACATCAGTCGCCTACATTGCCCAGGGACTTCTTCACCTGCATTGGGTGAGTGCTGACGACTGGTGGTGACATGCTTGGCACCAGCTCATTCGGCACGCTTGCTTTCGGCGTCAGTGCTGGCGACGAGGAAGCGCCACCCGCCGACCACATCGCCACCGGCGTCCTGCTGACCCAGTACGGCACGCCGAGCTACTTCGTTCCCAACTCAGCCACTGGGGTGAGCCTGACCCAGACCGGCACGCCACGAGCTGCCAACACCTTCCGCGCGTCTGGTGCGTTGGTCACGCGGTATGGATCGCACTTCCACCCTCACTACCAGTTTGGCCTCGCTGCTGGTGTGCAGGTCACGCAGGCCGGCGTGCCCTACGGCTGGGCCAACCCGCTCCACCCAGGCGTCACCTGGACCGTCACCGCGCGTGGTGTGCACCTGACCAAGGCCGGCACACCCGAGGCGGTTTCTCATGCGCTGGTTGACGCGACGGGTGTGTCGTTGACCCAGGCCGGCCGGCCCCGCGCCGCCCAGGTGGCCTACGCGCTTGGCGCCATGAGCGTTGTTGCCTACGGTTTGCCCGAGCTGACCACGGTTCACCGCGCCACTGGCGTGCGTCTGGCCCAGGCTGGCCAACCCACGGGCGCTGTTCGCGGCCACGCCGTCGGGGCGCTGCTGGTCCGCGCAGGCAAGCCGCGCCACATCGAGCCCAAGGGCATGCGGGCCTACGGCGTTCAGCTCGTTCGATTCGGTCGGCCAAGCGCTCGCGTGGTGATGGATGCCCGGCAGGCCAGCGGCGTCTCGCTTTTGGTAGCCGGTGTTCCCACTGCTGCCAACACCCATCAGGCCTTTTCCCTCCCGCCCGTGACCCGTGCAGGGCGGCCCACCGCTTCAAGGACGCCTGCATGCTGACATTCGAGAAATTCACCGGCATCAACAACGTCGTGCCTGGGCACCGCCACAAGCAGACCGATCTGGCGCAGGCGCTCAACGTGGACATTGGCCTGGACAAGGAGATTCACCGCCGCGCCGGGTTCACCCGCGTGGTGGAGGACTGCCACAAGAACCTGTGGCAAGCGCTCGGCTTCATGCTGGCCACGTGCAATGGCGATCTGGTGCGCTCCGACAACGGCGTGCGAACCGTTCTGCTGCCTTCTCTGGGCAGTGACCGGGTTTGGTACTGCAACCTGCCCGACGGCCGCACGAGCTTCAGCAATGGCCTCATCAATGGCCTGACTGACGGCACGCTGGCTGGCACCACCACCTGGGGGCCGCCGATCCCGGCTGGAGTGGGCGCAGCCACCGACGTGCCCGGCTCGATGTTCCCTGGCGAGTACCAGCGCGCGTTCACCTACGTGCGCCTCTCCGACGGCCTGGAGGGGCCGCCAGCCTACGCCCCGCCCGTGACGGTGGCCAGCGGTGGCCTGTTGTGCACCGGCCTGCCAACGCTGGATGGCCACGCCATCAACGTCTACCTGTCCAGCCACAACGGCGCCGAGCTGTTCCTGGCTGGTCAGACGCTTGGCCCGGCCTTCAGCTTCACCCAGGCCAACGAGCGGCTGGTGCTGCCGCTGCGCACGCACATGCTCGAACCCATGCCGGTGGGCACGCTGACTGCCTTCTGGCGCGGCCGGGTGCTGGTGGCCAAGGGCAATGTGCTGTTCGCCTCGCTCCCCCACCGCTGGGAGCTGTGCGACATGCGCCGCGACTTCAAGCAGTTCACCGCGCCGATCACGCTGGTGCAGCCGGTCGATGGTGGCGTGTTTGTGGGCACCGAGCATGAGTTGGCTTTCCTGGGCGGCACGAGCTGGGACGGTTTGGTCTACAGCCGCCACATCAAGGGCCGCACGGTGTTGGGCTCTGGCGTGACTGTGCCCGGCGAAAAGCTGGGCGCCTCGCCCGTTGACGCCATGGTGGGCATCGCCGGTGGCGAACTGGTGGCCGGGTTTGCCGACGGCACCACCAAGGTGCTGACCGCCGACCGCTACCGCACGGCCGTGACCGAAGTGGCCGCCACCTTCCGCGATGTGAACGGCATCCCGCAGTACATCGCTGTCCCGCAATGAGTGTCCAGTTCAACCAGTCGTGGATAGGTGTTGATGGCTCGCCCGTCACCGGGCGGGTGCCCGCGTCCATGGCTGTGCGGTTCGAGCTGGTGCCCGGCAGCAACCCGCCGCGCAAGACGCCCGAGGTGCCAGCCTTTTTGCTGGGCTCGGTCTACCACGCCTACAAGCTGTTCTGCGACGCCATCGCAGTGACGCCGAACCCTGGCGGCTTTCACGTCCAGAACCGCACGTTCCAGTACGAAATCAACGACCTTCCGCGAACGGCCCGGCTGCGCATGACCTCGATTGCGGAGGTGCATCAGGTGTCGCTTGTGGTGCCTGTGCATGAAGACGACGACCTGCGCCTGAACTACTGGGCCGGCTACTTCTACACCGACTACGACACCCCGGCGCCAGAGGCCATGTTTGAGGTGGTCAGGTTCGACAAGGCGCTGACCGGGTTGAAGAAAGTCCTGCGCCGCAAATGGGTGCTTGCACCAACAGTCTTCCAGGCCTGGGCCTATTGCCAAGCGGTGGCCGAGGATTTCGTTTACTGGGTCAAAGCCGAGACAGGCACGAGTGTGGAGCTGACCGACGAGCAATACACATCATCGCTCTACGGCTACACGGTCAAGGTTTTTGCCGTCACGCGCCGCATGACCCTGTTCCGTTCCAAGGGCACGGAAGACGTTGAGCTTGGCTTTTTTCAAACGGTTGACCGCACTCGTCGGCCCTATGCTTTTGTCGGTGGCGTGTGGGTGGAGTATTTCGGGATCATCGAGACTGGTGACAGGTCAACCCGCCTAGACATAACCAGCGAGGGCATCCTTGGCGTTGGGGCTACCAAGTGGGGCATGCTGGTGATTGACCAGTTCGCCCCCAGCAACCAGGACAATGTTTGGAGCCACGAAAGGCCAACCCCAAGCACCAACCGTCAGCGTCGGTCCTACTATGCCGACCCGCTGACCTTGGAGCCGATTGCCGTGGAACCACCCGAGCCGGCCACCTATGCGGTGGACTGGTCCGGGAGTGACTTCACCCCACCAGTTGCAGAGACGGCCTACACAGAAAACGAGGTCAAGGGCTTGCTGGCCAGTTTCCGGTGGAACCGCAACGCCGCATGGAGCATCTCGCTCGCCGGCTCGCCGCCGCAGGTTCCGCCTGACCCACGTTCAATCACCATCCCCCAGGCCCCCATGCTCTGGGCGCAGTATGTGAACTGGATTTCGGATGGGTACGTGGCGCCGCGCTACACCGATCAAACATTCGGGCCGGCAAATCACCGTGCGCTGTTCAAATTCGGTGAGGCGTACCTGCAGGAAGAACTGTTCCACGGCCGCGCCGCATCGCGGGTCAAGGATTTCGCCTCCCGCGAGCTCAAACCGCTGCTGACGCAGATGCGCACTCTGGGCCTGCAAATGTCCGACGTCGAGGAGTTTCTGCACGCCCGGCATGCCCGTGAAGCCAATGCGCTGATCGCCGGCCGCGAACCCGGTATGCCCGATGGTGGCTCCGGCATGACCAATCGGGCCGCTGACGACTACTTCCGCAACTTGGACCCCGCCCAGCGTCGCCGGCTGGAGCAGGTCGCCGGCCAGGTGGACGCCATCATCGCCAGCACCCGCCAGCTGTACGCGGACTATGGCCTTGAAGACCAGGCCACCGTGGACGGCTGGGGGCAGATGTTCCAGCACTACGTGCCCCTGATGCGTGAGGACAAGGACGGCGGCATGGGCGTGGGGCAGGGATTCAGCATCAAGGGCAAGGAAGTCAAGGGCCGCACCGGCTCCACCCGCAAGGTGGTGGACATCCTGGCCAACGTGGCGGCCCAGCGCGAGCGCGTCATCGTGCGAGGCGAAAAGAACCGCGTGGCCCGTGCACTGTTGGGCCTGGCCCAGGTGAGCCCCAACCCGCAGTTCTGGGAAGTGCGCAGCCAACCACCGACCGAGCGCGTCTACGACTCCGCGCGCGACATGGTGGTGGAGCGCCCGGACAGCATGTTCAAGCAGCGACCCAACGTCATCACCGCCAAGGTGCGCGACAGCCGCGGCAACGTCACCGAGCAGGCGGTGGTGCTCAACGAAGACAACCCGCGTGCTGTTCGCATGGCGCAGGCCTTGAAGAACCTGGACGCTGGCAACCTCGAAGGCCTGCTGGGCGCCAGCGCCACCATCACGCGCTACTTCGCAGCCATCAACACCCAGTACAACCCGGTGTTCGGGGTGGTCAACCTGGTGCGCGACGTGCAGGCGGCTATGGTCAACCTGGCAGCCACGCCGCTGGCCGGACAGCAGCGCCGCATCGCTACCGACACGGCTACGGCCCTGGCAGCGATCTACCGCGATGTACGCGCCACCCGTCGGGGCGGCCGGGCGACTTCCGCGTGGTCCACGCTGTGGGAGCAGATGCAGGCCGACGGCGGCACCACCGGCTACCGGGACTTGTTCCGCACCAGCGCTGACCGAGCCGAGGAAATGCAGAGCATCCTGACGCCCGAGGGCTGGATGAAGACCGGTTGGGGCCGGTTCGTGACCGCTGACGGCCGCCTCAAGGTCCCGGCCGCCATGCTGCAAAAGCAGGCCGGCATGCTGTTCGACTGGCTTTCGGACTACAACGAGGCCATGGAGAACGGCGTGCGCCTGGCCACATACAAGGCCGCGCTGGACAACGGCATGAGCCGCGAGCAGGCCGCCAGCATGGCGAAGAACCTGACGGTGAACTTCAACCGGCGCGGCCAAGTGGGCCTGCAGGCGGGCGCGTTGTACGCCTTCTTCAACGCCGCCATGCAGGGCACCGCGCGTATCGGCCAGACGATCTTCGAGATGGACAACGGCAACCCCAAGACCTTGCGCCTGTCCAGCGTCGGCAAGAAGGTGGTCTATGGGGGCGTGCTGCTGGGCTCCATCCAGGCCCTGATGCTGGCCGCTGCCGGCTTCGGTGACGACGATCCGCCCGAGTTCGTGCGCGAGCGTGCGCTGATCATCCCGACCGGTGGCAAGACCTACATCAGCATTCCCATGCCGCTGGGCCTGCACGTCATCCCGGGCCTGGGGCGCCATGCCACCGAGTTCGCGCTGTCGGGCTTCGAGAAGCCGACCCACCGCGTGCAGTCGCTGGTAGCCATGTTCGCCGACGCCTTCAACCCCATCGGCAACGCCGGGCTGTCCATCCAGACGCTGGCGCCCACGGCACTCGATCCGCTGGTGGCGCTGTCGGAGAACCGCGACTGGACCGGCAAGCCCATTGCCCGAGTGTCCAGCAACAAGGCACTGCCAGGCCATGCCCAGTGGAAGGACACGGCCACGACATGGTCCAAGCTGATCGCCGAGGGCATCAACTCCATCAGTGGCGGCAACGAATACGTGGCCGGCGTGCTGAGCCCGACACCGGACCAGATCGATTACCTGATCGCCCAGCTCACGGGTGGCGTAGGTCGCGAACTGTCCAAGGTGGAGCAGAGCGCGCGAAGCCTGATCACCGGTGAGGAGCTGCCGACCTACACGATGCCCCTGATCGGGCGTCTGGTGGGCAACGCCGACAGCCAGGCCAGCCAGGGCAATGCGTTCTACGCCAACCTGAACCGCATCAACGAGGTGGAGACAGAGATCAAGGGCCTGCGCAAGGACGGGCGCTCGGTCGATGCCGCGCGTCTTATGCGCGAACGACCCGAGGCGCGGCTGATCCAGATGGCCAATCGCACCGAGCGCCGCGTGCAGGAGCTGCGCCGCGAGAAGCGGGCCTTGGTGGAGAAGGGCGCCGAAAGGGAAGCGGTACGCGCCAAGGATGCGCAGGTCACGGCTGAGATGACCCGCCTGAACTTGGCGGTGGAGCGGGCGCGCGAAACAGTGCGTTAAGTGAGTGCTGCGGCCAGGATGCTGATCACAGCGGCCAGGCCCAGCACGCCCCACATGCCAGCCAGCGCCATCTGGCGCATTTCCTTGGGTGCCATGGCGATGAAGGCCAGGAAGCCGAAGAAGGCCAGGACGAGCAGTGTGCCGATGAGTTCACCCATAAGGCCGGGATTCTAGAACTGGGCTGCCCCCCAATACGGGTTCACCGACAAAGCGCACACGAAGACACTGCGGCGAACCTTCACCGGAAGCCTCGAATGTCCGCCCCGTTCAAAGTCAAGTTTGTCATCTACCAAGGTGCCACGTTCAGCAAGACGCTGACGTGGAAAACCGCGCCTGATGAGGACTCCCCCAAGACCCCGGTAGACCTGACGGGCTGCACCGCGCGGATGCAGGTCCGGGCCAAGATCGGTGCGTCCGAGGTGCTGTTGTCCCTGACCACCGAAAACGGTGGCATCGCATTGGGGGGCACTGCCGGCACCATCGAGCTGCTGATTGACGCTGACGACACCGCCGCCATCGCCTGGACCTCTGGCGTCTACGACCTGGAAATCGTCTTCCCTGGCGGGCAAGTTCGCCGCCTCATGTACGGCTCCTTCACTGTCTCCCTGGAGGTGACACGTGCAGCTTGAAGTCCTTGAGGTCAACGGCGTTGAGCTGCTTCAGGAGGCAGTTGTCTCCCAGGAGCTGCTTGAGGTTGGTTCGACCGAGCAGGAGCTGCTGGAGGTGGCAGAGCAGGGGCCGCCCGGTCCCCCTGGTGCTGACGGGCCTGCTGGCCCTGCTGGACCTCCCGGCCCACAAGGGCCTGCCGGCGCCGGTGGCGATCTGTCGTATGCCCACGAACAGGCCTCCGCTTCCGACCTCTGGACCATCGTTCACAACCTGGGCAAGTACCCGAGCGTGACCGTCGTGGATTCCGCCAACGACGAGTGCGAGGGGAGCGTGAACCACATCAGCCCCAACCAGTTGGTGATTTCGTTTTCTGCGGCCTTCGCCGGTCGTGCTTTTTTGAACTAAGGAGCCTGCCATGGCAAAGAAGTTTCTTCACTCCATCGACCTCGCGAAGAACGAAATCCAGAACGCCGTCGCCCAGGTGCTCGGCTCCGCGCCGTCCGCTCCTGTGCCCGGCCAGTTCTACTACGACAGCACCGCAGGTGCGCTGACGTGGCGCAACGGTTCGGGCTGGGTGAATCCCCTGGCACGCGCAAGCCACACCGGCACGCAAGCCGCTTCGACCATCAGCGACTTCGACACCCAGGTCCGAACCAACCGCCTGGATCAGATGGCAGCGCCCACGGCGGACGTGTCGTTCAACAGTCGCAAGATCACTGGCCTCGCAACGCCGACCGCTGCAACCGATGCAGCAACCAAGGGCTACGTTGACGCGGCGGTGAATGGGACCGACTGGAAGCAGAGCGTCCGCGTGGCGACCACCGCCAACCTTGGCGCACTCTCTGGCCTGCTGACCATCGACGGCATCACGCTCGTAGCCGGCGACCGTGTGCTGGTCAAAGACCAGTCCACCGGATCGGCCAACGGCATCTACGTCGCTGCCTCTGGTGCCTGGAGCCGCGCTACCGACGCCGACGAGAACGCCGAAGTCACTGCAGGCTTGAGCGTGATGGTGACGGAGGGCACAACGCAGGCCGACAGCCAGTGGCGCCTCACGACCAACGACGCCATTGTGGTGGGCACGACTGCGCTGACCTTCGCGCAGATCGGCGCGGGCTCCAGCTACAGCGAGGGCACCGGCATCGACATCGCTGGCAACGTCATCAACGTTGACACCGCTGTGGTAGTGCGCAAGTTCTCCCAGAACGTCGGCTCGGGCACCAGCGTGGCGATCACCCACGGTCTGAACAATCTTGATGTCCAGGTCCAGGTGTACGAAATCTCGACCGGCGATACGGTGGAGTGCGACGTGAAGCGCAACAGCGTGAACCAAGTCACCTTGGGGTTCGCCTCTGCCGTCACCGCCGATGTGTACCGGGTGGTCGTCCAGGGTTGATAGACCATGCGCGATCTTTCCTTTCGTGGGCCACCTCAGTTGGCCGTCGCTGAGAACGCCACTACCCCGACCGGTGTTCTCGGCGCGGTGATCTGGTCCACCACGGCCGGCAAGAAGCTGGAATGGGACGGCTCCAAGTGGGCTGTGCCCCTCGGCACGGCGGTGCCTCAGATCACTGTGTCGGCCACACCGCCTGCCGATCCTGTTGTCAATCAACTCTGGCTGGACATTTCCTGATGCTGTACGTACCCAATTGCTCTGGCGGTTCTTTCGCGGATATCCAGGGGTCACATGAAGGCGTGCGACCTCCCACTGGCGAACTCGGGACGGAACTTCTTGGTGCGGTGCATCCAAGCTATGGCGGGTACACCGAGGTCATCGCATCGACACGAGCTGAGAGTTTTGGCGTACTCATCAACTTTAACAACCGGTGGGTATCAGCAAATCATCTCTTTGGTGCTGTCGATATCGCCATCGGTGCGGTGGGGCAAGAGATCGTCATCATCCCTAACTTGATGTACGGGCCAGTCAGTTCGTATGGCCCTGGCCAGGGCTACTGGTACTACTTCCCGATCAAAGTCCCCGCAGGCTCACGCATTTCAGCACGGCATACGCTCAACAACATCACCAACAACACGCTGCGCATGGTCCTTCGGCTGCTCCAGAAGCCGAGCGACGGAACAAGCGTCAAAGCTGCCACCTTCGTTGAGTCCATCGGCGCAACTCTGCCCACCGGGACAAACTTCACTCCCGGCACCACACTCAAAGGCGCCTGGACACTGCTCGGCGCAGCGACCAGAAAGGTGTGGTGGTGGCAAGTCGGCGTAAAGGTGGCGTCGGGCGACACGAATCATGTGAACGCTACTGCCTATATTGACCTTGCAGTTGGCGATGCGAGCCAGAAACACATCGTTCTCAGAGACCATCTCCTGAACATCGCCAGCACCGAGGTGTCTGTTAACCGGCCGCAAATCGTTGGTTCTGAGTGCGCCGTTCCGGCGGGCACGAATGTCTATGTTCGCGGACAGTCGAGCGGAACGGCAGAGACCTACGCGGCAGTTGCCTACGCGGCAGGAGGATAAGAAATGGCAATCACCGAGTACAAAACTGGCAGCGCCACCATCGGCACCACTGAGTACAGCGTCGTTACCCCTGGCACCACGCTGGCCAACGACACGACAGATGGTGTGTTTCAGGCATTCCTTGACCCGATGAACATGGCCGCTGGCGACCAGTTCCGTGTGCGGGTCTACGAGAAGGTCACGAGCGGCGGCAGCAAGCGCGTCGTCTACGAATCGACGCTCGCTGGCCCCCAGGCTGAAGCCCTCGCATTCCCGTCGCTCATCCTGCTGCACGGCTGGGACGTGACGATCACAAAGCTGGCGGGCACCGACCGCTCTTTCTCTTGGTCTATCCGACAGGTGGCTTAAATGAGCAACTACCGCGAACAAGCAATCAGCGGCCAGAAATGGGTCCGCTCCAACTCGGTTCAAATCTCCAACCCGTACCAGGGCCTGCCTGTGGTGCGCTTCGGAGAGGAAGAAATCGCGGTGCTGTCCGATGGCAAGACCATCAACACCCCGCTGGAGGGTTTGACCGAGCCTTTCACTGATCCGGCCAAAACGTTCCCGCTGCTGAACCCAGTCACTGGCGAGGCGCTGGGGGCCACTGCCAGCTATCAGGATGTCTATGTTCTGCTGCATAGCCTCTACATCGCGTTGGCAGTGGCACGAGACGCACCCGCGACCGCGCCGGAATAAGCCATGTCGTGGGGTTTTCAGCCAATCCTGCCGGCCGCTGCGCAGCTTCAGTCCGAGCCGCCATCGACCGGGCCGACCCTGAAGCATTGGGCCGGCAGCGCCTGGGTGCTCAAGCCTCTGAAGTGGTGGAACGGCAGCGTGTGGGTGAACACGGGCGTGCTGAAGCGCTGGGACGGAACCTCGTGGGTGGCGGCATGAGCACGTATATCTGGAACATCCTCGAATGGTTTAGCCAGGGCCTCAACACGGTGTTCTTGGCCGGCAATCCCAACATGACCGTCAGTGCCCGGTGCTGGGTCAACCGCGAGCGCTCCGGCTGGTCGCGGGCTTATCACGCCATCAACCGTGTTTTCTTTTGGCAGGCCGACCACTGCCGCCAGTCCTACGAGGATGACCTGCGTTTTGCTCGCTCGGTCTTGCCACCTCCACCAGAGAAGCACGTCTATTACCCACCGGGCGGCGACCCGATTGACCAGTGAGCACGCCCATGAGTGACATACAAACACACGCAGAAGCCGGCAAGGCGATGATTGAAACCACTGTCGCCGCCGCTGGCAGCAAGGCCACCTACACGGGCGCCGGAATGACCCTCAGTGGCTGGCTGCTCTCGTCGGAGTTCGCCGTTCTGGCCGGTCTGGTGCTGGGTGTCGCGGGCTTCCTTGTGAACTGGTACTACAAGCACAAGGCCGACAAGCGTATGCAACGCGAGCATGAGGCCCGCATGGGGCTGTACTGATGAAGGCGGCTCGCATTCTGGTGGCGTCGCTGTCTCTCAGCGCGGCAGCGTTCATCGGCCTTGTGACCCATGAGGGCTACACCGACACTGCGGTGGTGCCCGTGAAGGGCGACCGCCCCACCGTGGGCCTGGGCAGCACCTTCCATGAGGATGGCCGCCCGGTGCAGATGGGCGACCGCACCACGCCCGTGCGGGCCATCATCAAGGCGCATGCCCACATCACCCGGGAGGAAGCGGCCTTTCGCGCATTGCTGCCCGGGGTGGCTCTGCACCAGTCCGAATACGACCTCTACATGGATTGGGTCTACCAGTACGGCACCGGGGCCTGGGCGAAGTCAAGCATTCGCACCCATCTGCTGGCGGGCCGCTACGCCGACGCCTGTGCATCCCTGTTGCTTTACCGCTTTGTGGACGGCTACGACTGCAGCACGCCGGGGAACAAGCGCTGTTCCGGCGTGTGGACGCGCCAGCTTGAGCGCCACACCAAGTGCATGGAGGTTCAGTGATGGACGGACGTTTCAAGGAATGGTGGTGGATTCCTCTGCTGCTGGTGGTGGGCGCTGGCCTGTTGGTCCGGCGCTTCTGGCGAATCGCAGCATTGGTGGTACTAGCTGTGGTGGCGGCCACGCTCCTGTCCGCTTGCACGGTCGTGCAGTACCGCACCGCCGCCCAGGCCTGCGAGCTGTTGGACATCGCCATGCGTGAGGGCGATCTGGTGCCGGGCTGGTACACAGCCGTGGGGCCGGTGCTGGAGTCCTGTGGCATCGAAGGGGCCAAGGCGTGGGCGGACGAAAAGGCCTGCGCTGCCAACAAGTACCACGGCTACGAGTGCGAGGTGCCCAAGTGAGCCGCATCCTGATCGCCGCCGTCCTGGCCCTGGCCGGGTTGGCCGGCTGGCAAACCATGCGCCTAGCCGACGAGCGCACCGCCCACCAAACCACCGTCGCCCAGCTCGAACGCGAGCGCGGCGACTGGCAACGGGAATCCCGAGTGGCCGTTGAGGCCGCCCGCTCCGAAGAACACCGCCGAACCGCCGTAGTTGAAAAGGAAGTCACCCATGCCCGCAAGAAAGCCCAAGACCTGGGCACTGACCTGGCTGCTGCTCGTGCTGTTGGTGAGCGCCTGCGCATCGCCCTCGCAGCTGCCACCCGCACCAACGCCCCAAGCAATCCTTCCGACACTGCCGGCCGAAGCCCGACAGCCGACCCCGCCGCCGATCTGCTCGCCGACGTGCGCCGCCGGCTGGACGAAGCTACGGACGGAACTGTTGGATTCGCTGACGCAGCTCACCTCGCCGGCCAAACCTGCGAGCGCATCTTCGACCAAATGAACGCGGCCCGCCCGCCCAGTTGACCTGTTGTCTCCGCGTGGGGTGCCACCGCCCCCGCTTCAGGCCCGCCACCTTGTATGGGGTGTGCGGGCCTTTTTCACCAAGTGTCTCGTAGCATTGAAATCATGGTTTTGCGGGTCATTTCCTCGGATATGCCTTCTAGGTATGCGACCGCCACCAATGCTTCCTCGCCGTTTCTGACCAACGCGTCCACGAGCACGGTTGAAACTTCCGGTTTGTGAACACCGTCCTGCTCAGTTATTGCCAGCAGCGTTTCCAGGGCTGACAGCACGCCGATCCATGATGTCCTGAACTTGATGACGTGGATCGCAGCACGAGGGCCAAGTAGTGCGGCATCCCGATCACTGATGAAAACTTTTGATTCGATCATCAAGTCGTGAGCCTTGCTCAGCTGCCGACGCGTTCCAGCCAAGATGATTGAGTTGCCCAAACTAGGCCCGAGCCCGGTGGGCGTTGCAAGCATTTCGACAACGCGCTCCCGAATGAGTTCACGGATCTCCGTTCGCTGGGAGGTGTGCTTTGCATACTCCTGTTCGAAAGTAGCCGCACCAGCCTGGTAGGCTTTGGCCAAGCTGGCCTCTTGTTCCTTAATCTTGTTCCAGGCCGGCAAAATGCCGGGAATTCGCATGATCTGCGCCTTGTAGGTTTGCATGTAGCCAAACAACTGCCAGGCGATGGTCCTCCGTTGCATGGCGACTTGGACCGCCTCCTTCAGGAAAATGGCACCGAGCGCCCCAACGGCCCCGAGTAAGAGGGTGAGTAGCTGTTTGTAGTCCATGGCTCAGTTCTAGCACAGTGGTTTCCGGCCGTATGCCTACTGCGCTATCCTGCCGCCCATGTGCAACCGATACGTCTCTCCCACCGACGCCCGCATCGAGCGCGAGTGGGCCATCGGTGGATGCAACCCTTGGCCCGGTGGCGGTGTATTCCCCCGCTCGCCTGGCCCGTTCATTCGGCGCGCCCGCGATGATGCCGGCTACAGCCTTGAGCTGGTGGTGGGGCAATGGGGTTTGATCCCCTGGTTCGCCAAGGAACCCAAACTGCCGTACAGCACCAACAACGCCAGGTCAGAGGAGCTGGCGGCCAAGGCCAGCTACAAGCACCCGTGGGCACGTGGCCAGCGCTGCATCATCCCTGCTGAGAGTTTCGACGAACCGTGCTGGGAGACCGGAAAGAACGTCTGGTGGACCTTCCGCCGCGCCGATGGCGCACCCTGGGGCCTGGCCGGACTGTGGAACACCTGGGTGGACAAAGTCACAGGCGAACTGCACGAGAGCTACACCATGCTGACGGTCAACGCGGATGACCACCCGATCATGAGCCGCATGCACAAGCCCGACCCCAAGTTTCCGCCCGACCAGCAGGACAAACGCTCGGTGGTGGCCATCGAAGCGGCCGACGTGGACCAGTGGCTGGCGGGCACGCTGGCTGATGCGCAGCGGCTACTCAGGGCGCCGGCGGTGGAGCTGCTGGACTCACTGCCTGCTTCTTGAGCTCGGCTTGCTGGAGATGCCAGCGGGTGAGGCTCGTGCTGGTTTGCATCGCCAAGGTCTCCTCAGCAGTCTCCGGCAAGTCCCTGACCTCCACTGAGCCCTCTACTTTCTGGGGGTCTTGGTTGGGAAAGTACCGATGGGCCTCGTCCTCGGTGTACTTTCCGCGCATGACGTAACGGCTGCGGCCCTCAAGACTCTTGAGGGACCAACTCCAGAATTTGGTGGGCTTCATCGAAAACACTCCTTGTGCACGGAGTGTGGCGGGCGCCCGTATCAAAAGGTGATACGCCGGTCACCCGCGGTGAATGATCGCTTCGTTGATCGCTGACACTACCTTCTCGACGTACTCTTTCTGATTGCTCTTGAGGGCGTTCGTCTCACCACCTGCGGTGTGCAGTTGCACGTGGTAGTAGGTTTTTTGCAGCAGCAACCAAATCACGCCAGCCAATGCAAAGATCAGGGCGCCGTAGGCTTTTGACCCGCTGATGACTGGCAGCAGTCCTACGATGATCAGCAATACGGGCCAAAGTCGGCTTGGCTTGTTCACCCAGGCTTTCACCGAGGTGATGTTGCTCATAGCGTAGGTTTGACCATCAACGACGAATCGGCTGTTCGTGACCTGCACGCCGTCGTGTTGAAAAAACGACTTCTCTTCCATCCTCGGCTCCGTCTGTTGTTGAAAGCGCTGGAAATACTACCAGCGACACCATGTGCCGGGGAATTGCGTAGTGCAGGGAGCGGCCATGGCCGGACTGGGCGCCCCCAGTAGGCGTCAGGCAACCAGCCCTTACCGCCTGCCCTCCGGGGTGGGCGGCTTTTTGCATTGGGGACGAATCCGGGGACTTATCGGGGGATTTTGGGGTAATTCGTCCCCGTCATCGTCTGGCCGCTTCACTCTGTAGACCCCCTGAGTTCCCCGGCTTGCTTGGTTCGAATCCAATCGCGCCTACCAAACATCAACCCTTGCAAGCCCCGGCCTGCAGGGGTTTTTTGTTGTCTGTCGGCCAGGACTTTCAATGGGTGACGTGCACGGCAGGTCGCCGGCCGTCATTCCATTTGCCGCCCAATGCGCGCTCGATCTGCGCCGCCAGTTGCAACAGCAGGCCGTCGTTGGCCTGTTTGGCCTGGACTTGTATGCCGAAGGGCAGGCCGTTCTCTTGCCATGCCATGGGCAAAGAGATCGCGGGGATGCCACACAGGTTGGACAGCGGCGTGTAGGCGAAAAACTTCCACAGGTTGCCAAACCAGTCCAGCACGTCCGGGTTGTCGCTGGTGGTGAGGTACTCCGTGGTGCCCACGCGTGGTGTGGGCAGGGCGGTGATGGGGGTGAGGATGATGTCCCAGTCCTCAAAGAAGGCGCCAAATGCCCGCGCCGTGTGGTTGAACACGCCCTGCATCTTGTGACGCTCGGTGTACGACATGTCTTTGCCGGCTTCCCAGATGCGGATGTTGATGGGCTCGATCAGATCGGCTGGTGGGCGCTCCAACCCACGCGACGCAAGCATGCCATTGATGACCTGGGCGAAGTTGCTGATGTAGCAGGTGGTCTGGGCTGCGAAAGCGGCGCGCAAATCGGTTTGGGGCAGCGCCCATTCGACGTGGTGGCCCAGGCTTTCCAGAAAACTGCCGGCACGCTCAAGCTCGCCCACGATGTGGGGTGTGGCGCGGTAGTCGCCCCATTCGTGCGACAGCGCGATGCGCAGGCGGCCAGGGTCTTTCTGGATCAGCGTGCTGTAGGGTTCGGCCGGGCTCCAGTAGGGCATGAATTCCCCCGGCGCGCCGCCCCGGCAGGCGTCCACAAAGGCGGCGGTGTCGCGCACGGTGCGGCTTTGGCAGCCTTGGGTGGACACATAGCCGCTGATGTCTGACAGGTGGGGCGCGATGGAAAACACGCCGCGCGAGGCTTTGAGGCCGATGTTGCCGTTGAACCCGGCGGGAATGCGGATGGAGCCACCGCCATCGGTGGCGTGCGACAGCGGCACCGCACCTGCCGCCACCATGGCGGCTGTGCCGGCCGACGAACCGCAGGTGGTGTACTCGGTGTTCCAGGGGTTGCGGGTGACGCAGACGGCGGGATTTTCGGCCGAGCTGCAGACGCCGAACTCGGGCGTGGTGGTGCGGCCCATGAGGTTGAGGCCGGCGCGGCGCATCTGGCTGGTCAGCCAGGTGTCTTGTGTGGGGCGGTTGCCGCGCATGAACAGGGAGCCTTGTTCTTGCAGTCGCCCTTTGAGGGTGGGGCCCAGGTCTTTCATGAGAAAGGGCACACCGGCCAAGGGGCCTTGGGGGTTGAGGCCATCGCGCAGCGGATCGGTCACCACGTCATCGAACACCTCCAGCACGGCGTCCAGTGCCGGGTTGGTTTGTGCGATGCCGGCAGCGGCTTGTTGGGCCAGTTCGGTGGCGCTCAATTCGCCTGTTCGCACCTTCTCGGCCAAGGCACACGCGTCGTGCGAGGCCCATTCTTCCCAACTCATTGCCAAGGTCATGTGTCGTATTCCTGTGTGAAACAATGGCCGCTCACACACTGGTGCGGCCGCGTGGTGTTGAAAAGCATAACGTGGGCCAGGATGCCGGCGCTCTTGTGCCAGACGCCGCTTCAGGGTAAACCCATGTCTGTGCCGTTGATGGCGGTTTTTAGAATGTCTTTTCTTCCTACAGGAGCCGACTCAGTGCAGAAATCCAAGGCCGACCCCCAGGCCGCCCGCCCGAACGGCGTTCGGGTGATCAAGAAATACCCCAACCGGCGTCTGTACGACACCGACACGTCGTCCTACATCACGCTGGTGGAAATCAAACAGCTGGTCATGGACGACGAGCGTTTTGTGGTGCGCGACGCCAAGACCAACGAAGACCTCACGCGCAGCATCTTGCTGCAAGTCATCCTGGAGGAAGAGACCGCTGGCGTGCCCATCTTCACCGAGCAGGTGTTGGCCAACATCATCCGTTTCTACGGCCACGCCATGCAGGACTTCATGGGTTCCTATCTGGAGAAAAACGTCCAGATCTTCATGGACCTGCAGAAGAAGATGACCGAACAGTCCAAGGTGCTCACGCCCGAACTGCTGCAGCAGTTTGTCAATGTGCAGTCGCCCATGATGCAGGGCATGATGGGCACCTACATGGAGCAGTCCAAGAACGCCTTTGTGCAGATGCAGGAGCAGATGCAACGCAACAGTGAGCAGATGCTGGCGGCCATGGGGCTCAAGCGCTGACGACGTTTGCCCGGGCGCATCCCGGGCCGACCTGAGACAATCGGGGCTATGAACGCTCCCGCCACCTCCGCCGCCCCCAAGGTCGGCTTTGTTTCGCTGGGCTGCCCCAAGGCGCTCACCGACTCCGAACTCATCCTCACGCAACTCAGCGCCGAGGGCTACCAAACCAGCAAGACATTTGATGGTGCCGATCTGGTCATCGTCAATACCTGCGGCTTCATCGACGACGCGGTCAAGGAAAGCCTGGACACCATTGGCGAGGCGCTGGCCGAAAACGGCCGTGTCATCGTCACCGGCTGTCTGGGCGCACGCCAGGGCGATGATGGCGGCAACATGGTGCAGAACATCCACCCATCGGTGTTGGCCGTGACCGGCCCACACGCCACCCACGAGGTGATGGAGGCGGTGCACAAACACCTGCCCAAGCCACACGACCCCTTTGTGGACCTGGTGCCCGCCCAGGGCATCAAGCTCACGCCCCGCCATTACGCTTACCTCAAGATCAGCGAGGGCTGCAACCACCGCTGCACCTTCTGCATCATCCCGTCCATGCGCGGTGATCTGGTGAGCCGTCCGATTGGCGACGTGTTGACCGAGGCGCGCAAGCTGTTCGAGGCGGGCGTCAAAGAACTGCTTGTTGTGAGCCAGGACACCTCGGCCTACGGCGTCGATGTGAAGTACCGCACCGGCTTCTGGGATGGCAAGCCGGTCAAGACCCGCATGTTCGATCTGGTGCGCGAACTGGGCGAGCTGGCCAAAGGTTTTGGCGCCTGGGTGCGCCTGCACTATGTCTACCCCTATCCGCACGTGGACGAGGTGCTGCCGCTGATGGCCGAAGGTCTGGTGCTGCCCTACCTGGACGTGCCACTGCAACACAGCCACCCCGACGTGCTGCGCCGCATGAAGCGCCCCGCCAGTGGCGAGCGCAACCAGGAGCGCATCCAGCAGTGGCGCGACGTGTGTCCGGAACTGGTGGTGCGCAGCACCTTCATCGCCGGCTTCCCAGGTGAGACCGAAGAAGAGTTTGCGCACCTCCTCGATTTCGTGCGCGAGGCGCAAATCGACCGCGCTGGCTGTTTTGCCTATTCGCCGGTGACGGGCGCGGCCGCCAACGAGCTGGCCAACCCGGTGCCCGATGAGCTGCGCGAAGAGCGCCGTGCCCGCTTCATGGCGGTGGCCGAAGCCGTCTCGGCCGAACGCCTGCAGCGCCGTGTGGGTGCCACCATGCAAGTGCTGGTGGATTCGGCGCCCGGCATGGGCAAAAAGGGCGGGGTGGGCCGCAGCTACGCCGATGCGCCTGAGATCGACGGTACCGTGCGCCTGTTGCCGCCGCAGAAGATCAGCAAGACCTTGAAGGTGGGGGAGTTCACCAAGGCGCGCATCGTGGCGGCCGAAGGGCACGATTTGGTGGCGATGCCCGTCTGATCGCAGGTCAGAACGGGGACGTTCTGGTCAATCAAAAAAGCCTGCGATGGTGACATCGCAGGCTTTTCAAATTTTTGGTGCCCAAGAGAGGACTCGAACCTCCACGCCTCGCAGCGCTAGTACCTGAAACTAGTGCGTCTACCAATTCCGCCACCTGGGCATCTCAGGAAGTCAGCAGTATACACCGAGAATTTGATCGCTTGTGCGTGGTAGGCGCATCTGCCTTGGGATGGTTGTCCTGGTTGGCAGGCGCCACGCCCTGTAGGCGGCGTTGAGTGGCCCAGAAAAGAAAAAAGGCCTGCAACATTCAGTTTGCAGACCTTTCAACTTTATGATGGTGCCCAAGAGAGGACTCGAACCTCCACGCCTCTCGGCGCTAGTACCTGAAACTAGTGCGTCTACCAATTCCGCCACCTGGGCATCTCAGGAAACGACTAGTATAGCACTAACAAAGAGCCAGTCTCAAACTACGTGAACGAAAAAAATCAAAACCATCTGCTGGCCGAAATCGAAGGCACCGTCTCAGGCCACCGCGATGGCCACGGCTTTGTGGTCCGCGATGACGGGCAGCCCGACATCTACCTTCCCTCCAACGAAATGCGTGCGGTTCTGCACAAGGACCGCGTCAAGGTCCGTGTCGTGCGTTACGACCGCAAGGGCCGTCCAGAGGGCCGCGTCACCGAAATCATCGAACGCTCGTCCGCCCCTTTGATCGGGCGATTGCTGCAGGAAAGTGGCATCTGGTTGGTGGCGCCTGAAGACAAGCGCTATGGCCAGGATGTGCTCATCCCCAAAGGTGCGACCGGCTCGGCCAAGCCGGGGCAGGTGGTGGTGGTCGAGTTGACCGAGCCGCCGGCCTTGTACGGGCAACCCGTGGGGCGCGTGAAAGAGGTGCTGGGCGAGATCGACGACCCCGGCATGGAAATCGAGATCGCGGTGCGCAAATACGGCGTGCCCCACCAGTTTTCCGATGCCGCCATGGCGCAGGCGCGGGCGCTGCCCGACAAGGTCCGAGCGGCCGACAAGAAAAACCGCATCGACCTGACTGATGTGCCCCTGGTCACCATCGACGGTGAGGACGCGCGTGACTTCGACGACGCGGTGTATTGCGAGCCCGCCAAAGTTGGGCGCGGCAAGGGTTGGCGCCTGCTGGTGGCCATCGCCGATGTGAGCCACTACGTGGAAACGGGCAGCGCCATCGACGTCGATGCCTACGACCGCGCCACCAGCGTGTACTTCCCGCGTCGCGTGATTCCCATGCTGCCCGAGAAGCTGTCCAACGGCCTGTGCTCGCTCAACCCCGACGTGGACCGCCTGTGCATGGTCTGCGACATGCTGATCAACGCCAAGGGCGAGATCCACGCCTACCAGTTTTTCCCGGCGGTGATGCACAGCCACGCGCGCTTCACCTACACCGAGGTGGCGGCCATCCTGCAAAACACGCGCGGCCCCGAGGCGCAGAACCGCAAGCCGCTGGTGCCCTACCTGCTCAACCTGCACGACGTCTACCGGGCCTTGCTGTCGGCGCGCAACGCCCGGGGTGCGGTGGACTTTGAAACCACCGAAACACAAATCGTCTGCGACGAATCGGGCCGCATTGAAAAAATTGTGCCTCGCACCCGCAACGATGCGCACAAGCTGATCGAGGAGGCCATGCTGGCCGCCAACGTGTGCAGCGCCGAGTTCATTGCCCAGGGCAAGCAGCCCGGCCTTTTCCGTGTGCACGAAGGCCCCACGCCCGAAAAGCAGGAAACCCTGCGCAACTACCTCAAGGCCATGGGCGTGCCCCACACCCTGAGCGAGAACCCTTCGCCGGGCGAGTTCCAGCACATCGCCAACGCCACCAAGGACCGGCCAGAGGCGCAGCAAATCCACACCATGTTGCTGCGCTCCATGCAGCAGGCCATTTACACGCCCAGCAACAACGGCCACTTTGGCCTGGCCTTCGAGGCCTACACCCACTTCACCAGCCCCATCCGGCGTTACCCCGATCTGCTGGTGCACCGGGTGATCAAGGCTATCCTGGGTGGCAAGCGTTACCAGCTGCCGACCTTGCCCACGCCGGGCGAGGCCCATGCCAAGCTCAGCAAACGCCTGGCGTCGCGCCCGGCGCCGCCGACCGACAAACCACGCGCAAAACCCTCGGCCGACACCTTGGCCTGGCAGGCTGCCGGCCTGCACTGCAGCGCCAACGAACGCCGCGCCGACGAGGCCAGCCGCGATGTGGAGGCCTGGCTCAAGTGCAAGTACATGCGCGAGCACCTGGGCGAAGAGTTCAGCGGCGTGGTCACGGCGGTCACGGGTTTCGGGTTGTTCGTCACGCTGGACGCGATGTACGTCGAGGGCCTGGTCCACATCACCGAACTCGGCGGCGAGTACTTCCGCTTCGACGAGGCGCGTCAGGAGCTGCGCGGCGAGCGCACCGGCATCCGCTACCACCTGGGTTCGCGTGTGCAAGTGCAGGTCAGCCGGGTCGATCTGGATGGCCGGCGCATCGATTTCCGCCTGGTGAACGAGGGCGATGATGTGCTGGCGCGAGCCATGCGCGACAAGGCGGGCGCCGACAGTGGTGGTGCGGGGGCGTTGCGCAAGCGGTCCTCTGGCAACGCGGAAGCGCGCCAGGGCGTTGCCATGCCAAAAAGCGCCAAACGCGAGCGCGCCGACAAGGGCGGCGCAGCGCGCACGGCCGGCAAGCGCTCAGGTCGCAGCGGCGGGAGCGGCCGTGGAGGTGCGCCGTCATCGCGCAAGGGGCCTCGTTGACATGTCGGTCTTGCTTTTCCTGCTCGACACGCTGTTTTTTGCGTTGATCGCGGCCTGCCTGCTGCGCGCCTGGATGAACACCCGGCGCATACGCATGACCCAGCAGCCCGGCCCCTTTGTGATGGCGTTGACCAACTGGTTGGTGGGCCCCCTGCGCCGTGTGCTGCCGCGCCGCCTGGCCCAACACGACATGGACATGGGCAGCTTGTTGGCGGCCGTCATGTTGTCGCTGCTGTACGCGGTGGTGTTGCTTGCCTTGGTGGGCGGGTTGTCGGCCGTGATGGGGCTGGTGGGCATTCCGCTCGTGGCGATCAAGATGCTGCTGCGTTCGACCATTCAGCTCATCATGCTGCTGGCGTTTGCCTACGCCATCCTGTCTTGGGTGCAGCCGCAGGCGCCGGTGATGCACCTGATGGGCCGCCTGGTGGAGCCCTTGTTGGCGCCCATACGCCGTGTGGTGCCGCTGATTGGCGGTGTGGATCTGTCGGTGCTGGTGCTGATCCTGCTGATGCAGGTGGGCCTGTTGGTGCTGGGCTGAGTCAGTGCCGCCCCAGGTGGCGCACCAGGCCGCTGGCGGTCAGGGTGCCGTTGCGGTGGACTGACCAATTGTCTGCCACCCGCCCATGTTGGTACACGGCATTGCAGGTGGTTTGGAAGGGGGTGGCCTCCTGTGCGGCCAGACGGGCGCCCAGCCAGCCGGCCAGCACGTCACCGGTGCCTGCTGTGGCCAGGCGCGCGTTGCCGGTGGGGTTGATGACCGGCACTTGGTCTGGCATCGCGACCACGGTGCCTGAGCCTTTGAGCACGCAGATCAGCCCCAGCTCTTGCGCCAACCGCTGTGCCGCCGCCAGTCGGTCTGACTGCACGTCGTGCGTGCTGGTGCCGAGCAGCCGTGCTGCTTCCAGCGGGTGAGGGGTGATGACCGTGGCGGCAACGCCCCGCGCTTGGCCGCGTTCGCGCAGTGCCTGTTGCAAAGTGGGCGAAGCGGCCACGTGGTTGAGCGCGTCGGCGTCGAGCACCAGTGCCTGGCTGTGGGCGATGACCTGTGGCAACCAAGGGGCCACGGCGTCCCCGCCGCCACAACCGCAGACCACGGTCGTGTTGCCGAGTCCTTCAGGGGTGAGGTGCGCCGTGGTGCGCACCATCAGCTCGGGTGTCTCGGCGTCCCATCCCAGGCTGGATGTGCCAGCTGCTTCCAGTGGCACCAGATATACCCGGCCGGCGCCGCCGTGCAAGGCGGCGCGCGCGGCCAGCACCGCAGCGCCCGTCATACCCGCGCCGTTGACGTTCAGGCCTTGGCCGCCGAGCACCAGCACGTCGCCGTGGCTGCCCTTGTGGTTGCTGTGCGGACGCGGGTGGTGCGGTGGTGGCGCTATGCCCAGCCAGGCGTCGGGCGCATCGGCACTGGCGCAGCCCAGGTCGTCCAGCCAGACCTCGCCGGCGGCGTCGCGCCCCTCTGCGGTAAACAGGCCCGGCTTGAGGGTCAAGAGGCTCAAAGTGTGCCGGCGGCCGCGTGCAGGTGTCGGGCCTGACAGGGCGCCGGTGTCGGGGTTCAGGCCGCTGGGCAGGTCCACGCACAACACGGGGTAAGTGGCCCGGCGCAAGGCGTCCAGCCAGAGTTTGAGAGGACCGGCGATCTGGTCGGCGCGGCCGCCCAGCCCAAACAGCGCATCGATGGCGAGGTCGCAGTCGTCGGGTGGGTGGTTCACCCAGTGCAGCCCGGCTTGTTGTGCCAACGCCAAGGCCCAGGCCGCATCGGTGGGTAGGCGGGTCACGTCACCCTGCCAACTGACGCTCAGTTGGGCGCCTGATGTTTTTGCCCATTCCGCCAGGTGGCAGGCAGCCACCAGGCCGTCACCGCCGTTGTTGCCAGGGCCGCAGGCCACCCACACATGGCGTGCGTGTGGGTACAACGCGCGTGCCCACTGCGCCACCGCCAGGCCGGCGCGGGCCATCAAGGCGTGGGGGGCAGAGGCGGCCAGCGCGGCGTCCTCTATCGCTCGGCTGCGTGTGGCGCCGAAGAGGGGCCAGGGGCGATCGGGGGTGACGCGCTGGATCATGTGGACCTCAGGCGGGCAGGCGGGAGGGGGAGAGGGCGGTGGCGTCCAGGCCAGGGCTGCGGCCACTGAGCTGGTCGGCCAGCACCCGCGCGCTGCCACAGCTCAGGGCCCAGCCACTGGAGCCGTGGCCCAGGTTCAGCCAGAGCCCGGGCACGGCGCTGGCGCCCACCAGGGGCGGGCCCTCGGGCAACATGGGGCGGGCCCCTTTCCAGGTCTGCATCTGGCCGCCGGTGCGGCCGTGTCGAGCCGAGCCCGGGAACCAGTCGTACAACACCTTGTGCAAGGTGTCGAAGGCGTGTTTGCCGTGGCGGTCGGCGCGGCCGCCGATTTCGGCGCCACCGGCCACTCGCACACGCTGGCCCATGCGCGAGATGGCCACTTTGTAGCGTTCGTCCATCACGCCGGAGACCGGGGCATCCATGTCTTCGCGGACCGCCATGCTGATGGAGTGGCCGTAGACGGCGGTCAACGGGATGTGCACGCCCAGCGGGCGCGCCAGGGCCGCGCTGTGCACGCCTGCGCTCAGCACGATGGTGTCGAAAGTCTGCGCATCAGCGGCGCCTGCGCCCTGGCGCGGGCGCACCCACACGCGGCTGGGTTGCGCTTCGATGCGCTCGACTTCGGTGTTGAACTCGAAGCGGCAGCCGAGCGCCTGGGCCTCGTCCTTGAGCAGGAGGGCAAACTGGCGGCAGTTGCCCACCTCGTCGCCGGGCACGTGCACCGCGCCCACCAAAGGCGTGTCGGGGTTGAGCGCGGGCTCCACCGCGCGGGCCACGTGGCCAGGCACTTCGTGGAACGCGATGCCCAGCTCGCGCAGCACCGCCAGGCCAGGTTGCACCATCGCCTGGTCTTGCGCGTCGCGCAGCAGCACCATGAAGCCATCGCTCCGGTCGTACTGCAATTGCAGGTCGTGTGTGAGGTGGTGCAAGCGTTCGCGGCTGTAGAAAGCGAGTTGCTGCAACTGGCGCCGGGTTGCCATGTAGGTGCCGGCGTCGCAGGCGCGCCACCAGCGCCACATCCAGGCCAGATCCCGGGCGCTCAAGGGCCAGGCCAGTTTGACCGGGCCATGGGCACTGAACAGGTGCTTGAGCACTTTTTGGGGCATGCCGGGCGCGGCCCAGGGCGTGACGTAGCCCGGTGCGACGATGCCGGCGTTGGCAAAGCTGGTTTCTTCTGCGGCGGCGGCGCGGCGCTCGAACACCGTGACATCGTGGCCGTCACGGCTCAGTTCGTACGCGGTGGTCACGCCGATGATGCCGGCGCCGATGATGGCCACCTTCATGCGGCCTCCAGTGCCCGCTCGACCAGCTGTGCCGCGTGCAGCACGCTGTCGTCGCGGCCATTGCCGTGCCACAGCATCAGGCCCACGGGCAGTTCGCCATCGCGGTGGCAGGGCAGCGACAGGCCACAACCGTCCAGCAGGTTGCCCAAGGCGGTGTTGCGCAGCAGGCGGGCGTTGGCGGCAAAAAAGGCCTCGTCGCGTTCGGTGCCCGGTGCCACCTCGGCCAGCGGTGGTGCGACCATGGGCACGGTGGGCGAGAGCAGGGCGTCGAACGGGGCAATCGCCTGGTTGACGCGGCGCATCCAGTCGGTGCGGGCGCGTTGCAGTTCGATGTAGTCGCCGGCCAGCATGGTGCCGCCACGCAACACGCGGGCGAGCACACGCGGGTCATAGAGCGCGGCATGGTCTTGCACCCAGGTGCGCTGCACGCTGAACGCCTCTGCGGCTGGGAAGGTGCAGCGGGTCTGCATGTCGGCCGCTTCGCCCAGTTCTGGCAGGGCGACGTCCACGATGTGGGCGCCCGCCGCCGACAGGATGCTCAGGCTGCGCTCGAACGCGCGCGCCACGGTCGCGTCCAGCCCATCGAGCACGGTGTGTTGGGGCACAGCAAAACGGCAATCGCGCAGGCCGGTGGGACTGCGCACCACGCTGCGGGCGGCCAGCACCTCGTGCAGCAAGATGGCGTCACGCACGCTCAGCGTCATGGCGGCCACGGTGTCCAGCGTGGTGGACAGGGGAAAGGCGCCGTCGGTGGGCACCCACTGAGCGCTGCTTTTGAACCCGACGATGCCACACAACGCGGCGGGGATGCGGATGGAGCCGCCGGTGTCGCTGCCCAGCGCGGCCCAGGCAGCACCTGCCGCCACCGTGACGGCGCCGCCCGATGACGACCCGCCCGGAATACGGTGGGTGGTGGCATCGCAGGGGTTGCGAGGGGTGCCGTGGTGGGGGTTGACGCCCACGCCCGAGAAAGCGAATTCGCTCATCTGGGTGCGCCCGAAGATGACGGCGCCCGCCGCACGCAGGCGGGCCACGGCCGTGGCGTCCGCTTTGGCAGCCGGCAGGTTGACGCCATCCGGACCGAGCACGCGCGATCCAGCGGTGGTGACCTGGTCGGCCACGTCGAACAAGTCTTTCACCGAGACAGCCAAGCCGGCCAGCGGCGTGTGCGGCAGGTCCTGGCCGTGGCGCCTTTCCAGCGAGGCCAGTTGATCGTGGACATCAGCAGCGGTCGGGGCCACCACCCAGGCGTGTTCGCAGGCGCTGCTTTGCGCGGCAGCGAGCGATGCGTTCAACAGTTGTGTGGCGGTGGTGGCGCCACGTCGCAGGGCGCTTTGGGAGGCGTGCAGGTCGGGCGCGGGAAAGGAGGCAGGGCTCATGCTTACATTGTGTGCGAGGAGACGGGCACTTCCGATTGCCTGGGGCAAACTGTTGCGTTGCAGCAAACCTGCCCGGCCTGCTATACTCCTTGGGTTTTGCTGACGGCGCCAAGCCTTTGGCCAAACAAATCGCAAGCCGGCCCAACCGGGTGTTTCTGTTCAGGATGAACAGGGATCGGGGCCGGTTTCAGTCACAACCTCTGGAAAGAAAACCATGTCTATCTCCATGCGCGAAATGCTGGAAGCCGGTGTCCACTTCGGTCACCAAACCCGCTTCTGGAACCCCAAGATGGCCCCGTACATCTTCGGTCATCGCAACAAAATTCACATCGTCAACCTCGAAAAGACGCTGCCCCTGTTCGAAGAGGCCGCCAAGTTCGTGAAGCAGCTCTCCGCCAACCGCGGCACCATCCTGATGGTGGGCACCAAGCGCCAGTCGCGTGACCTGGTGGCCCAGGAAGCCCGCCGTGCTGGCGTGCCTTTTGTGGACCAGCGTTGGCTGGGCGGCATGCTGACCAACTTCAAGACCGTCAAGACCTCCATCAAGCGCCTGAAGGAAATGCAGGCCCAGCAAGAAGCCGGTCTGGACAGCATGAGCAAAAAAGAGCAGCTCATGTTCGCCCGCGAAATGGAAAAGCTGGAAAAAGACATCGGCGGTATCCAGGACATGACCGCCCTGCCTGACGCCATCTTCGTGATCGACGTCGGTTTCCACAAAATTGCCGTGCAAGAAGCGCAGAAGCTGGGCATCCCGCTGGTGGGTGTGGTCGATACCAACCACTCGCCCGTGGGCATTGACTACGTGATCCCTGGCAACGACGACTCGGCCAAGGCCGTGGCGCTGTACGCCCGTGGCATCGCTGACGCCATCCTCGAAGGCCGCGCCAACGCCGTGAACGACGTGGTCAAGGCCGTGGCCGCTGGCGGCGACGAGTTCGTGGAAGTCAAGGAAGAAGCTTCCGCCTGATCGATCGGCTGCAATCGGCCGTCGGCTGGTTCAAAGGGGCTCTTGTGGCCCCTTTTTCGTAACCGGCACGCCACATTCCTCTTTCAATATTTGTACTGGCCCGAGTGGGCCTATGGAGAACACCAAGATGGCTATCACCGCAAGCATGGTTGCTGAACTGCGCGCCAAGACCGACGCGCCGATGATGGAGTGCAAAAAAGCCCTGACTGAAGCCGATGGCGACATGGCCAAGGCCGAAGAGCTGCTGCGCGTCAAGCTGGGCACCAAGGCCGGCAAGGCCGCCAGCCGCGTGACCGCTGAAGGTGTGGTTGCCAGCTTCATCAATGGCACCACCGGTGGTCTGATCGAAGTCAACTGCGAAACCGACTTCGTGACCAAGAACGACAGCTTCCTGGCCTTGGCCAACGCCGCCGCCAAGCTGGTGGCCGAGCACAACCCGGCTTCCGTGGAAGACCTGGGCGCGCTGGCCTATGAGCAGGACAGCTTTGGCCCCACGCTGGAAGACGTGCGCAAGGGCCTGATCGGCAAGATCGGTGAGAACATGAGCTTCCGCCGCTTCAAGCAGTACAGCGCTGGCGCCCAGCTGGCCAGCTACTTGCACGGCACGCGCATTGGTGTGGTGGTGGAGTTTGACGGCAATGAGACAGCCGCCAAGGACACCGCCATGCACATCGCCGCCATGAAGCCTGTGGCCTTGTCGAGCGCCGACGTGCCCGCCGACCTGATCGCCAAAGAGCGTTCGGTGGCCGAAGCCAAAGCCGCCGAATCCGGCAAGCCGGCCGACATCGTGGCCAAGATGGTCGAAGGTTCAGTGCAGAAGTACCTCAAGGAAGTCTCGCTGCTGGACCAGGTGTTCGTGAAAGCCGCCGACGGCAAGCAGACCGTGGGCCAGTACCTGAAGTCCACCAACACCACCGTCAAGGGCTTCACCCTGTACGTGGTGGGTGAAGGCATCGAGAAGAAGGTCGACGACTTCGCGGCCGAAGTGGCTGCCCAGGTGGCTGCTGCCAAGGGCGCCTGATTCTTGCCCCCTGAAGGCGGGACCGTCGTTGACGGGGCCCGCCTTTTTTTCGCGTGTCCATGGGCGGCGTGCGCCTGCCGACAGCGGGCGGCGGCGATACACTCCACGGGCACCGCCGGATTCCAATTTTTCTTGAAACCCAAAGGTCGTACATGCCAGCACACAAGCGCATTCTCTTGAAATTGTCGGGTGAAGCCCTCATGGGCGACGATGCCTTCGGCATCAACCGGGCCACCATCGTTCGCATGGTCGAAGAGATCGCTGAGGTGACGCGTTTGGGTGTGCAGGTCGCCGTGGTGATTGGCGGCGGCAACATTTTCCGTGGCGTGGCTGGCGGCTCGGTCGGCATGGACCGTGCCACCGCCGACTACATGGGCATGTTGGCCACGGTGATGAACTCGCTGGCCCTGGCCGACACCATGGACAAGGCGGGCCTGGTGGCCCGTGTGATGTCCGCCATTTCCATCGAGCAGGTGGTGGAGCCCTACGTGCGTCCCAAGGCGCTGCAGTACCTCGAAGAGGGCAAGGTGGTGATTTTTGCCGCCGGCACCGGCAACCCCTTCTTTACCACCGACACCGCTGCTGCGCTGCGTGGAGCGGAAATTGGGGCGGAAATTGTGCTCAAGGCCACCAAGGTGGACGGTGTGTACTCGGCCGACCCCAACAAAGACCCATCGGCCACCCGCTACACCTCCATCAGCTTTGATGAGGCCATGGGCAAGAACCTGCAGGTGATGGATGCGACCGCGTTTGCCTTGTGCCGCGACCAGAAGCTGCCGGTCAAGGTGTTCAGCATTTTCAAGCACGGTGCCTTGCGCCGTGTGGTGATGGGCGAAGACGAGGGCACCCTGGTGCACGTCTGAGGCCCACGCTGTCCGTGAAGCAAAGTGAGAGGATGAGCCATGACGATTGACGAAATCAAGAAAAACACCGACCACAAGATGCAGCAGTCCATCGAGGCGTTCAAGAACGCCTTGACCCGCGTGCGCACCGGCCGCGCCAACCCGCAGTTGCTGGACACCGTTCACGTGGACTACTACGGCTCCATGGTGCCGCTGTCGCAGGTGGCCAACCTGACCCTGATCGACGCCCGCACCATCGGTGTGGCGCCTTGGGAAAAGGGCATGGGCGCCAAGATCGAAAAAGCGATCCGCGAATCCGACCTGGGCCTGAACCCGTCCAGCCAGGGCGACCTGATCCGTGTGCCCATGCCGCCCATGAGCGAAGAGCGCCGCAAGGAGCTGACCAAGGTGGTGCGCGGCGAAGGCGAAAACGCCAAAATCGCGGTGCGCAACCTGCGCCGCGACGCCAACGAATCGGTCAAGAAGTTGGTCAAGGACAAGCTGGCCTCGGAAGATGACCAGAAGCGAGCCGAAGCCGACATCCAGAAGGCCACCGACAAGCGCATCGTGGAAATCGATCACTTGGTCGCCAGCAAAGAGCAGGACATTCTGGCGGTTTGACATGTCGCCCCGCATGCTCCACCGCTGCGCGGGTCGCTGCCCCCCGTGGGGGCTGATCCGTCTTGGGGCGGCCCGGCGGCGGATCAGGCTTCGTTGTATATGACACCTCACCACATCGCCATCGTCATGGATGGCAACGGTCGCTGGGCCAACAAGCGCTTCATGCCGCGCGTGGCCGGGCATCGACAGGGGCTGGAGGCCTTGCGCCGCTGCATCCGCCTGTGCCTGGACCGGGGCGTGGGCGTGCTCACGGTGTTCGCGTTTTCCTCAGAAAACTGGGCGCGTCCGGCCGACGAGGTCTCGGGCCTGATGGAGCTGCTGGCCGGTGCCCTGGCGCGGGAAGTGCCTTCGCTGAAGGACAACGGCGTGCAGCTGCATTTTGTGGGCGATCGGCGTGGTCTGTCCGACAAGGTGTGCCAGGGCTTCGAGCAGGCCCAAGGTGCGACGGCGCACAACCGGCGGCTGGTTTTGAACATCTGTTTCAACTACGGTGGCCGCTGGGACATCGCCCAGGCCGCCCAACAGGTGGCCCAAAGTGGCGAAGCGATCACGCCTGAGCGCTTGGCCGGTGCCCTGGCGCTGGCCCACGTGCCCGACCCCGATTTGCTGATCCGCACCGGCGGTGAGTTGCGCATCAGCAACTTCCTGCTCTGGCAACTGGCTTACACCGAACTGCATTTCAGCGACGTGTTGTGGCCCGACTTTGATGCACTCCACCTGGACGAGGCCATCGGCGCCTTCGCCGGGCGCGAGCGTCGCTTTGGCAAGACCTCGGCCCAGGTGGCGCCAGCCGTGCACAAGACGTCGGCGGCCTGAGCGGCCAGTCCACACACCTCAGCCAGATGCTCAAACAACGCGTGATCACCGCCCTGGTGCTGTTGGCCGTGCTGTTGCCGGCGTTGTTCCACGGCGATCCCCGCGCCTTCATCGCGCTGATGCTGGTGTTCATTGCCGCCGGTGGCTGGGAGTGGGGCCGGCTGAACGGACTTGGGCAGGGCGCGTCGCTGGTATTGGGCGGCGTCACATTTGCGGCCTGTGTGTTGAGCTGGGCGTTGGGTTTGCATGTTCAACCGCAGGCTGCGCTGTGGGTACCTGCCGGCGCGGCCTGGGTGTTGTGTGGCGCGCTCTTGCTGCGCGCGGGGGTGCCCGGCTGGCCGCAGATTGCGGCGCCGGTGCGCCTGGTGGGCGGCTTGCTGGCCTTGTGGCTCACCTGGCTGGCGGTGGCTCAGGCCCGGGTGATCGGCGTCAATTTCCTGCTGTCCACGTTGGTGCTGGTCTGGGTGGCCGACATTTTTGCCTACTTCGCCGGGCGCGCGTTTGGCACCCGGCTGGTCGCCCGCAAACTCGCGCCGTCCATCAGCCCCGGCAAGAGCTGGGAAGGCGTGATGGGGGGCATGCTGGGGGTGGTTGCCCTCGCGGTAGCCTGGGTCTGGGCCGATACCCGTTACGCCGCACCGGTGCCCAGCCTCTACAGCTTGCTGGCGCAGGCCGGTTGGCCGGTGTTGTTGCTGGTGGTGCTGGGTTTGGCGGCCATGAGCGTGGTCGGCGACCTGGTGGAGTCGCTGATCAAGCGCAGCATGGGCGCCAAGGACAGCAGTGGCCTGCTGCCCGGCCATGGGGGCGTGCTCGACCGGGTGGACGCCTTGCTGCCCACGTTGCCCCTGGCCTTGATGCTGTATTCCTTACTTTCGCGATGAAACAAAGACTGGCCATCCTGGGCTCCACCGGTTCTATTGGTACCAGCACGCTGGATGTGGTGGCGCGCCATCCCGAGCGTTTTGAGGTCTTCGCGCTGACCGCCGCGTCAAGGGTGGACGAGCTGTTGCAGCAGTGCCTGCGTTTTGCCCCGCGTTTTGCGGTGATGGTGGACGCTGCCCGCGCGGCCGACCTGGCGCAGCGACTGTCATCCCATGGCTCGGCGACACGCGTGTTGTCCACGCCTTCGGACCTGGAATGGGTGGCGGCACACGAGGACGTGGACGCGGTGATGGCCGCCATTGTCGGTGCCGCCGGCCTGGCACCTTGCATCGCGGCCGCACGTGCTGGCAAGCGCCTGCTGCTGGCCAACAAGGAGGCCCTGGTGGTGGGGGGTGAGATGTTCATGACCGCCGTGCGCGAAGGCGGTGCCCGGCTGCTCCCCATCGACAGCGAACACTCGGCCGTGTTCCAGTCACTGCCGGACGATCCGGCCACCTGGGCCCAGCGTATCGACCGCATCATCCTGACCGCCTCTGGTGGCCCGTTCCGCACACGCGATCCGGCCACGTTGCACAGCGTCACGCCCGAAGAAGCGGTGGCCCACCCCAACTGGGTCATGGGGCGCAAGATTTCGGTCGATTCCGCCACCATGATGAACAAGGCGCTCGAAGTGATCGAGGCACGTTATCTGTTCAACGTGGCGCCCGAGCAGATCGAGGTGGTGATCCATCCGCAGAGCGTGGTGCATTCCATGGTGCAGTACCGCGACGCGTCGGTGGTGGCCCAGCTGGGCACACCCGACATGCGTGTGCCCATTGCCTACGGCCTGTCGTGGCCGGAACGGATGGAAAGCGGGGCCGAACGTCTCGATTTCCGGCGCCTGGCGGCGATGACCTTCGAAACCCCTGATGCCCGTCGCTTTCCCGGCCTGGCCCTGGCGTGGGACAGCTTGCGCGCCGCGCCCGGCACCACGGCCGTGCTCAACGCCGCCAACGAGGTGGCGGTGGCCGCTTTTCTGGACAGGCGGCTGCGGTTCGACCAGATTCATGTGGTGAACCTGGAAACTTTGTGTGCCCTGAGCTTCTCTGAACCCCATTCCCTGGCCGACTTGCTGGCGTTGGACAGCCAGGCCCGCACTGCCGCTGAACGGGCGGTGACACGCTTGTTGGCCTGACGTCTTTTCGGAGAACCCATGATCCTCACGGTGCTGTCCTTTGTGGTAGCCCTCGGGCTGTTGATCGCCGTCCACGAATATGGGCACTACCGCGTGGCCGTGGCCTGTGGCGTCAAGGTGCTGCGTTTTTCGGTCGGCTTCGGCAAGCCCTTGCTGCGCTGGAAGCCGCAGCGCCAGCGTCCGGGGCAGGACACCGAGTTCGTGTTGTGCGCCATACCGCTGGGTGGCTACGTGCGCATGCTCGATGAGCGCGAGGCGCCAGTGGCTGCGGATGAACGCCACTTGGCCTTCAACACGCAACCCCTGCGAGCGCGGGCCGCCATTGTGGCGGCAGGCCCTTTGGCCAATTTGGCCCTCGCGGTGCTTTTGTACGCTGCGGTTGCTTGGATAGGTGTGTCGGCGCCCCAGCCGGTGTTGTCCACCCCCACCCCCGCTTCGCTTGCTGACCGCGCGGGTTTGCGTGCTGGCGACTGGGTGACACAGGCTGCCGTGGGTGAGCAAGCACCATCGGTGGTCCGTTCTTTCGACGACCTGCGGTGGCAACTCACACAGGCTGCGCTGGACGGTGAGGACATGCGGCTGTGGGTGGCCGAGGGTGAGCATGGCACGCCACGCGCTGTGCTGTTGCCATTGTCCGACCTCGCTCGCCGGGAGGCCGACCTCGCCATGTTCCAGCAGATGGGTATTGTGTCCCCCTGGTCGGCGCCGGTGATGGGCGAGTTGCTGCCAGATGGTGCGGCCCAGGCGGCTGGGTTGCGTGCGGGTGATCGCGTGCGTGCGGTGGACGACCAGCCGGTGTCTGACGCCCAGACGCTTCGGGTCCTGATCCGACAGGGCGTGTCGGCACAAGGGCAGGGTGTTGCCCAGCGCTGGCAGATCGAACGCGATGGGGGGCGCGTCGAGGTGTTGGTCACGCCGCGCCCCGAGCAACAGAACGGGCAGTGGGTGGGGCGCGTGGGCGCGTTTGTCGGCGCACCGCCCGCCATGGTGGAGGTCAGCGAGGGGCTGTTTGGAGGCTTGCAGAACGCGGTGATTCGCACGGGTGAGGTGTCTTGGCTCACGCTCAAGATGATGGGCCGCATGTTGATCGGCGAAGCCTCGCTCAAGAACATCAGCGGCCCCATCACCATCGCGGACTACGCGGGCAAGTCGGCCAGCATGGGTCTCACGTCGTACCTGACGTTCATGGCGCTGATCAGCGTCAGCCTGGGTGTGCTCAACCTGCTCCCTCTGCCCGTTTTGGACGGTGGGCACCTGATGTATTATCTTTGGGAGGGGCTGTCAGGGCGTGCCCTGTCCGACGCCTGGATGGAGCGTTTGCAGCGCGGTGGTGTGGCGGTGCTGATGCTGTTGATGGTGCTCGCCTTGTTCAATGATGTGGCCCGCTTGCTGGGCTGATGCTGACCAATACATGAAACAACTCAAAGTGGGCCTGCGTGGCCTGGTGCATGGCGTGCTTGTCTCCTCGATGCTGGCCGCCTTGCCGGCCTGGGCCGTCGATCCGTTCACCCTGCGTGACATACGGGTCGAAGGCTTGCAGCGTGTCGAGCCGGGCACCGTGTTTGGCTCGCTGCCCTTTCGCATCGGCGAAACCTACAACGACGAGAAGGGGTCGAGCGCCATCCGCGCCTTGTTCGGCCTGGGGCTGTTCTCCGACGTGCGCCTGCAGGTCAACGGCAACGAACTGGTGGTGATTGTTGAAGAACGGCCCACCGTGGCCGATGTGTCGTTCAGTGGCATCCGCGAGTTCGACAACGACACCTTGCGCAAGGCCATGCGCGATGTGGGTTTGGCCGAAGGCCGCCCCTTTGACCGCAGCTTGGCCGACCGCGCCGAGCAAGAACTCAAGCGCCAGTACATCAACAAGAGCCTGTATGCCGTGCAGGTGGTGGCCACGGTGACGCCGATGGAGCGCAACCGGGTCAACATCAATTTCAGCGTGGTCGAAGGCGACGTCGCCAAGATCAAAGACATCCGCATCGTCGGCAACCAGGCCTTCAGCGAAGGCACGCTGCGCGACCTGTTCGATCTGGACACCGGGGGCTGGCTCAGCTGGTACACCAAGTCCGACCGCTACACGCGGGCCAAGCTCAACGCCGACATCGAAGCCCTGCGCTCCTACTACCTGTCGCGCGGCTACCTGGAGTTCCGGATCGACTCCACCCAGGTGGCCATCTCGCCCGAGAAGGACGACATCACCATCACCATCAACATCACCGAAGGCAAACGTTTTGTGGTGTCCTCGGTGCGGTTGGAGGGCGACTACCTCGGGCGCGAAGACGAGTTCAAAAAACTCATCCGCTTCGATGCTGGTGAAGCATTCAACTCCGTCTTGATGGCCGACACGGTCAAGGCTTTCACGGACCGTTTCGGCGAATTCGGCTACGCGTTTGCCCGCGTCGATGCGGTGCCACAAATTGACCGCGACAACGGCCGCGTGGCTTTTGTGCTGCAAGCCGACCCCTCACGCCGCGCCTATGTGCGCCGCATCAACGTCGAAGGCAACTTGCGCACCCGTGACGAAGTTGTTCGACGCGAGTTTCGGCAGTTCGAGTCGGCCTGGTACGACGGCGAGCGCATCAAGCTGTCGCGTGATCGCATCGATCGCCTGGGCTTCTTCACCGAGGTGCGGGTGGACACCCAGGAGGTGCCCAACGCCCCCGACCAGGTGGACCTCAATGTGACCCTGGTCGAAAAACCCACCGGCAACATTTCGCTGGGCTTCGGGTACTCGCAGTCGGAAAAACTGTCGCTGTTGGCCGGCATTCAGCAAGAGAACGCGTTTGGCTCGGGCAACTATCTGGGCCTGAACGTCAACACCAGCAGCTACAACCGCCAGGTGGTGTTGACCACGGTGGACCCCTACTTCACCGCCGACGGCATTTCGCGCAGCCTGGACATCTACTACAAAACCACCCGCCCGCTGGACGCGCAGGGCGGCGACTACAGCCTAGTCACACCCGGCGCCAGCGTGCGTTTTGGGGTCCCGTTCACGGAAACCGACACGGTCTATTTCGGCATCGGGGTGGAATCCACCCGCATTGAGGAAGGCAACCAGCTGCCCTTGGCCTACCAGCAGTACGCTGCGGTGTTTGGCGACAGTTCCTCCTCGCTCCCTTTGACGGTGGGTTGGACGCGTGACCGCCGCGACAGCGCGCTGGTGCCCAACGAAGGCCGCTACCAACGTTTCAACGCCGAGGTGGGCGTCGGCGGTGACACCCGCTACGTCAAAGCCAACTACCAGTTCCAGCAGTACATCCCGCTGAACAAGCAGTACACGCTCGCTTTCAACACCGAGTTGGGTTGGGGCAAAGGCATGAGCGGCCGTCCCTTCCCGCTGTTCAAGAACTTCTTTGGAGGTGGTCTGGGCTCGGTGCGTGGTTTTGACCAGGGCACCCTGGGCGGGCGCTCCACGTTGGTGGATGACGCCTCCCGCACGGTCTACATCGGCGGCTCCAAGATGGCGGTGCTGAACACCGAAATCCTCGCGCCGTTCCCCGGTGCAGGCAACGACCGCACTCTGCGCTTGTTTGGCTTTTTTGACATCGGCAACGTCTACACCGATGAGCAGAAATTCGACGCGGGTGAACTGCGCGCCTCGGTGGGCGTGGGCCTGAGCTGGATTTCACCCATTGGCCCGCTGCGCCTGGCGTTCGCCAAACCTGTCCGCAAAAAACCCGGCGATAAAATGCAGTCTATTCAGTTCCAGATCGGTACCGCGTTTTGATGAAACACATCTCCCGTCATTTTGTTCGTCGCACCCTGGTGGGTGTTTGTGCCGGCGTGTTGGCCTTGTCCGCCATGGCACAGGATTTCCGCATCGGTTTTGTGAACACCGATCGGATCTTCCGCGAAGCATCGATTGCCAAGGCGGCCCAAAGCAAGCTGGAGGCAGAGTTCTCCAAGCGTGAAAAAGAGATTGACGCCATCGGCAACCAGCTCAAAACCGCCTCCGAGCGTTTTGAGCGCGACGCGCCCACGTTGTCGGAAACGCAGCGTGGTACACGTCAGCGCCAGTTGGTCGAGCAAGATCGCGAGTTCCAGCGCAAGCGCCGTGAGTTCCAAGAGGATCTCAACGTGCGCAAAAACGAAGAGTTGCAAGCCGTGCTCGAACGTGCCAACCGTGTGATCAAGCAAGTGGCGGAAGCTGAGAAGTACGATCTGGTGATACAGGAAGCCGTCTACATCAACCCCAAACACGACATCACTGAAAAAGTGATCACCGGGTTGAACAACGCCAAGTGACGCCAGCATGACCCCAGGCGCCCGACTCGACGCCATCGTCGCGGCGCTCGGAGGTGAACTCACAGGCTCTGGCGAGACGCTGATTGCGCGGCTCGCTCCCCTCGAATCGGCAGATCACAACGCGCTTGCGTTTGTGGCGCATGTGCGTTACGCCGCTCAGATCGAAACCACACACGCTGCGGCGCTGATTGTGTCGCCTGCCTTGCGTGAGCGGGCCGCCGCACGTGGCCCGTGCATCGTCAGCGACAACCCCTACCTTTATTTCGCCCGCCTCACCCAGTGGTGGCGTGTGCACCACGATCCCCTGCCGCCAGCGACCGTTCACCCCAGCGCCTGGGTGGACCCGTCCGCCGAGTTGGCGCCTGGTGTGTCCATCGGCCCGTTTGCGGTGGTTGAAGCCGGCGCCCGCATCGGGTTCGGCTCCCGCATCGGCGCCCATGTGACGGTCGGGCGCGGCTGTGTCATTGGGCAGCGTTGCATCTTGCACCCTGGGGTGGTCATCGGTGCCGATGGTTTTGGTTTTGCGCCCCATGATGGCCAGTGGATCAAGATCGAGCAGCTGGGCGCTGTGCGCATTGGCGACGATGTCGAGATCGGCGCCAACAGCTGCGTGGACCGTGGCGCCTTGGACGACACCGTGATTGAAGACGGCGTCAAGCTCGACAACCTGGTGCAGATCGGTCACAACGTCCACATCGGCGCCCACACGGCCATGGCCGGTTGTGCGGGTGTGGCCGGCAGCGCGCGCATTGGGCGCGGCTGCACCGTGGGCGGCGGCGCGGTGGTGCTGGGTCACCTCTCGCTGGCCGATGGCGTGCACATCTCTGCCGCGTCGGTGGTCATGCGCTCCATCCACCAGCCCGGACAGTACAGCGGCGTGTTCCCGCTCGACGACAATGTGTCCTGGGAAAAGAACGCCGCCACGCTCAGGCAATTGCACCGCCTGCGCGAACGCATCAAGACATTGGAAAAGAACGAACGACCATGATGGACATCCACCAGATTCTCAAGCAGTTGCCCCACCGTTACCCCATCCTGCTGGTCGACCGCGTGTTGTCCGTCGAAAAGGGCAAAAGCATCCAGGCGCTGAAAAACGTCACCATCAACGAGCCGTTTTTCACCGGCCACTTCCCGCACCGCCCGGTGATGCCGGGCGTGCTGATGCTCGAAGCCATGGCCCAGGCGGCGGCGCTGCTGGCCTTTGACACGCTGGGTGTGACGCCGGACGACAAGACGGTGTACTACTTCGCGGGCATCGATGGCGCGCGTTTCAAGCGCCCGGTCGAGCCGGGTGACCAGCTCGTCATGGACGTGACCTTGGAGCGCATGAAGGCCGGCATCTTCAAGTTCAAGGGCGTCACCCGCGTGGGGAGCGACATCGCTTGTGAAGCCGAGCTGATGTGCACCATGCGCACCATCGCCTGAGGTGGGCGCCATGGCAGACGCCACGCCGCTGATCCACCCCACGGCCCTCGTCGATCCGGCCGCCGAACTTGATTCGAGCGTGCAGGTGGGCGCCTACAGCGTGATCGGCCCGCACGTGAAGATTGGTGCCGGCACGGTTGTTGGCCCTCATGCGGTGATCGAGGGCCACACCACCATTGGGCAGGGCAACCAGATTTTCCAGTTCACCTCGCTCGGCGCGGTGAACCAGGACAAGAAGTACAAGGGCGAGCCCTGCGAACTCATCATCGGTGACCGCAACACCATCCGCGAGTTCAGCACCTACCACATCGGCACGGTGCAGGGCGGGGGTGTCACGCGCTTGGGGCACGACAACTGGATGATGGCTTACACCCACCTGGCGCACGACTGCGTGGTGGGCAACCACACCATCTTTGCCAACAACGCGCAGATCGCCGGTCACGTGGTGGTGAGCGACTGGGTGATCCTGGGCGCCTACACCTGCGTGCACCAGTTTGTGCGCATTGGCGCGCATGGCATGACCGGTATGGGCTCGGTGCTTCTGGCCGACCAACCGCCTTTTGTGATGAGCGAGGGCCACCCTGCAGGCGCGCGGTCGATGAACTTTGAGGGATTGCGTCGCCGGGGCTTCTCGCCCGACCGCATCGCCGCCGTCAAGGCCATGCACAAGGCCTTGTACCGCGACGGCCTGACGCTGGAGCAGGCCAAGGCCCGCATCGCAGACATCACAGCCAGCCACCCAGAAGCTGAGGCCGACGTGAACCTGATGCTGGATTTTCTGGCCGCCACGACGCCGCAGCGCGGCATCGTGCGCTGACAGTGAATCCGCCCGTTCCGCCGCCGGGCCGCCCCAAGGCGGAGCGCTCCCCCCTGGGGGGCAGCGAGGACACGCCAGTGCCGAGCGCGGGGGCCTACAGTCTGGCCTTGGTCGCTGGCGAGACGTCGGGTGACCTGCTGGCAGGCCTGCTGCTGCAAGGCTGCCGTGCGCGCTGGCCTGAGCTGCGCTCCGCCGGCATTGGCGGCCCCGCCATGGCGGCCCAGGGCTTCGATGCCTGGTGGCCCAGCGAAAAGCTGGCGGTGCGCGGCTACGTGGAAGTGCTGCGCCACTACCGCGAGATCGTGGGCATACGCGAGCAGCTCAAGCAGCGCTTGCTCAAGACGCCGCCCGATCTGTTTGTGGGCGTGGACGCGCCGGATTTCAACCTCGACCTCGAAGCCACGCTCAAAGCCCGTGGCATCAAGACATTGCATTTCGTCTGCCCGGCCATCTGGGCCTGGCGCGCCGAGCGGGTGCACAAGATCCGCGCCAGCGTGGACCATGTCCTGTGCATCTTTCCCATGGAGCCAGCCTTGCTGGCGCAGCACGGCATCGCCTCCACCTATGTCGGACACCCGCTCGCCAACGTGATTCCGCTGGTGCCCGACAAGGCTGCCGCGCGTGCGCGCCTTGGCTTGCGCGACGATGACACGGTGGTTGCCTTGCTGCCGGGCAGCCGCCGCGCTGAGGTCACCCATTTGTGTGAGCGTTTCCTGAAAGCCGGTGCGCTGCTGCAGCGGGAAAAGCCTGGCCTCAAGTTGGTTTTGCCGGCGGTGCCGGCGCTGCGGGCCCAGATCGACGAGGTGGTCAGCCGCTGCGGCATGCGTGATGCGGTGTTGGTGGTGAAGGGCCAGTCGCACGATGTGATGGCGGCTTGCGACGCCACCCTGATCGCCAGCGGCACCGCCACGCTGGAGGCTGCGCTGTTCAAGCGCCCCATGGTCATCGCCTACCACATGCCCTGGTTGTCGTGGCAAATCACACAGCGCAAACGCCTGCAGCCCTGGGTGGGCCTGCCCAACATCCTCAGTGGCGAATTTGTGGTGCCCGAGCGCCTGCAGGACGACGCCCGGCCCGACCGACTGGCGCGCGACGTGCTGGACTGGTTGGATGCCCCTGAGAAAATCGGCGTTCTCCAACAACGTTTCACCGCGCTGCACCACGAGCTGCGGCGCGACACCGCCCAACTGGCCACCGATGCGATCGCGCACCTTCTTGAAAGCTGAACAGGCCCCCTTGCTGTGGGACGTGCCCGGGCTGATCGCCGGGGTGGACGAGGCCGGGCGCGGCCCTTTGGCCGGCCCGGTGGTGGCGGCGGCCGTCATCTTGGACGACCTGCACCCCATCGCTGGCCTGGCCGATTCCAAGAAGCTGAGCCCGACCAAGCGCGAACGCCTGTACGACGAAATCCGCGCCAAGGCCTTGTGCTGCTCGGTGGCCGAGGCCTCGGTCGAAGAGATCGACCGCCTCAACATCCTGCAGGCCACCCTGCTGGCCATGCGGCGTGCCGTGGAAGGCCTGCGCCTCAAACCTGCCAAGGTGCTGGTCGATGGCAACCGCCTGCCGCCGCTGCCCATGCTGGCCGAGGCCATCGTCAAAGGCGACAGCAAAGTGGCGGCCATCTCGGCGGCGTCCATTCTGGCCAAGGTCACGCGCGACCGCTGGTGCGCGCAGTACCACGCTGAGTTTCCGGCGTATGGCTTCGATGGCCACAAAGGTTACGGCACGGCCGAGCACCTGTCCGCTTTGCGTTTGTATGGGCCATGTCCCCAACATCGCCGCAGCTTTGCACCGGTGGCCGAATCCCTGAAGATGCATGCATGACTGAAGCCGTCCACATTTCGTCGCGCGACAACGCCCTGGTCAAGGAACTCAAACGCCTGGCCGGGGACAACGCCGCCTACCGCCGGCTCGGGCGTGTGTGGCTGGAGGGTGACCACCTGTGCCGTGCGGCGCTCGCCCGTGGCGTCAAGCCGGCCTTGGCGGTGTTCAGCGAAAGCCTGTGGCCCGCAGCCGCGGCCGAATGGCGTACCGCCGCCACACGCAATGTGGTGCTGGCCGACGCCTTGTTCACCGACATCAGCGCGCTCGAATCGCCGGCCGCCATGGGTTTTGTGCTGGACCTGCCCGCCGCTCCGGCGCTGTTGCCGCACGTGCCCACCGTGGTGCTGGACCGCGTGCAGGACGCGGGCAACGTGGGTTCCATTTTGCGCAGCGCCGGCGCTTTTGGTTTCAAGCAGCTCATTGCCATCAAGGGGTCGGCCGCTTTGTGGTCGCCCAAGGTGTTGCGTGCAGGGATGGGCGCACATTTTGGTTTGCGTCTCATCGAGTCGGCCGACGAAGCCCTGCTGAACCAACTGGCCGTGCCGTTGGTGGTGACCAGCTCGCACCTGGGTGAAGACATCCACCGCAGCGCGGTGCCCATGCCCTGTGCCTGGGTGATGGGGCACGAAGGGCAGGGCGTCTCCCCAGCACTGGCGGCACGCGCGGCCATGGCGGTGCGCATACCGCAGCCCGGGGGCGAAGAATCGCTCAACGTGGCCGCTGCGGCCGCCATTTGCCTTTACGCGAGCATTGCCCAGCCATGACCACCCACCTTGCCACCGCTGCATTTGCGGTGCTCGCCGCCGTGCTCCCTATCGGTTTGGGGGCGCAGGCGGAGGCGCCGCGTTTTGTGCTGTCGGAAGACGGTGACTACGTGATTGACCTCAAGGCCAAGCTGGCCTGGCCTCGCTGTGTGGAGGGCATGGTGTGGGACGGCAAAACCTGCACTGGTCAGCCGCAGTTGTTCGACCACGCGCAGGCCTCGGCCCACGCACTGGCGCGCTGGAAGGCCGAGGGCATACGCTGGCGGCTGCCCCACACGACCGAACTCAAGCGCCTGGTCGATCCCCGTCCAGCGCAGCAGGGGCTGGACCCCGTGCTGTTTCCTGCGGCACCGCGTGAATGGCATTGGTCAGGCACCGCCAACATCCGCGCGGGCGGCCAGGTGAACCAGTACAGCTACGACAACATCCAAAAAGGTCGCAACAACGACAACGCCGACCGCATGGCCTACCTGCACGGCTGGGCGGTGAACCTGGTCACCGGCGAGGCCAAGGGCGATGTGAGCAAACGCTCCACCTTGCCCCTTCGCCTCGTGCGCCCTGCCTTCTGAACAGGACTCAGCGGCCCGGCAGCTTCACCGAGAGCAGCTCGGCATCCAGCACGCCGGCGCCCTGAGGGTGAGCAGCGGTCCGCTCCACGTGGCGTTTGACCAAGCTCAGGTTGTTGCTTGGGCTGACCCAGCGGATTTCTGTTTCACCCAGTTGGTTGGTGCTCACGACCTGGTAGGCCTTGAAGGTGCCGGCGGGCACGGTTACATCGCCCCAGGATTCGACCTTCCACTGGACGGTCAGGTCCATCGTGCGGTTGTTGGCGTGCACCGTGACCTTGTGCCGGGTGCTTGCCGTTTTGCCCACTTCAAGCGGCCAAGGCAATGCCACGGCTGGCTCAAAGGTTTGGGCGGGTTTGCCGTCGCCGCCCAGCACGGCCAACACGGCATGTGTTTCTGGGTCGTGCAGGGTGGTGCCCGCCTGTGGCGCCGAGACGGCCACCACGGTTTTGCCATTCCATTGCATGGTTTTCTGGCTCCACACCACGGGGCCATCAAACACGCCCAGGCTGCCCGAGCTTTTCCGATGAAAGGTGGTCACGGTCCCGTCAGGGTTGGACCCCATGCCGTTGGCCACCGGAGGGGTGGTGCTGCATGCGGCCAGCAGGCCGGTGCCGAGGGTCAGACAAAGGAGTGCGCGGCGGCCAAGTCCTGGGGTGCCGATGGATCCGGCGCTGGTGGTTTGTGTCATGGTCACTCCTGGGTGGTGGGAAGGGATTGAAATCCAGTGGCTAACCGCCTTTTGACAATTCACTGTAGGCCTGCGGCTGGGCGCCCGTGCTGATCTGGATCAATGCGCAATGGGGTGGATGGCCGCACTTTTTTGGCGCACGAATCAGGGGATGTCAGAGGGGAAACCCTTTGCCGGCGTATAATTCGAAGGTTTACCCGCAACCTGCGCGCGCCCGCAGCGAGTCCCCTTCGCAACGTCCTCACTCCACCATTGCCGCTGGCTGTTCAGCCGGTCCGCGTCTGGCTGTGAGCGGCTTAAAAACCGGGTGCGCCTCCCAAGGAGTTACCCGTGTTTCCCGTACTGCCCCCCGCTATCCTCGCGCTTGCAGACGGCACGGTCTTTGTTGGTCACTCGATCGGAGCCACCGGCTCCACGGTCGGCGAGGTGGTGTTCAACACCGCGCTCACCGGCTACCAGGAAATCCTCACCGACCCCAGTTACTGCCGGCAGATCGTGACGCTCACGTACCCGCACATCGGCAACTACGGCGTCAACCTGGAAGACATCGAAGCCGACAAGGTCCACGCCGCTGGCCTGATCATCAAAAACCTGCCGCTGCTGGCGTCCAACTTCCGCTCGTCCATGACGCTGTCGGACTACCTGGTGCGTGAAAACACGGTGGCGATTGCCGACATCGACACGCGCAAGCTGACGCGCCTGCTGCGCACCAAGGGTGCACAAAACGGCTGCATTCTGGCGCTGGCCGCTGGCGAGGCCGTCACGCAGGCCGTCATCGACAAAGCGGTCGCTGCCGCCCAGGGTGCGCCCAGCATGGCCGGGTTGGACCTGGCCAAGGTGGTGTCTTCCGACAAGACCTACAGCTGGACTCAGAACGAGTGGAAACTCGGTTCGGGCTACGGCGAATTGACCGCACCGCGTTTCCATGTGGTGGCTTACGACTTCGGTGTGAAGAAGAACATCCTGCGCATGCTGGCCGAGCGCGGCTGCAAGGTCACCGTGGTGCCGGCGCAAACGCCTGCGGCCGAGGTGCTGGCCTTGAAGCCGGATGGCATTTTCCTGTCCAACGGCCCTGGCGACCCAGAGCCGTGCGACTACGCCATCGAAGCCGCCAAGACCTTGATCGACACCGGCATCCCCACCTTCGGCATTTGCCTGGGGCACCAGATCATGGCCCTCGCCTCGGGCGCCAAGACCTTCAAGATGCGGGTGGGTCACCACGGAGCCAACCACCCGGTGAAGGACCTCGACACCGGCCGCGTGAGCATCACCAGCCAGAACCACGGTTTTGCGGTGGACATGGCCGCTTTGCCAGCCAACCTGCGCGCCACCCACATCAGCCTGTTTGACAACACGCTGCAGGGCATGACCCGCACCGACAAGCCCGCGTTTGGTTTCCAGGGTCACCCGGAAGCCTCGCCTGGCCCGCACGACATCTCGTACCTGTTTGACCGCTTCACGGCACTGATGGAGCAGCACAAAAATGCCTAAGCGTTCCGATCTCAAAAGCATCCTCATCATCGGCGCCGGCCCCATCATCATCGGTCAGGCCTGCGAGTTCGACTATTCAGGCGTGCAGGCTTGCAAGGCGCTGCGCGAAGAGGGTTACAAGGTCATCCTGATCAACAGCAACCCTGCCACGATCATGACCGACCCGGCCACGGCCGACGTCACCTACATCGAGCCCATCACCTGGCAGACGGTCGAGAAGATCATTGCCAAAGAGCGCCCTGATGCCATCCTGCCCACCATGGGCGGCCAGACCGCGCTGAACTGCGCGCTCGACCTGTGGCACAACGGCGTGCTCGACAAGTACAAGGTCGAGCTGATCGGCGCCACCCCCGAGGCCATCGACAAGGCCGAGGACCGCCTGAAGTTCAAGGACGCGATGACCAAGATTGGTCTGGGCTCGGCACGCTCGGGCATTGCCCACAGCATGGAAGAGGCTTGGGCTGTGCAGAAGAGTGTGGGTTTCCCCACCGTCATCCGCCCCAGCTTCACGTTGGGCGGGACGGGTGGTGGCATCGCCTATAACCCAGAGGAATTCGAAATCATCTGCAAGCGTGGCCTGGAAGCTTCGCCCACCACCGAGCTGCTGATCGAGGAATCGTTGCTGGGCTGGAAAGAGTACGAGATGGAAGTGGTGCGCGACAAGGCGGACAACTGCATCATCGTCTGCTCCATCGAAAACCTCGACCCCATGGGCGTGCACACGGGCGATTCGATCACCGTGGCACCGGCACAGACGCTGACCGACAAGGAATACCAGATCATGCGCAACGCCTCGCTGGCGGTGCTGCGTGAAATTGGTGTGGACACCGGTGGCTCCAACGTGCAGTTCTCGGTCAATCCCAAGGACGGTCGCATGATCGTCATCGAGATGAACCCGCGTGTGTCGCGCTCCAGCGCACTGGCCTCCAAGGCCACGGGTTTTCCCATCGCCAAGGTGGCGGCCAAGCTGGCCGTGGGCTACACGCTCGATGAACTGCGCAACGAGATCACGGGGGGTGCGACCCCCGCGTCCTTCGAGCCCAGCATCGACTACGTGGTGACCAAGATCCCGCGTTTTGCCTTCGAAAAATTCCCCGCTGCCGACAGCCGCCTGACGACGCAGATGAAGTCGGTGGGTGAGGTCATGGCCATGGGCCGCACCTTCCAGGAAAGCTTCCAGAAAGCCCTGCGTGGCCTGGAAGTCGGCGTGGACGGCATGAATGAAAAGACCCAGGACCGCGAGATCCTGGAACGCGAACTCGGCGAGCCCGGCCCCGACCGCATCTGGTACGTGGGCGACGCCTTTGCCGCCGGCTGGTCGCTCGACGAAGTGCACGACATCACCAAGATCGACAAGTGGTTCCTGGTGCAGATCGAAGAGATCGTGAAGATCGAACTCGCGCTGGACAAGCTGACCGCTGAAAAAGGCGAGGGCGCTCTGGCCTCGCTGGACGCTGGCACGCTGCGCACGCTGAAACAAAAAGGTTTCTCCGACCGCCGGTTGGCCAAGCTGCTCAAGACCACCGACACCGCCGTGCGCAACGCCCGCAAGGCCTTGAACGTGCGTCCGGTCTACAAGCGCGTGGACACCTGCGCGGCCGAATTTGCCACCAACACCGCCTACCTGTACTCCAGCTACGAAGCCGAGTTCAGCGAGTGCGAGGCCGAGCCGACCACCAACAAAAAGATCATGGTGCTGGGCGGTGGCCCCAACCGCATCGGGCAAGGCATCGAGTTCGACTACTGCTGCGTGCACGCCGCACTCGCCATGCGCGAAGACGGCTATGAGACCATCATGGTCAACTGCAACCCCGAGACCGTGTCGACCGACTACGACACCTCCGACCGCCTGTACTTCGAGCCGCTGACGCTGGAAGACGTGCTGGAGATCGTGGACAAGGAAAAGCCGGCCGGCGTGATCGTGCAATACGGCGGCCAGACGCCCTTGAAGCTGGCCCTGGGTCTGGAGGCCAATGGTGTGCCCATCATCGGCACCAGCCCCGACATGATCGACGCCGCCGAAGACCGCGAACGTTTCTCGGCCCTGCTGCGCGAACTGAACCTCAAGCAGCCGCCCAACGCCACTGCTCGCACCGAAGCCGAGGCACTGGAAAAGGCCAGTTCCCTGGGCTACCCGCTGGTGGTGCGCCCGAGCTACGTGCTGGGTGGCCGCGCCATGGAAATCGTGCACGAGCAGCGCGACCTGGAGCGCTACATGCGCGAGGCCGTGAAGGTGAGCAACGATTCGCCGGTGCTGCTGGACCGCTTCCTGAACGACGCCATCGAGTGTGACGTGGACTGCTTGCGTGACCCAGAGGGCAAGACCTTCATCGGTGGCGTGATGGAGCACATCGAACAGGCCGGCGTGCACAGCGGCGACTCCGCCTGCTCGCTGCCGCCCTACAGCCTGAGCGCCGAAACGGTCAACGAGATCAAGCGCCAGAGCGCGGCCATGGCGGCATCGCTCAACGTGGTGGGCCTGATGAACGTGCAGTTCGCCATCCAGCAGGTTGATGGCAAGGACGTGATCTACGTGCTTGAAGTGAATCCGCGTGCCTCGCGCACCGTGCCCTTCGTCTCCAAGGCCACGGGCATTCAGCTGGCGAAGGTGGCGGCGCGTTGCATGGCCGGCCAGACGCTGGCCTCGCAAGGCATCACCGAAGAGGTGACTCCGCCCTACTTCAGCGTCAAGGAAGCCGTGTTCCCCTTCGTCAAGTTCCCGGGCGTGGACACCATCCTGGGCCCCGAGATGAAGTCCACCGGCGAGGTGATGGGCGTGGGCAAGACCTTTGGCGAAGCCTTCGTCAAGAGCCAGCTCGGTGCCGGTACCCACCTGCCGCGCCCATTCAAGGCCGATGGCACGCCCACCGGCAAGGTGTTCCTGACCGTCAAGAACGGCGACAAGCCGCGCGCCGTGGCCATCGCCCGCGATCTCGTGGGCATGGGCTTCGAGTTGGTGGCCACCAAGGGCACGGCGGCGGCCATCAATGCGGCCGGTGTGGCCTGTGGCACGGTCAACAAGGTGACCGAAGGGCGCCCGCACATCGTGGACATGATCAAGAACGGTGACATCGTTCTGGTCATCAACACGGTGGAAGAGCGCCGCAACGCCATCGCCGACTCGCGTGCCATCCGCACGTCTTCGTTGCTGGCCCGTGTCACTACCATCACCACCATTTTTGGCGCCGAAGCGGCCGTGGAGGGGATGAAACACCTGGGCCAACTGGAGGTGTATTCGGTGCAGGAGTTGCACGCCCAGTTGCATTAAACTCTCGCCGAACAAGAAAAACCGAAACCGCCGCCAGGCGACTGGCGGCGGTTTCTCTTTTGACACAACGGAGATCAGATCCATGGCCAGCATTCCTGTGACCAAGCGTGGGGCAGACAAGCTCAAAAAGGAGCTGCATGAGCTCAAGACCAAAGAACGCCCCGCTGTGATCAACGCGATCGCGGAAGCGCGTGCCCAGGGCGATTTGAGCGAAAACGCCGACTACGACGCAGCCAAGGAGCGCCAAGGCTTCATCGAGGGTCGTATTGCGGAGATCGAAGGCAAGCTGTCGATTGCCCAGATCATCGATCCGTCTGCGCTGGACGCGGGTGGCCGCGTGGTGTTTGGCGCCACGGTCGAGCTGGAGGAACAGAACTCCGGCGAGCAGGTCACTTACCAGATCGTGGGCGAAGACGAGGCCGACCTCAAGCTGGGCCTGATCAACATCAGCAGCCCCATCGCGCGGGCGCTGATTGGCAAAGAAGAGGGCGACGTGGCCGACGTGCAGGCCCCGGGTGGCCTCAAGAGCTACGAAATCATCGGCGTGCGCTACGAATGAACGCGCTGCTGCGCCACCGTTTGCTCAGCTTGGTGGCCGCACTCTGGTGGGGCGGTACGGCCGCGCTCGCCTTCATTGCCGTACCCACCTTGTTTGCCCACTTTGGCAACCCGGCGGTGGCGGGACCGGCGGCGGCCAAGCTGTTCACGGCCATTGCCTGGCTGGTGGTGGCCTGTGGTATGGCTTTGTTGTTGCTGGGCCGCCATGACAAACAAGGCCCGGTGGGCCGTGGCCTGCCCTTCATTCGCCTGGCCATGCTGTGCATGCTGGTGCAGGAGTACGGCGTGTCTTACAAAATTCTCACCGCTCGCAGCACCGGCGCCAGCCTGGCGCTGTGGCACGGTGTGGGCAGTGCGCTGATCGTCGCCCAGTGGCTGTGCGCCACGCGGGTGTTGTGGTTGCTTGGTAGCCGCTCAGATCGCTGAGTCGCCGCCGGGCCGCCCCAAGGCGACTCGCGCCCCCTCGGGGGGCAACGAGCCACACGAAGTGGGCGAGTGTGGGGGCGTTATGCCGAACGCTCGGCCGATTCCAGCGTGTTGACCATCAGCATGGTGATGGTCATGGGGCCCACGCCACCGGGCACCGGGGTGATGTGGCTGGCCACGGCTTTCACGCCCTCGAAATCCACGTCGCCGCAGAGCTTGCCCTCGTCGTTGCGGTTCATGCCCACGTCGATCACCACGGCACCGGGTTTGACCATGTCGGCCGTCAGCACGTTGCGTTTGCCCACGGCGGCCACGATCACGTCGGCTTGCAGCGTCATGGCCTTCAAGTCCTTTGTGCCGCTGTGGCAGATCGTGACGGTGGCGTTCTGCTGCAGCAGCATCAGCGCCATGGGTTTGCCCACGATGTTGCTGCGCCCAATGACCACCGCGTGTTTGCCCTTGAGCGAATAGCCGATGGACTCAAGCATCTTCATGCAGCCATAGGGTGTGCAGGGCCAGAAGCCGGGCATGCCGGTCATCAGCGCACCGGCGCTGGCGATGTGGAATCCGTCCACGTCCTTGGACGGGGCGATGGCCTCGATCACCTTTTGGGCATCGATGTGCGCGGGCAGCGGCAGCTGCACCAGGATGCCGTGGATGGCGGGGTCGTTGTTCAGGGCTTCGACGCGCTTCAGCAACTCGGCTTCGCTGAGGTCGGCGGTGTAGCGCTCCAGTATGGAGTGCATGCCCGTGTCCTCGCAGGCCTTGACCTTGTTGCGCACGTAGACCTGGCTGGCCGGGTTGTCGCCCACCAGCACCACCGCCAGGCCCGGCGTCACACCACGGGCTTTGAGTGCGATGACACGCTCGGTGACTTCGTGGCGGAGTTGGCGGGACAGGGCGTTGCCGTCGATCAGTTGGGCGCTCATGGGGCGGTCTTTCTTCAAAACAAAACGCCCGCTGGCAGCGGGCGTGGGGATTTGGTGTGGTGGGTCAGACTTTGGCAGGCGTCTGGCCCAAGGCAATCTTGAGCAGGTCGGCCACCGTGTTGGCATTGAGTTTTTCCATGATGTTGGCGCGGTGCGCCTCCACCGTCTTGATGCTGATGCCCAGGTCGTCCGCGATCTGCTTGTTCAGGCGGCCGGCGACGATGCGCTCCAGCACCTGGCCTTCACGCGAGGTCAGCTTGGACAACAACGCGTCGCGGCTGGCGGCTTGCTGGTGGGTGGCGAAGCTGTCTTTGGCGCGGTCAAGCATGCGCTCCACCAGGTTGACGAGCTGGTCTTCGTTGAAGGGTTTCTGGATGAAGTCCAGCGCGCCTTTTTTCATCGAATCGACCGCCATGGGCACGTCACCATGGCCGGTGATGAAAACGATGGGCAGGGGCGATTGGCGTTCCACCAGGCGGTCCTGCAGTTCCATGCCAGTCATGCCGCCCATGCGGATGTCGGCGATCAGGCAGGCGACTTCGCGCGAGTCGTAGCGGCTCAGGAAAGCTTCGGCCGATTCGAAACAGCGAACCCGGTAGTCCTTGCCTTCGAGCAGCCATTGCAGCGAATCGCGCACGGCCTCGTCGTCGTCCACCACGTACACAGTGCCTTTTTTGGGTATCAGACTCATCTCGCTCTTTCTTGTGTCCCGCCCCCTTCTGGGGGGCTTGCGCTCACGCGCCGGGGTGCGGCTGTGGTGTGGGAGCCACTGGAATCCAGAAGCTGAAGCAGCAACCGCTGACCTCGGCGCCATTGTAGATGTTCTCGACTTTCATCCTCCCATGGTGGGATTCCACGATGCTGCGGCACAGCTTGAGGCCGATGCCCATGCCTTCGGCCTTGGTGCTGTAGAAGGCTTCGTAGATGCGTTCCAGCATGTCGGCCAGCACGCCGCTGCCGGAGTCGGTGATGGCGAACTCGATGCAGTCGATGCCGTCCTGGCGGGTGGGACCTACGCGCAACTCGATGAAGCGTTGGCCGGGGGCGCGCTGGGCTTGCTGGATGGACTCGCCGCCGTTCTTGAGCAGGTTGATGAGCACCTGTTCGATCAGGATGGGGTCCACCAGCAAGGGGGGCAGGCGGGCCGCCACGTAGGTGGTGACGCGGATCTGATGGCGGCGCAGTTCGATCTCGGCCAACTCCAGCGCGTTGCTGACCATCGTGGCCACATCCGAGACACTCGGATTGGGTTCGCTGCGTTTCACGAAGGCCTTGATGCGCTGGATGATCTGACCGGCGCGCTGGGCCTGGCGCGCAGTTTTCTCCAGCGCGCCCAGCAGGTCCTCTTCCGTGATCTGCTGCTTCTTCACCCGCGTGATCATGCCGTTGCAGTAGTTGCTGATGGCGGTCAGTGGCTGGTTCAGCTCGTGCGCCACGCTGGAAGCCATTTCGCCCATGGTGATCAGCCGGCTGGCGGTCTGCGCGCGTTCGTTCTGGCGCGCGGCCTGCTCCTCGGCGTGGCGCCGCGTGGTGATGTCGCTGGCAATCACCAGCTGTGCCAAGCGGCCGTCCACCCAGGTGAGGTAGCGCGTGCGCACCTCCAGCCACTTGCCCAGTGCCTCCATGTAGATTTCGGCGCTTTCCGCGCCCGCATCGGTGAGGGAGTCGGTTGGCATGCCGGCGAAGGCGTCCACCGCGTCGTGTTCGTCGCTCGGTGCGGAGGGTGCGATGCCCGCCAAGTCCACCAGGCTGCGGTGGCCCTCGCCGCTGATGCCAAACCAGTGGCGGTACATCTTGTTGGCGAACAGCAGCTCGTCGCTGCCCAGCGGTGCCACCGACACCGTGGCGTCCAGGCTTTCCAGCACGGTGGTGAAGCGTTCGTAGGACGCCGACAGTTCCTCGCGGATGCGCTTGGGCTCGGTGATGTCGGTCATCGAGGTCATCCAGCCGGTTTGTTGGCCGTTGGGGTCGATCAGCGGCGAGACATACATCCGCCCGTCGAAAATGCTGCCGTCTTTGCGTTTCACGCGCACTTCAAACCCACCTGGCGTCGAGCGTCCGCGCAACTCGTCTTCCAGCCGCTGCCTGAGCATGTCCTGATCGTCCTCAGACCAGTAGGGAAAAGGCGCGGTCCGCCCCACCAGCTCGCCTTCAGACCAGCCCGTCATCATGCAGAAGGCGGGGTTGACGTAGGTGATGCGGCCTTGGATGTCCAGCGCCCGCATGCCGGTGAGCATGGAGTTTTCCATGGCGCGGCGGAAATGGGTCTCGGCCACCAGCGCCTGCTGGGCCTGCACACGTCGGCGCGTGTGGCGCCAGGAGGCGATCAGCATCCACACGGTGAGTGTGCTGAGCGCGCCGATGATGAGCACAAAACCGCTGCCCACCACGTCTTGTGAGGTGCGGTAGCCCTGCGCCTTGAGGATCAAACCGTTGCCCACCGGTGACACCGGCACCTCGTGGTGCATGGCCTCGCTGGACCAGGGCAGCCATTTCAGCACGCGGCCGCTGCCGGCTTGCTGCAAGCTGCCGGCCAGCACCTGCTGGCGGTCGTCCAGCAGCGCCACGGCGTAGCGGGCCATCACCTCGGGCGGGATGCCAAAACGCAGCAGGCCATCCACCAGGTATTCGCCCATGACCACGCCGCTGAAGCGCCCCTGTTCGCTGAGCGGCACTTGCAGGAGCAACACGCTCTGTTCGGGCTCGGCGGGCAACGGTCGGGAGTAGATGGGTTGGCGCAGGTCACGCGCCAGCTCGAAGGAGCCGTCGGTTTCACCCGGCAGCAGCACCTGGTTGGGGCTGCGGGTCTGGGCATTGGGCGCGCTGGGCGATGCGTAGGCGGCGACCACCTTGCGCCGGCTGTCGATCCAGGACACCGCCAGCAGCTCGGGGTACTGGCTGATCAGGCTTTCGGCCTGAAAGACGAACTCCGCTTCGTCGATTTCCCGGTTGGAAATTTCGCGCGCCAGCCGCATGAGCTGTTCCTGGCGCTCCAGCAAGCGCAGGCGCAACCGTTGTTGTGCGTATTCCACATCGCGGGTCACGGCCTCTTGTTCGCGGTCCAGTTCCTCCAGCCGCAAATAGCTCATGGCCACCACGATGGCCCCCATGAACAGCAGCACCGCCAACAGAGGGCCCAAGGTGGCAAACCTGTCCTGGCGCGCAGGCGGCAGGCGCCGCCACCAGCGCTTCCACCACGAGGTGTGAGTGGGTGGCGCGGTCGCGGGTGAGGCGGTGGGGGCAGAGGGTGTGGCCGAGCGGGCGGATTCGGGCATTGGTTGAAGTCTAAAGGACACCATCCGCCGATGTGCCGGTGTGGGGGTGTGTGCCAAAAAACACGCAAATGTTTTCACATTGCAAAAACAATAACTACATCTTGAAAAAATAAAGGAGAAATGGGAAACTCTGCTCCATCCGGTGCAACACGCATGACAAGCCTTGGGCGCCGGCTTAAGCTTCTTTTCACCACCGAGGAGACACCATGTCAGACAAACCCCAACAGAACCTGGGCGTCGGCACCGACACCGACGCACAGGAAACCCGTGAATGGCTGGACGCGCTGTCCGCCGTCATCGAACGTGAGGGCCCTGCGCGCGCCCACTACCTGCTGGAGCAACTGCTCGAAGAGGCGCGTCAGAACAGCATCGACATGCCGTTCTCTGCCAACACCGGTTACGTCAATACCATCGAACCCGACCAGGAAGCGCGCTGCCCCGGCAACATCGCCATCGAAAAACGCCTGCGCGCCTACATGCGCTGGAACGCCATGGCCATGGTGGTGCGTGCCAACCGCATCAACCCTGCCGACGGTGGCGACCTGGGTGGCCACATCGGCTCCTTCGCGTCGGTGGCCAGCATGTTCGGCGCCGGCTTCAACCATTTCTGGCACGCCGAGAGCGAGAACCACGGTGGCGACTTGCTGTACATCCAGGGCCACAGCGCGCCCGGCATCTACGCACGGGCCTACCTCGAAGGCCGTCTGAACGAGCAGCAGCTCGACAGCTTCCGCCAGGAAGTGGATGGCAAGGGCCTGTCCAGCTACCCCCACCCCAAGCTGATGCCTGATTTCTGGCAGTTCCCCACGGTGTCCATGGGCCTGGGCCCGCTGATGGCCATCTACCAGGCGCGTTTCCTCAAGTACCTGCACGCCCGTGGCATTGCCGATACCGCCAACCGCAAGGTCTGGGCCTTCATGGGCGACGGTGAGATGGACGAACCGGAATCGCTGGGCGCCATCGGTTTGGCAGCCCGCGAGAACCTGGACAACCTCATCTTCGTCGTCAACTGCAACCTGCAGCGCCTGGACGGCCCGGTGCGTGGCAACGGCAAGATCGTGCAGGAACTCGAAGGCGAATTCCGTGGCAGCGGCTGGAACGTGATCAAGCTGCTGTGGGGCTACGGCTGGGACGAACTGCTGGCGCGGGACAAGAGCGGCAAGCTCAAGCAACTGATGATGGAGACGCTGGACGGCGACTACCAGGCCATGAAGGCCAACGACGGCGCCTTCGTGCGCAAGAACTTCTTCGGCCGCTACCCCGAGACGCTCAAGCTGGTGGAGCACATGAGCGACGAGGAGGTGTTCGACCTGCGCCGTGGTGGCCACGAGCCGTCCAAGGTCTACGCGGCCTTCCACGCCGCCAACGAGCACAAGGGCCAGCCCACGGTGCTGCTCATCAAGACCGTCAAGGGTTATGGCATGGGCAAGGCCGGTGAAGGCAAGAACACCGTGCACCAGACCAAGAAGCTGAGCGACGAGGACATCAAGTACATCCGCGACCGCTTCAACATCCCCATCCCCGACAGCGAGCTGCCCAACATCCCGTACTACAAACCGGCCGACGACACGCCGGAGATGAAGTACCTGCACGAACGCCGCCAGGCGCTGGGCGGCTACCTGCCGCACCGCCGCGCCAAGGCCGACGAGAGCTTCACCGTGCCGTCGCTGGAAACTTTCAAGGCGGTGCTGGAGCCCACGGCCGAAGGCCGCGAGATCAGCACCACCCAGGCGTATGTGCGCTTCATCACCCAGCTGCTGCGTGACCAGGCCCTGGGCTCGCGTGTGGTGCCCATCCTGGTGGACGAGGCCCGCACCTTCGGCATGGAAGGCCTGTTCCGCCAGATCGGCATCTACAACCCCAAAGGCCAGCTGTACACCCCGGTCGACCGCGACCAGGTGATGTATTACAAAGAAGACAAGGCCGGTCAGATCCTGCAAGAAGGCATCAACGAAGCCGGCGGCATGGCCAGCTGGATTGCCGCTGCCACCAGCTACAGCACCAACAACCGCATCATGGTGCCGTTCTACGTGTACTACTCGATGTTCGGTTTCCAGCGCATCGGCGACCTGGCCTGGGCGGCCGGCGACATGCAGGCGCGTGGTTTCCTGCTGGGCGGCACGTCGGGGCGCACCACGCTCAACGGCGAAGGCCTGCAGCACGAGGACGGCCACAGCCACATCCTGGCCGGCACCATCCCCAACTGCATCAGCTACGACCCGACTTTCGCGCACGAAGTGGGTGTGATCCTGCACCATGGCTTGAAGCGCATGGTCGAACGCCAGGAAAACGTCTACTACTACATCACCCTGCTCAACGAAAACTACGCCATGCCTGGCCTGACCGCCGGCACCGAAGAGCAGATCATCAAGGGCATGTACCTGTGCAAGCCGGGCGCCAAACAGACGCCACGCGTGCAATTGCTGGGCTCCGGCACCATCCTGCGCGAAAGCATTGCCGCGCAGGAGCTGTTGGAAAAGGACTGGGGCGTGTCGGCCGACGTGTGGAGCTGCCCCAGCTTCAACGAACTGGCGCGCGAAGGCCAGGACTGCGAGCGCTGGAACCTGCTGCATCCGCTGGAGACGCCCCGCGTGTCCTTCGTGGGCCAGCAACTGGCCGGTCACGCCGGCCCGGTGGTTGCGTCTACCGACTACATGAAGAGCTACGCCGAACAGATCCGCTCTTTCATCCCCAAGGGCCGCAACTACAAGGTGCTGGGCACCGACGGGTATGGCCGCAGCGACTTCCGCAGCAAACTGCGCGAGCACTTCGAGATCAACCGCCACTACATCGTGGTCGCGGCCCTCAAGGCGCTGAGCGAAGACGGCACCGTGCCGGCCACCAAGGTGGCCGAGGCCATCGCCAAGTACGGCATCAACGCCGAGAAGATCAACCCGCTGTACGCCTGAGTCACACGGAGACAAGAACATGGCACTGATTGAAGTGAAGGTCCCCGACATTGGGGATTTCGACGAAGTAGCGGTCATCGAACTGCTGGTCAAACCCGGTGACACGGTCAAGGCCGAACAAAGCCTGATCACGGTCGAGTCCGACAAGGCCTCGATGGAAATCCCCTCCAGCACCGCTGGGGTGGTGAAAGAGCTGCGTGTTGCCCTGGGCGACAAGGTGAAAGAGGGCTCGGTGGTGCTGGTGGTGGAAGCAGAAGGCGCCGCAGCCGTTGCGCCGGCACCCGCTCCAGCGGCCGCTGCCCCGGCCCCCGTGCCGGTGGCCGCACCACCCGTGGCGGCACCCGCCGCTGCCAGCGGCCCGGTCGAGGTGCGCGTGCCCGACATTGGCGACTTCAAGGATGTGGCCGTCATTGAAGTGTTCGTCAAACCCGGCGACAGCATCAAGGTCGAACAAAGCCTGATCACGGTCGAGAGCGACAAAGCCTCGATGGAGATCCCTTCGTCGCACGCAGGTGTGCTCAAGGAACTCAAGGTCAAGGTGGGCGACACCGTCAACATCGGTGACCTGCTGGCCATTCTGGAAGGCAGCGTTGCCGCAGCCCCGGCGGCTGCCACACCGGTGTCCGCGCCTGCCGCCGCTCCGGCTGCTGCAGCCGTTGCAGCCTCGGTGTCCGCCAGCGTGTCGGCCCCGGCCGCACCGGCTCACAACCCCACCACCGCCCCGGTGGGCCTGCCGCACGCCTCGCCCTCGGTGCGCAAGTTTGCCCGCGAGCTGGGTGTGCCGCTGGACGAGGTCAAGGGTTCCGGCGTCAAGGGCCGCATCACGGCCGACGACATCCAGAACTTCACCAAATCCGTCATGGCAGGTGCGGTGCAGACCGCAGCGCAAAAGGCCAAGGCACCGGCGTCCACCGGTGGTGGTGGCTCCGAGCTGGGCCTGATCCCCTGGCCCAAGGTCGATTTCGCCAAGTTTGGCCCCATTGAGCGCAAGGAGATGGGCCGCATCAAGAAGATCAGCGGTGCCAACCTGCTGCGCAATGCGGTCATGATCCCGGCCGTCACCAACTTCGACGACGCCGACATCACCGAACTCGAAGCCTTCCGCGTCTCCACGAACAAGGAGAACGAGAAGAGCGGCGTCAAGGTGACCATGCTGGCTTTCCTGATCAAGGCCTGCGTGGCCGCGCTCAAGAAATTCCCCGAGTTCAACAGCAGCCTCGACGGCGATGCGTTGATCTACAAGCAGTATTTCCACATCGGCTTTGCGGCCGATACGCCCAACGGCCTGGTCGTGCCCGTCATCAAGGACGCCGACAAGAAGGGCGTGCTGCAGATCAGCAAGGAAATGAGCGAACTGGCCGCCAAGGCGCGCGACGGCAAACTCGGCCCGGCCGACATGAGCGGTGCGAGCTTCACCATCTCCAGCCTGGGCGGTATCGGTGGGCGCTATTTCACGCCCATCATCAACGCGCCCGAGGTGGCCATCCTGGGTGTGTGCAAGAGCCAGACCGAGCCGGTGTGGGACGGCAAGGCCTTCCAGCCGCGCCTGATGCTGCCGCTGTCGCTGACGTGGGACCACCGCGTGATCGACGGCGCCGCCGCGGCCCGCTTCAATGCCTACCTGGGCCAGATCCTCGGCGATTTCCGCCGTGTGCTGCTGTAAAGGAACCGGACCATGGCAATCATTGATATCCAGGTTCCAGACATTGGCGACTTCGACGAAGTCGCGGTCATCGAGCTGCTGGTCAAACCCGGCGACACGGTCAAGGCGGAGCAATCGCTGATCACCGTCGAGTCCGACAAGGCCTCGATGGAAATTCCCTCGTCTCACGCCGGCGTTGTGAAAGAACTCAAGGTCAAGCTGAGCGACAAGGTCAAGCAGGGCACGGTGGTGCTGACGCTGGAGGCCGAGGGTGGCGCTGCCGCTCCGGCATCTGCGCCTGCAGCGGCCCCCGCTGCTGCTGCCCCGGCGCCTGCTTCCGCGCCCTTGGTCGCGCCCACCGCCGCCAGTTTCGGCGGCAGCGCCGATATCGAGTGCGACGTGCTGGTGCTGGGCGGTGGCCCCGGCGGCTACTCGGCGGCGTTCCGCGCCGCCGATCTCGGACTCAAGGTCGTCATCGTCGAGCGCTACGCCACCCTGGGTGGCGTCTGCCTCAACGTGGGCTGCATCCCCTCCAAGGCGCTGCTGCACGTGGCCGCCGTCATGGACGAAGTCAGCCACATGGCCGATCTGGGTGTCGAGTTCGGCCGCCCGGTGGTCAACATCGACAAGCTACGTGGCCACAAGGAAAAGGTCATCGGCAAGCTGACCGGTGGCCTGGCCGCCATGGCCAAGATGCGCAAGGTGACCACCGTGCGTGGCTACGGCGCTTTTGTGGGGCCCAACCACCTGGAAGTGGAAGAGACCACCGGCAACGGGCAGGAAAAAACCGGCAGCAAAAAGGTGGTGGCCTTCAAGAAGGCCATCATCGCGGCCGGTTCGCAGGCCGTGCGCCTGCCCTTCATGCCCGACGATCCGCGTGTGGTCGATTCCACCGGCGCGCTGGCGCTCAAGGATGTCCCCAAGCGCATGCTGATCCTCGGCGGCGGCATCATCGGCCTGGAAATGGGCACGGTCTACAGCACCCTGGGCGCGCGCCTGGATGTGGTGGAAATGATGGACGGCCTGATGCAGGGCGCCGACCGCGACCTGGTCAAGATCTGGCAGAAGATGAACGCCAAGCGCTTCGACAACATCATGCTCAAGACCAAGACGGTGGGGGCCAAGGCCACACCCGAAGGCATCGAGGTGACGTTTGCGCCAGCGGAAGAGGGCGGCACCGCGCCCGCGCCCCAGGTCTACGACCTGGTGCTGCAGGCCGTGGGCCGCACGCCCAACGGCAAGAAGATCGCCGCCGAGAAGGCCGGCGTGGCGGTGACCGACCGGGGCTTCATCAACGTCGACATCCAGATGCGCACCAATGTGCCGCACATCTTCGCCATCGGCGACATCGTGGGCCAGCCCATGCTGGCGCACAAGGCGGTGCACGAGGCGCATGTGGCGGCGGAGGTCATCGCGGGCGAACTGCAAGGCAACAAGGAGCTGGCCAGCGCCGCCTTCAACGCCCGCGTGATCCCCAGCGTGGCCTACACCGACCCCGAAGTGGCCTGGGTGGGCCTCACCGAAGACCAGGCCAAGGCGCAGGGCATCAAGGTCAAGAAGGGCCTGTTCCCCTGGACAGCATCGGGCCGGGCCATTGCCAACGGTCGCGACGAGGGCGTGACCAAGTTGCTGTTCGACGACAGCCCTGAGGCGCACGGCCACGGCAAGATCCTGGGCGGCGGCATGGTAGGCACCCACGCGGGCGACATGATCGGCGAGATCGCGCTGGCCATCGAGATGGGCGCCGACGCGGTGGACATCGGCAAGACCATCCACCCGCACCCGACGCTGGGCGAAAGCATCGGCATGGCGGCGGAGGTGGCGCACGGCAGTTGCACCGACGTGCCGCCAGCCAAGAAGTAAGCCCTTTCAGCCTGTCTCACCACAACAGCCCGGACGGGTCTCCGTCTGGGCTTTTTTGCGGTCAGTCTGCGTGATGTTGGTCCATGTTGTGGTCTTGGGGTGGCACCCATACACTTGCGGAACGTCGCAATTTCCGGCTTCACAAAGCGGCAAAACGAGTGGAGTGCCCATGTCGCGAGTTTGGACACTGGTGTCTGCACGTGGCCTCGTGTTGGCCTTGGTCGGCGTGTCGCTTTCGGGTTGTCTGGTCACGGTGCCGACCAGTGGGCCCACGACCGCGCTCTCTCCCCGTGGTTTGGCGTTGGCAATGCCGGCAGTTTTGGCGCCGCCCGTCCGCGCTGACGCCACAATCCCCGTGGAAGCCCCGCGTGAGCCCACAACACCGGTTATGGGTTTGCACAGCCATGCGACGGTGCTGCACCAGATCGGGCCACCGCCGTCGCCAAGGTCTGCTATGGGCGGAACTGTTGGCGTGGCTGTTGCGCCGTCACTTGCGGTGGCCGCTCCAGGATCGCCAGTGGCTGCTGGTCAACGTGGCGAGGTGGCACAAGCGCGCAACGCACCAACTGATACATCGGTGGTGCCGGATGTTTCTGATGCGGAGATGTGGGCAGGCATTCGTGCCGGGCAATGTTGGGCGCAGCTGGCCATCGAGCCTGTCTCTGAGCGAGTCCTCCCGCAAGACGGCAGGCCTCAGTTCGTCTGGCGGCGTGCGCTGTGTGACGACAGAGGGGCCATGTCGGCTGTGGTCGTCGCAGTCCAGCAAGCGCTGCGCAAGCAAGGCTTGGATGTCGGCTCAGCAGATGGCAAGCTGGGACGGCGCACGATGGCGGCTTTGATGGACTACCAGCGCCGGGAAGGTCTGGCCATTGGCCTGGTCACGTTCGAAACCCTGGACAAGCTGGGCTTGCCCAAACCGCAACCCTGAATTGCTGTAGGCGGGCTCAGCGCGACAGCGGCTGGGCTGCTGTCGCGGTCACGCCGGGGTCGATCGCCACACGGCGGGCCCCATTGAAGCGGGTGTGCCAGTACGCGGTGCGCATGTCTTCCACACGCACCTGGGCGCCGCTGCGGGGCGAGTGGATGAACTTGCCGTCACCCACATAAATGCCCACATGGCTGAAAGCCCGGCGCATGGTGTTGAAGAACACCAGATCGCCCGGCTTGAGGTCCTCCCGCGCGATCATCTGTGTGGCTTGCGCCTGCTCAGCGGCACGGCGGGGCAGCACCAGCCCCACCGTTTGTTCGTACATGGCGCGCACAAAACCGCTGCAATCAAAACCGGTTTCGACGGAGTTGCCACCGCGGCGGTAGGGCACGCCCAGAAAACCCATGGCTGTGACCACCAGGTCGCTGGCGGCCAAGCTCATCTGCTGGCGCATGCCGTCCAGCCGCTGCACAAGCCCCTTGCTGGCCAGCAACTCCGCCATGGCGTCGTGCGGCACGTCGGTGGGCGCTTCACCCGAAACGGCTGTTTGGGCGTGCGCGGCGACCGATAGGCTCAATAGAAAGGCGATGGCGGTTTTTCGCATTGCGCGCGAGGCTAATGGCATATGCACCACAAGTCAAGCGCGGTGGCGCCGGTGCGGGTGGGCGGTACACTGGCCCGAATCTCAACCGACTTGTGCTCACCATGCTTCTTGATGCCAGCGATTGCCAGCTTGTGCTGGTGGATTACCAAACCCGCCTGATGCCGGTCATTGCCGAAGGCGAACAAGTGCTTGCCCGCGCTCAGCTGTTGGCACACATGGCCCAACTGATGAAAGTGCCCACCTTTGGCACCGAACAAAACCCGGCCCGCCTGGGCGCACTGGCCCCCGGTTTGCGCAGTTTGTGCGCCAAAGTGTTGCCAAAAATGGCGTTTGACGCCTGCGCGGACGGTTTGGTGGATGTGCTGCGGGCCCCGGTCGCAGGGGCAGGCAACGCACGCAGTCTGCCCAAGCACCTGCAAAAACCGGCACCCACGCCGCGCAACACCGTGGTCATTGCCGGGGTGGAGTCCCATGTGTGTCTGCTGCAGACGGCGCTGGGCTTGATCGAGCAGGAAATGGACGTGTGGGTGGTCACTGACGCCTGTGGCTCGCGCAACCAGCGCGACCGTGATGCGGCATTCGACCGACTGGCGGGCAACGGTGCGGAACTGGTGAGCGCAGAGATGGTGGCGTTTGAGTGGCTGGGCAGCGCCGAGCACCCCAAGTTCAAGGAAGCGCTGGCACTGATCAAGTGAAACCGTGGGCCGGCGGGTGATGGCCCCATGCGTCAGCGGCGCGCAAGACTCCTAATGAATAATTATGAATGCCAGTGCCTCGTTTTCAGTTCGAGGCGTGCAGGCCCATTGCCAACCAGAGGAGACTTTCCATGTCCACGCCGTCCCGCTACGCCGAGTTTCACCGCCGTTCCATCACCGACCGCGACGGCTTCTGGCGGGAACAGGCGGCGCTGATCGACTGGCGCAAACCCTTTGATCAGGTGTGCGACTACAGCCGCCCACCTTTTGCCACCTGGTTTGCGGGTGGCTTGACCAACCTGTGCCACAACGCGGTCGATCGCCATCTCAAAGACCGCGCCGACCAGAACGCCCTGGTTTTTGTGTCCACCGAAACCGACACGGAAAAGGCCTACAGCTTTCGTGAGTTGCACGCCGAGGTGCAGCGCATGGCGGCCATCTTGCTGCAACTGGGGGTCAAAAAAGGCGATCGTGTGCTGATTTACATGCCCATGGTTGCCGAGGCCGCGTTTGCCATGTTGGCCTGCGCGCGCATTGGCGCCATCCATTCGGTGGTGTTTGGTGGTTTTGCCAGCCACAGCCTGGCCAGCCGCATCGACGACGCGCAGCCGGTGGCCATCATCAGTGCCGACGCTGGTATGCGCGGCGGTAAAGTGGTGCCCTACAAGCACTTGTTGGACGAGGCCATTGCGCTGTCCGCCCACAAGCCTGCCAAAGTGCTCATGGTCAACCGGGGCTTGGCGCCGCTGGAGGTGGTGGCCGGCCGTGATGAGGACTATGCGGCTTTGCGTCAACAACACCTCAACACCGAGGTGCCTTGTGAATGGGTGGACAGCGCCCACCCCAGCTACATCCTGTACACCAGCGGTACCACAGGCAAACCCAAGGGTGTGCAGCGCGACACCGCCGGCTACGCCGTCGCCCTGGCGGCCAGCATGCGCCACATCTACATGGCCCAGCCGGGCGAAACCTACTTCAGCACCAGCGACATCGGCTGGGTCGTTGGCCACAGCTACATCATCTACGGCCCGCTGATCAACGGCATGGCCACCATCATGTACGAAGGCCTCCCCACCCGGCCCGATGCCGGCATCTGGTGGCAACTCGTCGAAAAATACAAGGTGAGCGTGATGTTCAGCGCGCCCACCGCCGCCCGCGTGCTCAAGAAGCAGGACCCGGCCTACCTCACGAAATACGACCTCAGCAGCCTCAAGGCGCTGTTCCTGGCCGGCGAGCCCCTCGACGAGCCTACCGCCACCTGGATGTCGGACGCGATCAAGAAACCCGTCATCGACAACTACTGGCAGACCGAAACCGGCTGGCCCATCATGGCCATCTGCAACGGCATTGAGCCGGCGCCCACCAAGTACGGATCGCCGGGCAAGGCGGTGTACGGTTTTGACGTGCGCCTGATCGACGAGTCCAGCGGCGAAGAAATCACCGAGCCCAACAAGAAGGGTGTGATTGCGGTGGAAGGCCCGCTGCCACCGGGCTGCCTGCAAACGGTGTGGGGCGACGACGAGCGGTACGTGAAGACCTATTGGTCCAGCATCCACGGCCGCACCATGTACAGCACCTTCGACTGGGGCGTTCGCGACGCCGACGGTTATTTCTACATCCTGGGCCGCACCGACGACGTGATCAACGTGGCTGGTCATCGCCTCGGCACGCGCGAGATCGAGGAAAGCATCAGCAGCCATCCCAATGTGGCCGAGGTGGCGGTGGTGGGCGTGGCCGATCAGCTCAAGGGGCAGGTGGCGGTGGCGTTTGCCGTTCTCAAAGATCCGTCGCTGGCGGCCAGCGATGCCGATGCGCTCAAGCTCGAAGGCGCCATCATGAAGGTGGTGGACGACCAGCTGGGCGCCGTCGCCCGCCCGGCGCGGGTGCGGTTTGTGAGCGTGTTGCCCAAGACGCGCAGTGGCAAACTGTTGCGCCGCGCCATACAGGCGGTGTGCGAAGGCCGCGATCCGGGCGACTTGACCACCATGGAAGACCCGACCGCACTCCAGCAGGTGCGTGACGCGGTCAGCGCCTGAGCGTCGGCGCTCGACTGTCCTGCCATTTGCAGACCATGTGCCAGGCCTGCCAAGCCTGCCAAGCCTGCCAAGCCTGCCAAGCCTGCCAAGCCTGCCAGGCCTGCCAGGCCTGCCAGGCCTGTTCACGGCCTTGGCATGGCGCTATCATGATTGCTTATATTTATCTATTGATAAAGCAGGGCAAGCATGAAGCAGATGATCGAATCCGAATCGGGCGTCGAAAAAGGACGGGTATTCGAGCTTGCTGCCGAGTTGTTCGGTGTCTTGTCCACGCCCATGCGCTTGCGCATCCTGAGCGCCTTGTGCGACAAGGAAAAGTCGGTTTCGCAGTTGCTGCAGGAAATTGACACGACCCAACCCAACCTGTCGCAACACCTCAACCTGCTGTACCGCGCCGGCGTGCTGGCCAAGCGCAAGGATGGCACGCAGGTGATTTACCGGGTGCAAAGCGAAAAGGCGGTCATGTTGTGCCGCACCGTGTGTACCCAAATTGCCATCGAGATGGACGAGCCGGGCAGCGTGCCGGCGACCGAACGCCTGTCGCCACGTATCGCGTCTTGATCTGGGTGTCCTCCTGACGGCCCTGCCGTCAAGGGCATTTTCACCACACCCCAAAGGCTTCCGACCACCGGTAGCCCAATCTGTGGCCCGTGCTTCCGGCTTCGGTGGCACAATTCCGGGTTGCAGTCAGGTCCTTCCAGTCACTGTCGCATCCGCCAACCGGTTAAGCCGTGTCGCGGGAGGTTTCTTAAACCAGCTAATGTTTCCCCAAGGGAAACGGAGGTCAGCGGATTCATGAGCGAGACAAACAACGTCTACGTTGCCTACCAGGGCAACTCGTATCTTTTCGGCGGCAACGCGCCTTATGTCGAAGAGATGTACGAAAACTACCTGGCCGATCCCACCAGCGTTCCCGACACGTGGCGTGCCTACTTTGACGCGCTGCAAAACGTGCCTGCCGCCGATGGCAGCGATTCGCGCGATGTGCCGCACATGCCGGTCATCAACGCCTTTGCCGAGCGCGCCAAGGCGGGCGTCACCCAGGTGGTCATCGCCACCGGTGCCGATTCGGAAATGGGCCGCAAGCGTGTGTCCACCCAGCAGCTCATTGCTGCCTACCGCAACGTCGGTCAACGTTGGGCCGATCTCGATCCGCTCAAGCGCACCGAGCGCCCGCACATCCCTGAACTCGACCCCGCTTTCTACGGCTTCACCGATGCCGACCTGGAAACGGTGTTCAACATCAGCAACACCTTCTTCGGCAAAGAGAGCATGTCGCTGCGCGAGCTGCTCAATGCGCTGCGCGAAACCTACTGCGGCACCTTGGGTGTGGAGTTCATGCACACCAGCGACCAGGCTGAAAAGCGCTGGTGGCAACAAAAGCTGGAGAGCATCCGCAGCAAGGCCAGCTTCACCGCCGAGAAGAAAAAGCACATCCTCGACCGCCTGACCGCTGCCGAAGGCCTGGAGCGCTACCTGCACACCAAATACGTCGGCCAGAAGCGCTTCTCGCTCGAAGGTGGTGAGAGCTTCATCGCCGCCATGGACGAACTGATCCAGCAAGCCGGCGCCAAGGGCGTGCAGGAAATTGTGATCGGCATGGCCCACCGTGGGCGCCTGAACGTGCTGGTCAACGCGCTGGGCAAGATGCCGGCCGACCTCTTTGCCGAGTTCGACCACACCGCCCCCGAAGAGCTGCCCGCCGGTGACGTGAAGTACCACCAGGGCTTCAGCTCCGACGTGTCCACGCCTGGCGGTCCGGTCCACCTCTCGCTGGCCTTCAACCCCTCGCACCTGGAAATTGTGAACCCCGTGGTGGAGGGTTCGGTGCGCGCCCGCATGGACCGCCGCAATGACCCCACGGGCAGCCAGGTGCTGCCGGTGCTGGTGCACGGTGACGCCGCTTTTGGTGGCCAGGGCGTGAACCAGGAAACCCTGGCGCTGGCCCAGACCCGTGGCTACACCACGGGTGGCACGGTGCACATCATCATCAACAACCAGATCGGTTTCACCACCTCCGACCCGCGCGACATGCGCTCGTCGGCCTTCTGCACCGACATCGTCAAGATGGTCGAGGCGCCGGTGTTGCACGTCAACGGCGATGACCCCGAAGCCGTGGTGCTGGCCACCCAGCTGGCGCTGGAATACCGCATGGAATTCCGCCAGGACGTGGTGGTGGACATCACCTGCTTCCGCAAGCTGGGCCACAACGAGCAGGACACACCCAGCCTGACCCAGCCGCTGATGTACAAGAAGATCGCGGCCCACCCCGGCACCCGCAAGCTCTACGCCGACAAGCTGGCCGTGCAAGGCCTGGGCGAGACTCTGGGCGACGAGATGGCCAAGGCCTACCGCGCCGCACTGGACGCCGGCAAGCACACGGTGGACCCGGTGCTGACCAACTTCAAGAGCAAGTACGCGGTGGACTGGTCGCCCTACCTGGGCAAGAAGTGGACCGATGCGGGCGACACCGCCATCCCGCTGACCGAGTGGAAGCGTCTGGCCGAGAAGATCACCACCATCCCCGCCACCGTCACCCCGCACCAGCTGGTCAAGAAGGTCTACGACGACCGCGCTGCCATGGGCCGGGGCGACGTCAACGTGGACTGGGGTATGGGCGAACACATGGCATTCGCCTCGCTGGTCGCGTCGGGTTATCCCGTGCGCCTGTCGGGCGAAGACTGCGGCCGTGGCACCTTCACCCACCGCCACGCCGTCATCCACGACCAGAAGCGCGAAAAGTTCGACGAGGGCACCTACATCCCCCTGCAGAACGTGGCCGAGAACCAGGCACCGTTTGTGGTCATCGACTCCATCCTGTCCGAAGAGGCCGTGCTGGCCTACGAGTACGGCTACGCCTCCAACGACCCCAACACGCTGGTCATCTGGGAAGCCCAGTTCGGCGATTTCGCCAACGGCGCCCAGGTCGTGATCGACCAGTTCATCGCCTCCGGTGAGGTGAAGTGGGGCCGTGTCAACGGCATCACCCTGATGCTGCCGCATGGCTACGAAGGCCAGGGTCCCGAGCACAGCTCGGCCCGCCTGGAGCGCTTCATGCAGCTGGCTGCCGACACCAACATGCAGATCGTGCAGCCCACCACGGCCAGCCAGATCTTCCACGTGCTGCGTCGCCAGATGGTGCGCAACCTGCGCAAGCCGCTGGTCATCATGACCCCCAAGAGCCTGCTGCGCAACAAGGACGCGACCTCGCCGCTGTCCGAGTTCACCAAGGGCAGTTTCCAGACCGTCATCCCCGAGCAAAACGCCGAGGTGGTGAAGAAGGCCGACAAGGTCAAGCGCGTGATCGCCTGCTCGGGCAAGGTCTACTACGATCTGGTCAAGCAACGCGAAGCCAAGGGCGCCGACGACGTGGCCATCATCCGCGTCGAGCAGCTCTACCCCTTCCCGCACAAGGCTTTTGGTGCCGAGCTCAAGCGCTTCCCCAACGCCACCGACATCGTGTGGTGCCAGGACGAGCCGCAAAACCAGGGCGCCTGGTTCTTCGTGCAGCACTACATCCACGAGAACATGCTCGATGGTCAGAAGCTGGGCTACGCAGGGCGTGCCGCCTCCGCCTCGCCTGCGGTGGGTTACGCCCACTTGCACCAGGACCAGCAGAAGGCGCTGATCGAAGCGGCCTTCGCCAAGCTCAAGGGTTTCATCCTCACCAAGTGAATGACGCGATGACCTGGCCGCCATGCGGCCGGGTCGTGCCGCGCAGCGGCACCTTGCGAACACCGAAACATTAGGCAGAAAACAAAATGGCAATCGTAGAAGTCAAAGTTCCGCAGCTCTCCGAATCCGTGGCCGAGGCCACCCTGCTGCAGTGGAAGAAGAAGCCCGGCGAAGCCGTGGCCATGGATGAGATCCTGATCGAAATCGAGACCGACAAGGTCGTGCTGGAAGTGCCCGCCCCGGCCGCCGGTGTGCTGGCCGCCCACGTGGTGGCCGACGGTGGCACTGTGGTGTCTGACCAGCTCATCGCCCAGATCGACACCGAAGGCAAGGCCGGCGCTGCCGCTGCCGCCGCCCCGGCCGCTGCTGCCGCGCCTGCCGCTGCCCCCGTGGCCGCTGCCGCTGCGCCGGCCGGCGCTTCCATGGCCGGCGTGGCCATGCCCGCTGCCGCCAAGCTGATGGCCGACAACGGCCTGGCCGCCGGCTCCGTGGCCGGCACCGGCAAGGATGGCCGCGTGACCAAGGGTGACGTGCTGGGTGCCGTGGCCGGTGGTGCCAAGCCTGCCGCCGCCGCACCGGTGGCCATTCCCACCGGCGCGCCCACCAAGGTGTTGCCGCAGGTGGCCGCCCCTGTGGCCCAGCCCAACCTGGGCGACCGCCCCGAGCAGCGCGTGCCCATGAGCCGCCTGCGTGCCCGTGTGGCCGAGCGCCTGCTGCAATCGCAGTCCACCAACGCCATCCTGACCACCTTCAACGAAATCAACATGGCCCCGGTCATGGACATGCGCAAGCGCATGCAAGAGCGTTTCGAGAAGGAACATGGCGTGAAGCTGGGCTTCATGAGCTTCTTCGTCAAGGCGGCCGTGCACGCCCTCAAGAAGTTCCCGGTGCTCAACGCCTCGGTCGATGGCAACGACATCGTCTACCACGGCTACTTCGACATCGGCATCGCCGTGGGCTCGCCCCGTGGCCTGGTGGTGCCCATCCTGCGCAACGCCGACCAGATGAGCTTTGCCGACATCGAGAAGAAGATCGCCGAATTCGGCCAGAAGGCCCGTGACGGCAAGCTGGGCATCGAAGAGATGACCGGTGGCACCTTCTCCATCTCCAACGGCGGCACCTTCGGCTCCATGCTGTCCACGCCCATCATCAACCCGCCGCAGTCGGCCATCCTGGGCGTGCACGCCACCAAGGACCGCGCCGTGGTCGAGAACGGCCAGGTCGTGGTGCGTCCGATGAACTACTTCGCCATGTCCTACGACCACCGCATCATCGACGGCCGCGAAGCCGTGCTGGGCCTGGTGGCCATGAAGGAAGCGCTGGAAGATCCGGCACGCCTTCTCTTCAACATCTGATTGATATCGGGTGGGTGTGAGTCAGTCAGCGATGGAGCAGGTGCCTTTGCGGCGCCTGCTTGAGAATGCCTATGAGCAGTTTTCTCAATCGCTTCATTCGGCAAATGCAAGGTTCGTTTTGTGGGCTTCTTTTCGAGATGCAGATGACCTGCAGCAACATTATTTTTCGACGAAGGGAAAGTTGCATCTGGTCGACAAGCGACGGAACGAGTTAAGCTTGACTGACGATGAACTCGTTCTGAAAAATGTTGTTCAAAGATCTTCAATAGAGGCCGCCGAGTACGTAGAGTGGGCTCGTTTACAAAACGGTCAACCGATTTTGCAGGAAATGCTGGTCAGCTACTGCTCGGCTTTCGAAGCCTGCTTAAAAAACGTTGCTTTAGTTTGTAAACTTGCAAGTTCTAAGCGGGGTGGCTTGGATGATCAAGTCTTTGTGCCAGGGCCGCAATTCTCGCGGGTGGTACGAGAGCTAAAAGATGCGTGGAATGATGCGCGTCCTGATGATGAGAAGAGCCGTGCAGAGGTATTTTTTGAGTCTTTTATCCAATCCTGCTCCCATCCTGATTCGAACATAAATATATTGCATTCAACGTCGCCGGAGTGGTCAGTATGTCGGTCTGCTTTTGTACTCAGAAATGCAATTGTTCATCAGTTGGGTCGTCCATCTCAGCAGGTTGAATTAGGGTTGAGTACTTTTCATCCTGGTTGGGAGATGCAGTTGACCCCTAAGGATGTTGATTTTGTGAAAAATGCATTGTTGCGAATATTAGGTCGTGATATGTATCAGATACTTTAAATTTGGAGCTGTTAATGTCTAAATCATTTGACCTCGTTGTCATTGGGGGCGGCCCCGGTGGCTACATCGCCGCCATCCGCGCGGCCCAGTTGGGCTTTAACGTGGCCTGCGTGGACGAGTGGAAAAACGACAAGGGCGGCCCGGCCCCGGGCGGCACCTGCACCAACGTCGGTTGTATCCCGTCCAAGGCACTGCTGCAGTCGTCGGAACACTTCGAGCACGCCAACAAGCACTTCGCCGAGCACGGCATCACCGCCAGCGATGTGAAGATCGACGTGGCCAAGATGGTGGGGCGCAAGGACGCGGTCGTGAAGCAGAACAACGACGGCATCCTCTACCTGTTCAAGAAGAACAAGGTAAGCTTCTTCCACGGTCGGGGTTCCTTTGTGAAGGCGGCTGATGGCGGCTACGAAATCAAGGTGGCCGGTGCCGCTGAAGAGACGCTGGTAGGTAAACACGTCATCCTGGCGACCGGCTCCAACGCTCGCGCGCTGCCCGGCGTGGCCTTCGACGAAGAGACCATCCTCTCCAACGACGGTGCCCTGCGCATCGGCGCCACGCCCAAGAAGCTGGCCCTGATCGGCTCGGGCGTGATCGGCCTGGAAATGGGTTCGGTCTGGCGCCGCCTGGGCGCCGACGTCACCATCCTCGAAGGTCTGCCGACTTTCCTGGGCGCGGTGGACGAGCAGATTGCCAAAGAAGCCAAGAAGGCCTTCGACAAGCAGGGCCTGAAGATCGAGCTGGGCGTGAAGGTCGGCGAGGTCAAGACGTCCAAGAAGGGCGTGAGCATCGCTTACACCAACGCCAAGGGTGAAGCCCAGACGCTGGACGCCGACAAGCTGATCGTCTCCATCGGCCGCGTGCCGAACACCATCGGCCTGAATGCAGAAGCCGTGGGCCTGGCGCTGGACGAGCGCGGCGCCATCGTGGTGGACGGCGACTGCAAGACCAACCTGCCCAACGTCTGGGCGGTGGGCGACGTGGTGCGTGGCCCCATGCTGGCGCACAAGGCGGAAGAAGAAGGTGTCGCCGTGGCCGAGCGCATTGCCGGCCAGCACGGGCACGTCAACTTCAACACCATTCCCTGGGTCATCTACACCAGCCCCGAGATCGCGTGGGTGGGCCGCACCGAGCAGCAGCTCAAGGCCGATGGCGTGGCGTACAAAGCCGGCACCTTCCCCTTCCTGGCCAACGGCCGCGCGCGCGCGCTGGGCGACACAACCGGCATGGTCAAGTTCCTGGCCGATGCCAAGACCGACGAGATCCTGGGCGTGCACATCGTGGGCCCCATGGCCTCCGAGCTGATCAGCGAAGCCGTGGTGGCCATGGAGTTCCGCGCCAGCGCGGAAGACATCGCCCGCATCTGCCACGCACACCCATCGCTGTCGGAAGCCACGAAAGAAGCCGCTTTGGCGGTGGACAAGCGCACGCTGAACTTCTGATGACGGGCCCGGTGCGTGCGGCCTACGAGGCCGAACTCAAGGCGCGCGGCTACCAGAGCGACCCCGCCCAACTGCGGGCGGTGGCCGCGCTGGAGCGTTGCGCGGCCGAGTGGTCGCACTACAAGGCCAAGCGCTCCAACGCGCTCAAGAAGCTCATCAACCGGCCGGACATCCCCAAAGGGGTTTACATGTACGGCGGGGTGGGGCGGGGCAAGAGCTTCCTGATGGACTGCTTCTACAACGCCGTCCCGCTCAAACGCAAAACGCGGTTGCACTTCCACGAGTTCATGCGTGAGGTGCACCGCGAACTGGCCGACCTGCAGGGCACGGTCAACCCGCTGGACGAGCTGGGCGCACGCCTGGCCAAGCGCTACAAGCTGGTCTGCTTCGACGAGTTTCACGTGGCCGATGTGACCGACGCCATGATCCTGCACCGCTTGCTGGATGCGATGGAGCGCAACGGCGTGGGCATGGTGACCACCAGCAACTTCGTGCCCGACGGGCTTTACCCCGACGGCCTGCACCGCGACCGCATCCTGCCCGCCATCGAGTTGCTCAAGCGGACCATGGAGGTCATCAACGTCGACAACGGCACCGACTACCGGCGCCGCACGCTGGAGCAGGTCAAGCTCTACCACACGCCGCTGGGCGCCGACGCCGAAGCGCAGATGGAGGACACCTTCAACCGCCTGGCCGAAGCGCACGACGAGGATCCGGTGCTGCACATCGAGTCGCGCGAGATCCGCGCCATCCGCAAGGCCGGTGGTGTGGTGTGGTTCGACTTCCGCACCCTGTGTGGCGGCCCGCGTTCGCAGAACGACTACCTGGAACTGGCCAGCCAGTTCCACACCGTGATGTTGAGCAACGTGCCCCACATGCCGGTCAACATGGCCTCGCAGGCGCGGCGTTTCACCTGGCTGGTGGACGTGCTTTACGACCGCCGCGTCAAGCTCATTCTTTCGGCTGCCGTGCCGGCCGAGCAGCTCTACACCGAGGGCCCGCTGGCCCACGAATTCCCGCGCACCGTCTCGCGCCTGCATGAGATGCAGTCTGTGGAGTTTCTCGCGCTGGAACGCCGCCTGGTAGACACCTCGTTGACCTGAGGCGACCCTGCCGTTTCAGGTGGTGCTGAGCGGCTCCAGCTTGACGATGATCAGCGACAGGTTGTCGCCCGTGCCTTTGGCCCGGGTGCGGGCTTTTTGCACCAGGAACTCGCAGGCCTCGCGGGCCGACAGCATGTCCACCGCACGGGCCATTTCCTCGCTGCTGAAGTAGTGCCACAGGCCATCCGAGCAGGCGAGTAGGGCATCACCCACATCCAGCCTGTCGATGTGGTGGGTGCTGGAGGGCGGGTCGCGCTCTGTGCCGAGGCAACCCAGCAACACGTTCGCATTCGGGTGGCTCTGGGCTTGTTCTGCCGTGATCTCATGCCGGTCCACCATTTGTTGCACCAGCGAATGGTCGAGTGTGCGAAAGACCGGCTTGCCGCGCCTGAAATGGTAGATGCGGGAGTCGCCAGAGTGAAGCCAATCGCAGGCACCGTCGGGACTCAGCAAAAAAGCGGCCAGGGTGCTGTGGGGTTCTTCTTCTGATGCGGCGGCGGTGAGTTTGATGACCAGGTGCGCTTCGTTCAGCAGCTGTTGCAGCAGTTCGGCGGGTGGGTCGCTGTCGGGGCTGTAGCGTTCAAACAGCTGGTGTGCCGACAGCATCACCTGGTCCGAGGCTTTGCGCCCGCCACTGCGCCCGCCCATGCCGTCGGCCACCACGCCCAGCAGGCAGCCTGGCACCCGAGGGTGTGTCAACAGGCAAAGTTGGTCTTGTTGGTGCTCCCGGTCGCCGCGATCAAGACCGGTGGATGCAGAGATTCGATAGCCGTTGGACATGGGTTTCCAGTTTCGCGGACGGACTCCCCGGGCCGACGCTGCGCGTCTGACCAATTTTGTTCGCCCGTATTATCGGAGCAAAGGAACCCTTCTTTGAGCCCACTTGAAAACGATGTCGCGGCGTTTTTTGATGCCGCCGGCCCACTGGCGCGCGGCACCCAGCGCTTTGCCCAGCGGCAAGGTCAGCTGGACATGGCCTTGGCGGTGGCCCAGGCCATAGACCGCCGCGAGGCCCTGGTGGTGGAGGCCGGCACCGGTGTGGGCAAGACCTACGCTTACCTGGCGCCCGCATTGCTCAGCGGTGGACGCACCTTGATTTCCACCGCCACCAAAGCCTTGCAAGACCAGCTGTTCGGGCGCGATCTGCCCGCCGTGTGCCGTGCCCTGGGGCTGCCTGCGCGCACCGCGTTGCTCAAGGGCCGTTCCAGCTACCTCTGCTTGCATCGCATGGAGCAGGCGCGCTACCTGCTGGAACCCCACGAGCGCTACCTGCACCAGTGGCTGGACCGCATTGAGGCCTGGTCGCGGCAAACGCAAAGCGGTGACATGGCCGAAGTGCCCGGCTTGGACGAGCGCGCGGCCATCCTGCCGCTGGTCACGTCCACGCGCGAAAATTGCCTGGGCAGCCAGTGCCCCCAGTTTCGCGCGTGCCACGTCAACCAGGCGCGACGCGAGGCCATGGCCGCAGACATCGTGGTGGTCAACCACCACTTGTTTTTTGCCGATGTGGCCGTGCGTGAGTCGGGAGTGGCCGAATTGTTGCCGGCGGTGGAACTGGTGGTCTTTGACGAGGCCCACCAGCTCAACGAAATTGGCGTGCAGTTCCTGGGGGTGCAGGTGTCCAGTGGCCACCTGCTCGATCTGGCGCGCGACACACTCGCGCACGGCCTGCAGGCAGCGCGCGGTTTGCGTGATTGGAGCGCGCTGGCCGCAGGGCTGGAGCGTGCGGCGCAGGATTTGCGCCTGGCCATCGGCGCCGACCGGCGCAGCACGGGCAAACGGCGGTGGCACAACGCGGCGCCTGAGGGCGTTGATGCGGCCGAATGGGCCGCCGCCCTCGACGCTCTGGCGGATGCATTGGATCACCTGTGTGATGGCCTGCATGGTGTTGAGGAGCACTCTCCCGATCTGGCCCGCGTGGCGCAACGAGCCCACGAACTCGCCCAGCGCCTGCAGGCCATACGCGAGCCGGAGGTGGATGCCCGGGTGGCCCGTTGGGTCGAGCTGGGTGCGGGGTTGCGGCTGGTCCTCACCCCGCTGGACATCGCCGAGGCGTTTCAAACCAAGGTGCTGGCGCGCGACGGTGCGCCATCCACCACCTGGGTGTTCACCTCGGCCACGCTGGGCCACGACGACGCGTTGTCCTGGTTCACCGAGCTCGTGGGCCTGAAGGACGCGCGCACCCTGCGGGTGGCCAGCCCTTTTGACTACGCGGCCCAAGCGGCTTTGTATGTGCCACCCCACATGCCCGCGCCTTCTGACCCCGGCCACACCGATGCGGTGGCACACGCGGCCTGGGGCTGGGCCGGGCGCATCGGGGGGCGCACGCTGGTGTTGACGACCACCTTGCGTGCGGTCAAGCGCATTGCCGATGCCATGACGGGTTGGGCCGAGGCACAGGTGCCAGGCACGTCGGTGCTGGAGGTGCTGGTGCAGGGGCAGGCGCCCAAACGTGAGCTGCTGCGTCAGTTCGAACGCGCGGGCCTGCCGGGGGCGCGCGGTGCGGTGTTGGTGGCCTCGGCCTCGTTCTGGGAGGGGGTTGACTTGCCCGGCGATGTGCTGCAGCTCGTGGTGATCGACAAGCTGCCGTTTCCGCCGCCCGATGACCCGTTGGTGGAGGCGCGCACGCGCCAGATCGAACACGAGGGCGGGAGCGCCTTCACCCGCTACTTTTTGCCCGAAGCGGCGGTGGCGCTCAAGCAAGGCGCGGGGCGCCTGATCCGCAGCGAACACGACCGGGGCGTGCTGGTGGTGTGTGATGTGCGGCTGCGCCGCATGGGTTATGGCCGCAAGCTGCTGGCCGGCCTGCCGGCCATGCGCTCGGTGGAGAGCGACGAAGCGATGTGGGGCGAGTTGGACGCCTTGGTCACCACAACTTCCACCACGGCTCATCCACCTGTTTGAAGCCGCGGCTGAGGTAGTCGCTTTGTGGGTAGTTCTTTTCCATGACCCGCGCCGCATCGTCGCGCAGCTGGGTCATGCCCAGGGCATCGTAGGACTTGACCATGATGTAGAGCGCCTCTTCCAGCGCGGGCGCATCGCGGAAATCCGTCAGTGCGGCCTGGGCGCGGTTCACCGCCGCCACGTAGGCGCCACGGGAGTAGTAATAGCGGGCCACGTGGACCTCGTGCTGGGCCAACGCATTGACGATGTAGACCATGCGCTGGCGCGCGTCGGTGGTGTAGCGCGAGTCGGGAAAGCGGCTGACCAGTTCACCAAACGCTTCAAAGGCGGTGCGGGCGGCTTTTTGGTCCCGTTCTGACAAGTCCTGTTTGGCGACCGAGCCGAACAGACCCAGGTTGTCGTTGAAATTGACCACACCTTTGAGGTAGAGCGCGTAGTCCAGCGCTGGGCTGGTGGGGTGCAGCTTGACGAAGCGGTCCAGGGTCACGATGGCCTGGGCTTTTTCTTCGGCCAGGTGGTGGGTGTAGGCCTTTTCAAGCTGTGCCTGCTGCGACAGCAGCGTGCCCGCAGCACGGCCTTCAAGCTTTTCGAAGTGGCTCACCGCCTTGTCGTAGTTGCGCGCATTGCGCTCGTCGATGGCTTCGGAGAACAGCTTGTTAGGACTCCAGCCCACGGTCTCGTCCTTGGGCGGGGTGGACGAACAAGCGCCCAGCAGCGTCGCCAACACCACGGCCCCGAACAGGGACAGCAGGGATAATGGAGACTTGGACATGGTGAGCAGACCCTTCAGACAGGAACAAGAGGACGTACAGGACGTGGCCGAAGAAATTATATCGACCGGGTCCTTGTGCGCCGTGGACGACATCGAGCAGGCATCGGAACGCCGCACGCTGCGGGCCGACGCCGTCCACCACGGCGAGCGTTTGGACCGGGTGCTGGCGCTGTTGTTGCCCGAGTTTTCTCGCGCCTACCTGCAGCAGCATGTCTCCGATGGCAACGTTCAGCTCAACCAGCGTGTGGTCCTCAAGCCCGCCACCAAGCTGCGCGCGGGTGATGTCATTGACATCGAGTTGCGCCCCACCGCACAAGCGCAGGCCTTTGTGCCCGAGGCCATGGCGCTGGACGTGGTCTTCGAGGACGCCGATCTGATGGTTGTCAACAAACCCGCTGGGCTGGTGGTGCACCCGGCGGCAGGGAATTGGAGCGGCACCTTGCTCAACGGCCTGCTCGCCCACCATGCGGGGGCCGCGCGCCTGCCGCGCGCAGGCATCGTGCACCGGCTGGACAAAGACACCTCGGGCCTGATGCTGGTGGGCAAAAGCCAGCGCGCGGTGGATGCGCTGGGCCGCATGATCGCGGCGCGTGAAGTGCAGCGCCTGTACCTCGCGCTGGCCCACGGCCCCTGGCGCCACGGCGGCGGCCTGTTGGTGGACCAGCCCATGGCGCGTGACAGCCGCAACCGACTGCGCATGGCGGTGGTGCGTGGAGAGGGTGCGGGCAAGCCTGCGCAAACCCGCTTTCTGGTGCTCGACGAGACAGCCCGCCACGTGTTGCTGGCGTGCAAGCTGCACACCGGGCGCACCCACCAGATCCGCGTGCATGCCGCCTGGCTGGGGCAGCCGCTGGTGGCCGATGTGCTGTATGGCGGCCGCCCGGACCTGGGTTTGTCGCGGCAGGCGCTGCATGCGCACCGCCTGTCGCTGGCCCATCCCGTCACGGGTGACACACTGTGTTTCGACTGCCCACCACCGGCCGATCTGCTCGCGGCCATCGCTGCGGCCGACCTGCAATACAATGGCGCCACTTGGTGGCAGGCCCTGGCGTCCTGACCCTTCCCAGTCTTCTTGGCAGCGCCGCAGCGCGTTGCCCCGGGTGGCACCCAGCCGCCACCCCCTCGCTTTTCAGGTAGACACCCATGAATACGGCGGATGCCCGACGCGTCCTTGAAACCGCATTGATCTGTGCGCAGCAGCCCTTGCCCTTGCGCGAGCTGGCTGTGCTGTTCGACGGCGCGGTTTCTCCCGACAGCCTCAAGCTCATGCTGGGCGACCTCCAGCAGGAGTGGTCGCAGCGTGGCGTCGAGCTGGTGCAGGTGGCCTCAGGCTGGCGTTTCCAGAGCCGGCCCGAGCTGCGCCCGTTCCTGGACAAATTGCACCCCGAAAAACCGCCCAAGTACACCCGCGCCACCATGGAGACGCTGGCCATCATCGCCTACCGTCAGCCCGTCACGCGGGGCGACATCGAAGACATCCGGGGTGTCACCGTCAATTCCCTGACCATCAAACAGTTGGAGGACCGGGGCTGGATCGAAGTGATCGGTCACCGCGAGACGGTGGGACGCCCCGCCTTGTTCGCCACCACCCGCCAGTTTCTGGACGATCTGGGCCTGGCCTCGCTGGACCAGTTGCCCCCCATCGAACACCCGTCGGCCATCGCTCAGGGCCTGGATGCACTGCCATTTGACAGTGACCCCGCCGAGCCCGAATTGCCGCTGGATGAACCCCAAGCGCCCGCTGCCCAACATCCCACGCAGCCCCACCCCGAGGAACCCGACCATGTCTGAAGCCAACACCGAGCCGACCCAGCCGATCCCGTCTGCTGATCCCGCGCTGGTCACGGACACGGGGGCGCCCGGTGGTGCAACCCGTCCCGCCGGACAAGGCGGGCGGGAGGCCCGCGCGCCCGCACCGGACGCATTGCGTTTCGAAGATGTGGTGAGCGGTGAGTTCGATGCCGAGCAGGAGGTGCCCGAAGTGCCTGGCAAGCGCGTGCTCGCACCGCAGGTCGAGTCGCCCAAACTGCACAAGGTGCTGGCCCAGGCCGGCCTGGGTTCGCGTCTGGAGATGGAGCAACTGATCCTGGAAGGGCGCATTTCTGTCAACGGCGAGCCGGCCCACATCGGCCAGCGTATCCAGTTTGGCGACGTCATCAAGGTCAACGGCAAACCCATCCGTGTGCGCATGACGCCGCAGCCCCCGCGTGTGCTGGCTTATCACAAGCCCGCCGGTGAGGTGGTCACCCATGACGATCCGCAAAACCGCCCGACCGTGTTCCGTCGCCTGCCCAAACTGCTTCAGGGCAAATGGCAGTCGGTGGGCCGCTTGGACCTCAACACCGAAGGCCTGCTGCTGTTCACCAACTCGGGTGAGCTGGCCAACAAGCTGATGCACCCGCGTTTTGGCCTGGAGCGCGAATACGCGGTGCGGGTGCTGGGCGCCTTGTCCAACGAAGAGAAGAAAAAACTGCTGGATGGCGTGCAGCTGGACGATGGCGTGGCCCAGTTCAGCAGCATCGAAGACGGCGGCGGCGAGGGCGCCAACTGCTGGTACCGCGTCACCATCGGTGAAGGCCGCAACCGCGAGGTGCGCCGCATGATGGAGTCGGTGGGGCACGCTGTCAGCCGCCTGATCCGCATCCGCTACGGCGCCATGTTGCTGCCGCGTGGCTTGAAGCGCGGCTTTTGGCTTGAACTGGACCAGCGCGACATCGACCGCCTGGGTGCCGCCGCCGGCATGGTGCGAACCGAACGTTCGGAGGGTGCGCCGGCGCGGCGTGGCCCGAATGCCGATGGCCCGGCGCGCACCAACCGACACCCCGCATCGCGGCGCAACAAAAAGGGTGGTGGCCCCCGGCCTTCGCGTCCCGATGCCGGGCCCCGCAACCGCGATGACCGCGATGAACGGGCCGACCGCAACGACACCGTGCCGGCCAACGTCTCGCACGAGGCGCCCAGCTACGGCGGCCGTGGTCGGGGTCAGGGCCGGCCTGAGCGGGGTCCCGGTGGCGGTGGTGGCCCCGCTGCGGGTGGGCAGCCCGATCCGATGAAAACGAGCTTTGGCTACATCGGTGCCGACTCCCTGCAGCGCAAGCGCGACAACAGCGCTGGCGGACCACGCCGCGGTGGCCAGGGTGGCGTGGGCGGTGGCGGCGGAAGCGGCGGCCGAGCAAGTGGCGCACCCCGAGGCCGGGGTGGCAACGGCGGACCGCGCCGTGGCGGTGGCCGCTGACCACAGCGCCCCATGTTTGCCACACGCTCAGGCTAAAATGCTGGGTTTTCTGGATTCCAGAGCCCTTTTGTCTTAAAAACACTCTTTCAAGGACCACCATGGCCATCGAACGCACCCTGTCCATCATCAAGCCCGACGCCGTCGCCAAGAACGTCATCGGCCAGATCTACGCCCGCTTTGAAGCCGCTGGCCTGAAGGTCATCGCTGCCCGCATGGCCCACCTGTCGCGTGGCGAAGCCGAAGCGTTTTACGCCGTGCACAAAGAGCGTCCTTTCTTCAAGGACCTGGTGGACTTCATGATCTCCGGCCCCGTGATGATCCAGGTGCTGGAAGGCGAAGGCGCCATCGCCAAGAACCGCGACCTGATGGGTGCCACCGACCCCAAGAAGGCCGCTCCCGGCACCATCCGCGCCGACTTCGCCGACAGCATCGACGCCAACGCCGTGCACGGCTCCGACGCACCTGAAACCGCCGCCGTTGAAGTGGGCTTCTTCTTCGCCGGCATGAACGTTTACGGCCGCTGAAGCGCGGCGCGTAATTCCATTTGATGACAACGGCCAACCTTCTCGATTTCGATCTCGCGGGCTTGGCCGCCTTTTGTGAGCGGCTCGGAGAAAAGCGTTTCCGGGCCGTTCAGCTTTTCCGCTGGATCCACCAGAAAGGCGCTTCGCGCTTTGACGACATGACGGATCTGGCGCGCAGCCTGCGGGAAAAACTCCCCGCCGTCTGCGAAATTCGCCCGCTCAAGGTGATGGCCCAGCAGGAGTCCACCGACGGCACCATCAAATGGCTGTTTGATGTGGGCGATGGCAATGCGGTCGAAGCGGTGTTCATTCCCGAAGACGACAGAGGCACCCTGTGTGTGTCGTCCCAGGCCGGCTGCGCCGTGGGTTGCCGCTTTTGCTCCACCGGCCACCAGGGTTTTTCGCGCAACCTGAGCACGGGCGAAATTGTGGCCCAGCTCTGGTTTGCCGAACACTTTCTGCGCAAGCACCTCAAGACCAGCGAACGTGTCATCTCCAACGTGGTGATGATGGGCATGGGCGAGCCTCTGCAGAACTACAGCGCGCTGGTGCCCGCCCTCAAGGTCATGCTGGACGATCACGGCTACGGCCTGTCGCGCCGCCGCGTGACGGTGTCCACCTCGGGTGTGGTACCCATGATGGACCGTCTGGCGCAAGACGTGCCGGTGGCACTGGCGGTGTCGCTGCACGCCCCCAACGATGCCTTGCGCGACAACCTGGTGCCACTGAACCGCAAGTACCCGCTGGCCGAGCTGATGGCCGCGTGTGGACGTTACCTGCCGGCCGCGCCGCGCGACTTCATCACCTTCGAGTACTGCATGCTCGATGGCGTGAACGACCAGCCCGAGCACGCGCAACAACTGCTGGCGTTGATCCGCGGGCAAAGTCCCTACTACAGTGGCCCGGCCGTGCCCTGCAAGATCAACCTGATTCCGTTCAATCCTTTCCCCGATTCGGGCCTGCGCTGCTCGGCCCGTCCGACGGTGCTTGCTTTTGCCGAAACGCTCAATGCCGCCGGCATCGTGACCACGGTGCGCAAGACCCGGGGTGATGACATCGACGCCGCTTGTGGTCAACTGGCGGGGGATGTGCTGGATCGCACCAACGCCGCGCAACGCATGGCGCAGCGGCGAACCACCGACACCCGGCCGGTGCACGTGGTGCGCCGCAATGGCTGACGCAACCACGGGTCCACAGGCATGACACGTTTTTTATCCACGCTTTGTTTGGTGTTGTTGGCCACGTTGCTGGGCGCATGCGCCGGTGGCGCCGGGCAGCCGGGCGGGGCAGGCACCCCAGCCGAACCGGTGACGGAGTTCGACGAGCCGGAAAACCGCAAGCGCGCCCGCATTCGCATCGAGCTGGCTTCTGGCTATTTTGAGCAGGGCCAGACCACGGTGGCCCTGGATGAGATCAAGCAGGCGCTGGCAGCCGACCCCAACTACGCGCCGGCCTACAACCTGCGCGGCCTTGTCTACATGCAGATGAGCGAGCCGGCCCTGGCCGAAGCCAGTTTCAACCGCGCCATCCAGCTCAACCCGCGCGACGCGGATGCCATGCACAACCTGGGCTGGATGTGGTGCCAGCAAGGGCGCCTGGCGCCCTCGCTGGAGCAGTTTGGTCGTGCGCTGGCAGTGACCGGCTATGCAAACACGGCCCGCACCTGGATGGCGCAGGGGGTCTGCCAGGTGCGCGCTGGTTTGAACACCGAGGCCGAAAAAAGCCTGACGCGCGCGTTCGAACTCGACGCGAGCAACCCCATCACCATGTACAACCTGGCCCGGCTGCTGTTGCAGCGGGGCGAGGCTTTGCGGGCCCAGTTCTACGCACGGCGCCTCAATGCGTCGCCGGATCTGGTCAACGCCGAATCGCTCTGGCTGGGGCTGCGCGTGGAGCGCCGCTTGGGCAACCCGGACGGCGTGCGGCAACTGGCCGACCAACTGCGCCAGCGTTTTCCCAATTCGCCCGAATGGGCCAGGTATTTGCGAGGGGCTTTTGATGAGTGACGTGCAGGCGCCTCAGGGTGGCGACGCAACCGACACCGTGCTGCCGCGTGATGCGGTGGCTGCCGGCCAACGCCTCAAGCAGGCGCGCGAAGCCGCGGGTTTGCATGTGGTGGCGCTGGCTGCTGCGCTCAAGGTGCCGGTGAAAAAGCTGGAGGCGCTGGAGGCCGGGCGCACCGGTGACCTGCCTGACGCGACCTTTGCCCGCGCCCTCGCGGCCAGCGTGTGCCGGCAGTTGAAAATCGATCCGACCGATGTGTTGGCGCAGTTGCCCCAGGCGGGCGGCAGCCGGCTGGGCGAAGACCCGGTGCTCAACACCCCCTTCCGCACCCCGCGCGATCCCGCCGGGTCCACACGGGCGCCACAGGGTGTGCCCAAGGCGGTTTGGATCGCCCTGGTCATTCTGCTGTCGGCGGCGGCCGTGTGGTGGTGGGTGCCGCCCGTGTCGGACGACACCCCGCTGGCGCTGCCGGCCGAGCCGTTGTTGCCGGTTGCGCCGACCGAAGGTGCCACGTCCATGGGCGCTGGTGCCAACGTGGCGGAGGAAACGGCTGCGCCGCCTTCTGATGCGCCGGCGGCCGCTGTGTCAGCCAACACCCCTGCCGCCCCAACGCCGACGGGAGCGGAGGGCGTGCCTGCTGCTGCGCCCACAACAGCCCAGCCCGCCCCGGCCCCGGCGGCCCCGATCGTGCCCGCGAGCGAGGTGCTGGTCATCCGGGCGCAGGCCGACAGTTGGATCGAGGTGTCCAGCGGCGGCAAGGTTCTGGTGCAGCGCCTCATCAAAGCAGGGGATTCGGTCGCGCTGGCCGATCCCACCCCGTTGTCGGTGGTGATTGGGCGCGCCGATGCGACGGAGGTGCTGGTGCATGGCAAACCGTTCGATCTGGCGGCTGTGGCGCGCAACAACGTGGCCCGTTTCGAGGTGAAATGAGCATGGACACCGTGACCCAACCCATTCCGCTGGGCCTGGCCGCCGCGCGGCGCTCGCGCCAGGGCCGCGTGGTCTGGGGTGATCATGTCGTCACGGTCGGTGGGGATGCGCCCGTGCGCGTCCAGTCGATGACAAACACCGACACCGCCGATGCCGTGGGCACAGCCATCCAGGTCAAAGAGCTGGCGCTGGCGGGCTCCGAGTTGGTCCGCATCACCGTCAACAACGACGAAGCGGCCCGTGCGGTGCCTTACATCCGCGAACAGCTTGACCGCATGGGCATCCACGTGCCCTTGATTGGCGACTTCCACTACAACGGCCACAAGTTGCTCACCGACCACCCGGACTGTGCCCAGGCGCTCTCCAAATACCGCATCAACCCCGGCAACGTGGGCCGTGGCGACAAACGCGACCGCCAGTTTGGCCAGATGATCGACGTGGCGCTGGCGCACAACAAACCGGTGCGCATTGGCGTCAACTGGGGCAGCCTCGACCAGGATTTGCTCGCCCAGCTGATGGACGAGAACGCGGGCCGTGCGCAGCCCTGGGACGCCCGCCAGGTGATGTACGAGGCCTTGATCACCTCGGCCCTCGATTCGGCCGCCCAGGCGCAGTCGTTGGGCATGGCACCCGAGCAGATCATGTTGTCGTGCAAGGTCAGCGGCGTGCAGGATTTGATCGCTGTGTACCAGGCCTTGGCCCAACGCTGCGATTACCCGCTGCACCTGGGTCTGACCGAGGCCGGCATGGGCACCAAAGGCACGGTGGCATCTGCGGCCGCCTTGTCGGTGCTGCTGCAACAGGGTATCGGCGACACCATCCGGGTGTCGCTCACGCCGCAGCCCGGCGAGGCCCGCACCCAGGAAGTGGTGGTGGCGTCTGAAATCCTGCAGTCGCTGGGTTTGCGCGCGTTTGTGCCCAGCGTTACCGCGTGCCCCGGCTGTGGCCGCACCACCAGCACCGTGTTCCAGGACCTGGCCAAACAGATCGACGACCACCTGCGCTCCTCCATGCCGGTGTGGCGCGCCAAGTACCCGGGCGTCGAGCACCTCAAGGTGGCGGTCATGGGCTGCATCGTCAACGGCCCCGGCGAGAGCAAACATGCGGATATCGGCATCAGCCTGCCCGGCACGGGCGAGGCACCGGCCGCGCCGGTGTTCATTGATGGCGAAAAGGCGCTGACGCTGCGGGGCGAAGGCATCGCTGCCGAGTTCCAGACCATCGTCGAAAACTACATTGAAAAGCGCTTCGGCGCCTGAGCTTGCACATGGCAGAAAAACTCAGTGCCGTCAAAGGCATGAACGACATCGCTGCGCCGGAATCGGCGCACTGGGAGTGGCTGGAAGACAAAATCCGCCAGCTCATGGCGCGGTATGGCTACCGCAATTTCCGCGCGCCCATCGTGGAGCCGACGGCCCTGTTCGTGCGTGGCTTGGGCGAGGTGACGGACATCGTCGAAAAAGAGATGTACGCCTTCGAGGACAAGCTCAACGGCGAACACCTGACCCTGCGCCCCGAAGGCACGGCCGGTGTGGTGCGCGCGGCCATCGAACACAACATGTTGTACGACGGCGGCAAGCGCCTGTACTACATGGGCCCCATGTTCCGGCACGAGCGCCCGCAGCGTGGCCGCTACCGCCAGTTCCACCAGGTGGGCGCCGAGGCCCTGGGTTTTGTTGGTCCTGATGTGGATGTGGAACTCATCCTGTTGGCGTGCGACCTGTGGGACGAATTGGGCCTGACCGGCATCACGCTGGAAATCAACAGCCTGGGCCAGCCAGCCGAGCGCAAGGCGCACCGCGAGGCGCTCATTCGCCACCTGGAAGCCCACAAAGACCAACTGGATGCCGACGCCCAGCGCCGGCTCTACACCAACCCGTTGCGCATCCTCGACACCAAAAACCCCGCCATGCAGGCGCTGGTGGAAGCCGCGCCCAAGCTGATGGACTTTCTTGGCGCCGAATCCCTCAAACACTTCGACACTTGGCGCGCGCTGCTCGATGCCCAGGGCGTGACCTACCGCATCAACCCGCGTCTGGTTCGCGGCATGGACTACTACAACCTCAGCGTGTTCGAGTTCGTGACCACCGAGTTGGGTTCGCAGGGCACGGTGTGTGCGGGTGGCCGTTACGATGGCCTGTTTGAGCAGATCGGGGGCAAGCCATCGCCCGCCGTTGGCTGGGCCCTGGGGGTGGAGCGCATTCTGGAGCTGCTCAAGTCGCAGAACCGCTTGCCAACCGCCCCTGTGGCGGACGCCTACGCCATCGTGCCCGACGCGGCGGTGTTGCCCCAGGTGCTGCCGGTGCTGCGCGCCCTGCGCCGGGCCGGCGTGGCGGTGCTCATGCACACGGCCGGTGCCGAAGGCATGGGCAGCATGAAGTCCCAATTCAAAAAAGCCGACGCCAGCGGCGCCCGCTTTGCGCTGATTTTTGGCCCCGACGAAGTGGCCCAGGGCCAGGTGTCGGTCAAGCCGCTGCGCGCGGTGGACGGCCAGGTGGTGGCACAACGCGCCCAGGCCCTGGCCGACGCGGCCCACTGGGCCGCCAGTCTGCGCTGAGTTGCCGCCGGGCGGCCCCCTACAATCGACCGAACTTTTCTGATCCCATCCATGGCCACGCATCTCGACCTCGAAGAACAGGAACAACTCGACCAGCTCAAGCACTTCTGGTCGAAGTACGGCAACCTGATCACCCTCACCCTGGTGCTGGCGTTGGGCGGTGTGGCTGCCTGGAACGGCTGGCAGTACTGGCAATACCGCGGGGCCGAACAAGCCACCGTGCTTTTGGACGAGCTGGAGCGCGCCGCGCAGGCGGGTGACAGTGAACGTGTTGTGCGTGTCACCGCCGACCTGCAGGCCCAGCATGGCCGCACGCTGCAGGCGGCCCAGGCCAGCCTGCTGGCGGCACGCACCCTGCATGACGCTCAGAAGGTGGACGACGCCCGTGCTGCGCTGCAGTGGGTGGTGGACAAAGGCAGCGACGATGCCTACCAGGCCATCGCCCGTGTGCGGCTGGCTGGCCTGCTGATGGATCAAAAGGCGTACGACGAAGCCTTGAAGGTGCTGGACGCGAAGTTGCCTGCCGCCATGGCACCGCTGGCCGCCGATCGCCGGGGCGACATCCTGCTGGCGCAGGGGCAGCGAGACGGCGCGAAGGCCGCCTACCTGGCCGCCTACCGCGACATGGATGCCGATGCGGGCTACCGCCGGCTGGTCGAGGCCAAACTGGCCGCGTTGGGCGTTGTGGTGGGCGAAGATGCCGCAACAAAGGAGAAAACACCGTGATGTCTGTCGTATTGCCTCGCGGTGCTGGCCGCACCTGGCGCCTGGTGGCCGGTGCCTGCCTGCTGAGCGTGCTCGCTGCCTGTGGCAGCTCTGGCAGCAAAAAGCCTGAGCCCACACCTTTGGCACCGGTGAATGCGCTGCTGGGCGTGCGCCAAGCCTGGACATTGTCCATCAGCGCCAGTGCGGCGCCGCTCAAACCCGCTGTGATCGGCAGCCAGGTGTGGTTGGGCAGCAGCGACGGCAGCGTGGTGGCGCTGGACGCCGCCGCCGGACGCGAACTGTGGCGCGCCCAGGTGGGTGCGCCCTTGGCGGCGGGCGTGGGCAGCGATGGCAGCACGGTGGCAGCGGTCACGGTCGCCAATGAGCTGGTGGCCATTGAGTCGGGTCGCGTGGTCTGGCGCACTCGCCTGGGCGTGGGTGTGTTCACGCCGCCCTTGGTGGCCGGGCGCCGCGTGTTTGTCTTGGGCGCAGATCGCAGCCTGAGCGCGTTTGATGCCGCCACAGGCGCACGTCTGTGGCAACAAAATCGCCCGGGCGACGCGCTGTCCTTGCGTCAGGCCGGTCTGCTGATGGCCCTGGGCGACACGCTGGTGGCTGGGCAACAAGGCCGGCTGGCCGGCCTCGACCCGAACACCGGCGCGCTGCGCTGGGACAGCGTGATCGCATCGCCCCGTGGCACCAACGAAATCGAACGCCTGGTTGAACTGGTCGCGGGCGTCAGTCGCCAGGGCAATCAGATGTGTGCCCGCGCTTTCCAGGTGGCCGTGGGCTGTGTGGACACCACGCGGGGCACCACCATCTGGACGCGTGCAGCGGCCGGCTCGGAAGGGCTGGCCGGCGACGAGAGCCTGCTGTTCGGGACCGAGTCCACAGGCCGTGTGCAGGCCTGGCAACGCGCCTCCGGCGAACCGGCATGGCACAGCGACCGCTTCCTGCACCGTGGCCTGACGGCGCCCGTGGTGGTCGGCCGGTCGCTTGTGTTTGGCGACGCAGCGGGTTTTGTGCACATGCTGTCGCGCCAGGATGGCGCGGTGTTGAACCGCCTGAGCACCGACGGTTCCGGGCTGGCCGCTGCGCCCGTGCTGGCTGGCGATACCCTGGTGGCCGTGACCCGCAAGGGCGGGGTGTTTGGCTGGCGACCTGAATGAGGCCGTCCGACGCCCCCGTTTCCTTTTCTTTTTGAAAGCAGTCTGTCTTGAAACCCGTATTGGCCCTGGTGGGCCGCCCCAATGTCGGTAAGTCCACGCTGTTCAACCGGCTGACCCAGTCGCGCGACGCCATCGTGGCCGATTTTGCCGGGCTCACCCGCGATCGCCACTACGGCAACGGCCACCTTGGCCGGCGCGAGTTCATCGTCATCGACACCGGCGGCTTTGAGCCGACGGCCGAGTCTGGCATCTACAAGGAAATGGCCAAACAGACCCGGCAGGCGGTGGCCGAGTCGGATGTGGTCATTTTTGTGGTCGATGCGCGCGGCGGCATCAGCGCCCAGGACCACGACATCGCCAACTACCTGCGCAAGCTGGGCAAGCCCACGCTGCTGATCGCCAACAAGGCCGAAGGCATGCAGCAGGGCTTGCAGCTGGTCGAGTTTTTTGAGCTCGGTCTGGGCGAGGTGCTGCCGGTGTCGGCGGCACACGGTCAGGGCGTGCGCTCCATGGTGGAAGAGGCTTTGGACAAGCTGGGCATTCCCGAGCCCGACGAAGACGCCGACGACGAAGACAAAAGCGTGATCCGCCTGGCCGTGGCCGGGCGCCCCAATGTGGGCAAGTCCACACTGATCAACGCCTGGCTGGGTGAGGAGCGCCTGGTGGCCTTTGACATGCCAGGCACCACACGCGACGCCATTTCCGTGCCCTTCGAGCGCAACGGCCAGAAGTTTGAACTGATCGACACGGCAGGCCTGCGGCGCAAGGGCAAGGTGTTTGAGGCGATCGAAAAGTTCTCGGTCGTCAAAACCCTGCAGGCCATCGAGAAGGCCCACGTCGTGCTGTTGCTGCTGGACGCGGAGCAGGGCGTGACCGACCAGGATGCCCACATCGCTGGCTTCATCCTGGAGAGTGGCCGTTCGGTGGTGTTGGCCATCAACAAATGGGACGCGGTGGACGCCTACCAGCGCCAGACCGTGGAGCGCTCGGTTGAGCAGCGCCTGGCTTTCCTCAAGTTTGCACAGATGCACCTGATTTCGGCCAAAAAACGCCAGGGTCTGGGGCCGCTGTGGAAGTCAATTGCACAGGCCCACGCGGCGGCCAACCGCAAAATGCCCACACCTGTGCTCACCCGTTTGCTGCAGGAGGCGGTGGCTTTCCAGCAGCCGCAGCGCAGCGGCATGTACCGCCCCAAAATGCGCTACGCCCACCAAGGTGGCATGAACCCGCCGGTGATCGTGATCCACGGCAACTCGCTGGAACACGTGAACGACAGCTACAAGCGCTTCCTGGAAGGGCGGTTCCGCAAGGCGTTCGATCTGGTGGGCACGCCTTTGCGCATCGAGTTCAAGACGTCCGACAATCCCTACAAGGACCAAGATTGACAACCCCGTCTCCGGGTTTGCCCTTCCCGCTGTGGTATGGTCGCCACCTCATCAACTTTTCTTGAACACGGAGCATATCGTGAGCAACAACAAAGGCCAACTTTTGCAAGACCCGTTCCTGAACCAGCTGCGTCGCGAGCACGTGCCGGTTTCCATCTACTTGGTGAACGGGATCAAGCTGCAAGGCCAGATCGAATCGTTTGACCAGTACGTGGTGCTGCTGCGCAACACGGTGACCCAGATGGTCTACAAACACGCCATTTCCACCATTGTGCCCGGCCGTCCGGTGCAATTTGCGGCCGTGCAAGCCGCCGATGGCGCATCTTCCTGATCCCGTGCCGCCTGGCGCCTGAGCGCCGCGCGGCGTGTCATCGCCGCCCCCACATTTGAATTCTCCTGACTCCCCATCCGCCGACCGGCCCGCTGTGGTGCTGGTGGGCGTGGATTTCGGCCACCCCCACTTCGACCATGGGCTGGAGGAGCTTGGCCTGCTGGCTGAGACCGCTGGTTTCCGTGTCACCGAGCGTGTCACCTGCAAACGCCGAGCGCCCGATCCCGCCTTGTTTGTGGGTTCGGGCAAGGCCGATGAAATCAAGGCCCTGGCCTTGGGCACGGGCGCAACCGAGGTGTTGTTCGACCAAGCCCTGAGCCCAGCCCAGCAACGCAACTTGGAGCGTCACCTGGGCTTGGCGGTCAACGACCGCACCCTGCTCATCCTGCAGATTTTTGCCCAACGTGCGCGCAGCCACGAAGGCAAGTTGCAGGTGGAGCTGGCGCGGCTGCAATACCTGTCCACGCGCCTGGTGCGCCGCTGGAGCCACTTGGAGCGCCAAAGTGGTGGTATCGGCATGCGCGGTGGCCCGGGGGAGACGCAGATCGAGCTCGACCGCCGCATGATCGGCGACGCCATCAAGCGCACCAAAGAGCGGTTGGAGAAGGTGAAGAAACAACGTGCGACGCAGCGCCGCCAGCGCGAGCGGCGTGACGCCTTCAACATCTCCTTGGTGGGCTACACCAACGCGGGCAAGTCATCTCTCTTCAATGCCCTGGTCAAGGCGCGCGCCTACGCGGCCGATCAGCTGTTTGCCACGCTCGACACCACCACCCGCCAGCTGTACCTGGGTGAAGCGGGGCGCAGTGTGTCGCTGTCGGACACGGTGGGCTTCATCCGCGACCTGCCGCACGGCCTGGTCGATGCGTTTGCCGCCACCTTGCAAGAGGCGGCCGACGCCGATTTGCTCCTGCATGTGGTGGACGCATCCAACCCCGGCCACCCGGAGCAGATTGCCGAAGTGATGCGGGTGCTGCACGACATTGGCGCGGCGCAGGTGCCTCAGTTGCTGGTGTTCAACAAGCTGGATGCCATCGATCCCGAGCGCCAGCCGCAGCGCTTGCGTGACCACATGGATGTCGAAGGGCTGAGCGTGACGCGGGTGTTTGTGAGCGCACTGACCGGGCAGGGCTTGCCTGAGTTGCGGCAGGCCCTGGCCGACGTGGTGGCGCAAGACCGACCGGCGGAAACTTTCTCGGATGCCGGCGATCCGTCTCAAGAGCCCCCCTTGGGTGAGTTCAACTGAGCTGCCCATGGCGCTGATGCCCTTTTCGCGCGGGCCTGATGGCCCGATTCGGCACAATAGCGCGTGTTGGTGTTTTTCCATTCATAACCTCTGCCATCCATGAGTCTCCATTTCCCGCGACTTCGACTGCCGGCCGCCTGGACGCGTGCCGCGGGCATGTTCAACCTCAACGATCCGCGCTGGGGGCGCGGCGACGATGGCAAGGACGAGGGTGCACCTCCCCCGCCACCGCCACCGCCGGGGCGCGAAGAGCCGCGCAGCCAGCGGCCGCAAGGCCCCAACCAGGGCCCGCCCGATCTGGACGAGCTGTGGCGCGATTTCAACCGCAAACTGGGTGGCTTGCTGGGTGGTGGTCGAGGTGACAACAACGGTGGCGGCCGCCAGGGTGGCATGCCCCCGTTCAAACCCGATCCCAAAAGCACCGGCATTGGTGCCGGCCTGATTCTCGGTGTGGCCGCCCTGATCTGGATGGGTACCGGATTTTTCATCGTTCAGGAAGGCCAGCGCGCGGTCATCACGCAGTTTGGCAAGTACCACAGCACCGTGGGCGCGGGTTTCAACTGGCGCTTGCCATATCCCATCCAGCGCCACGAAACCGTGTTTGCCACCCAGATCCGCTCGGTGGATGTGGGTCGCGACGCCATCGTGCGGGCCACCGGCCTGCGCGAATCGGCGATGCTGACCGAAGACGAGAACATCGTCGAGATCAAGTTTGCGGTGCAGTACCGCCTGAGCGATGCGCGCATGTACCTGTTTGAAAGCCGCGACCCGGATGCCGCCGTGGTCAAGGCCGCCGAGACCGCCGTGCGCGAGGTGGTGGGCAAGATGAAGATGGACGCCGCGCTGGCCGAAGAGCGCGATCAGATTGCGCCGCGTGTGCGCACCCTGATGCAGACCATCCTGGACCGCTACAACGTGGGCATCGAGGTGGTCGGCATCAACATGCAGCAAGGCGGTGTGCGCCCGCCCGAGCAGGTGCAGGCCTCGTTCGACGATGTGCTCAAGGCCGGCCAGGAGCGTGAGCGCGCCAAAAATGAAGCCCAGGCCTACGCCAACGACGTGGTGCCCCGTGCCCGTGGTACGGCCTCGCGTCTGATGGAGGAGGCGGAAGGTTACAAGGCCCGCATCGTGGCACAGGCACAGGGTGATGCGCAGCGCTTCCGCTCCATTCAGACCGAATACGCCAAGGCGCCGCAGGTCACGCGTGAGCGCATGTATGTGGACACCATGCAAGAGGTCTACAGCAACGTGACCAAGGTGCTGATCGACAGCAAACAGGGCTCCAACCTGCTGTACCTGCCGTTGGACAAGCTGACACAGGCGGTGGCGCAGGGCGCTGCGGCCGCAGCACCTGCCGCCACCGGCACCGCCAGCACACCCTCGCCTGCCGGGGCTGCCAACCTGAGCGACAGCCGCAGCCGCGACGCCGAGCGCTCGCGCAGCCGTGAAACCCGTTGATGCGCCGACTGCCGTGCACGATCTGAAAGCCTTGTCATGAACAGAATCGGTTTCATTCTTTCGTCCTTGCTGGTCGCGCTTGCGCTGGCCAGTTCCATGTTGTTTGTGGTTGATCAACGCCAGTTTGGTGTGGTGTTTGCCCTGGGGCAGATCAAAACCGTGATTACCGAGCCAGGCCTCAACTTCAAGTTGCCGCCGCCGTTCCAGAACGTGTCCTACATCGACAAGCGCCTCTTGACGCTGGAGAGCACCGACACCGAGCCGACACTCACCGCTGAAAAGCAACGGGTGGTGATCGACTGGTATGTGCGCTGGCGCATTTCCGATCCGTCGGCCTACATCCGCAACGTCGGCCTGGACGAGCGTGCCGGCGCGCTGCAACTCAACCGCGTGGTGCGCAACTCCTTCCAGCAAGAGGTCAACAAGCGCACCGTGAGCGAGTTGCTTTCGACCCGCCGCGAAGACCTGATGAACGACGTCAAGCGCGAGGTGCTGGCGGCCGTGCGCGGTGCCGAAAAGCCTTGGGGCATGGACGTGGTGGATGTGCGCATCACCCGTGTGGACTACGCCGAAACCATCACCAAGTCGGTGTACGACCGCATGGAGGCGGAGCGCAAACGGGTGGCCAACGAGCTGCGCTCCACCGGTGCGGCCGAAGGCGAAAAGATCCGAGCCGATGCCGACCGCCAACGCGAAGTGATTGTGGCCGAGGCCTACCGCAAGGCGCAGGAGGTCAAGGGCCAGGGCGACGCCGAAGCCGCGCGTGCCTACGCCGAAGCCTTTGGCCGCGACCCCGCCTTTGCCCAGTTCTACCGCAGCCTGGAAGCCTACAAGGCCAGTTTTGCCGGCAAGTCCGACGTGATGGTGGTTGATCCCTCGTCCGACTTCTTCAAGGCCATGCGCAGCAGCACCGTTCAGGGCGGCGGCAAGTGATGCCCGCGTGAGCGAGGTGTTCTGGCTGGCACTGGCCCTGATGCTGGTGCTCGAAGGCCTGCTGCCCATGCTGGCGCCCACCCGCTGGCGCCAGATGTTCTGCGAAATCCTGAAGCTGCACGATGGCCAGATCCGCTTCTTCGGCCTGTGCTGTGTGGTGGCCGGACTGCTGCTCTGGTGGTGGCTGTCACCCGCCTGATCGGCGAGCGGTCCCGCGAGGGCCGGTAGAATCACGTTTTTAACAGCCCCCACCGATGACCATGTCCGCCTGGGTCCTGCCGGATCAGATCGCCGATGTTTTGCCTTCCGAGGCCCGGCACATTGAGGAACTGCGCCGCAGCCTGCTGGACACCGCATCCGGTTATGGCTACGAGCTGGTCATGCCGCCCATGCTCGAGCACCTGGAGTCGCTGCTGACTGGCACCGGCGAGGCGCTGGATCTGCAGACCTTCAAACTTGTCGATCAACTGTCTGGGCGCAGTCTGGGTCTTCGCGCCGACAGCACGCCACAGGTGGCACGCATCGATGCCCACCTGCTCAACCGCCAAGGTGTGGCCCGTCTGTGTTACTGCGGTCCGGTGCTGCACACCCGCGCCGATCGCCCGCTGGCCACGCGCGAGCCGCTGCAGTTGGGCGCCGAAATTTACGGTCACGCCGGCCTGGAAGCCGATCTTGAAGCCATGGAACTGGCCCAGGCCTGTGTGCTGGCGGCGGGGCTGCGGCACCTCACACTGGACATGGCCGATGTGCGCGTGATCGATTCGGTACTGGCCGGTGTGCCGCTGAGCGCCGAACAAACCCACCTCATCCACGCGGCCCTGGCCCGCAAGGACGCGGCGGAACTGAACACCCTCTCCAAAGACCTACCGGCCGACGTGCGCGGCAGCCTGCTGGCCCTGCCGCGCCTGTACGGCGACGTGGCGGTGCTGGCCGAGGCGCGCCGCACGCTGCGCCCCTCGCCCCTGCTGAACGAGGCGCTGGATGGCCTTCAATGGTTGGCCGACCACCTGAGCGGCCTGGACGTGAGTTTTGATCTGGCCGACCTGCGCGGTTACGCCTATTACACGGGCATGCGCTTTTCCCTGTTTGCCCGCAGCGAGCGCCAGGGTGGCGCGGCCACCCACGCCGAACTGGTTCGGGGTGGCCGCTACGACGAGGTGGGCGCCATTTTTGGCCGCAAGCGACCGGCGGTGGGCTTCAGCCTCGACCTCAAGGAGTTGGTGCAGGTCAGTCCACGGCGCGCGCTCAAGGCGGCGGTGCGGGCACCCTGGGGCAATCAACCCGGCCTGCGTGACGCCATTGCGGCTTTGCGCGCGGCGGGCGAAACAGTGGTGTGTGCCTTGCCAGGGCACGACCACGAGGTGGACGAATTCCACTGCGACCGTGTGCTGACGCTGCACGGTGGTGGTTGGTCGGTCCAGCCGGTGTGACTCTTTCTTTCAAAGCGACGACATGAGCAATTCCGATATGCGCGCCCAACCCGGGCGCAACGTGGTGGTGGTCGGTACCCAATGGGGTGACGAAGGCAAGGGCAAACTGGTCGACTGGTTGACCGAAACCGCGCGCGGCGTGGTGCGTTTCCAGGGCGGTCACAACGCCGGCCACACGCTGGTCATCAACGGCGTCAAGACCGCGCTGCACCTCATCCCCAGCGGCATCATGCGCCCGGGCGTCAAGTGCTACATCGGCAACGGTGTGGTGCTGTCCGTCACCAAGCTGCTCGAAGAGATCGAAGGCCTGGAAAAGGCCGGTGTCGAGGTGCGCTCGCGCCTGCGCATCAGCGAGGCCTGCCCGCTGATCCTGCCCTTCCACGCCGCGCTGGACATCGCGCGCGAGGCCTACCGCGAAAAGGGCGGCACCGAGAAGATCGGCACCACCGGCCGGGGCATTGGCCCGGCCTATGAGGACAAGATCGCCCGCCGCGCCCTGCGTGTGCAGGATCTGAAGTTCCCCGAGCGGTTTGCCGCCAAGCTGCGCGAGCTGCTGGACCTGCACAACCACGTGCTGACCACCTACCTGCACGCCCCGGCCATCGATTTCGACACCACCTTTGCCCAGGCCATGGCCCAGGCCGAGTTGATCAAGCCGATGATGGCGGATGTGTCGCGTGAGCTGAACGAAGCCAGCAAGGCCGGTGTCAACCTGCTGTTCGAAGGTGCGCAGGGCACGCTGCTCGACGTGGACCACGGCACCTACCCGTTTGTCACGTCCAGCAACTGTGTGGCTGGCAACGCCGCCGCCGGTGCCGGTGTGGGCCCGGGCCTGCTGCACTACATCCTGGGCATCACCAAGGCCTACTGCACCCGTGTGGGCGGTGGCCCATTCCCGACCGAACTCGAATGGGAAAAAGAGGGCACGCCGGGTTACCACATGAGCACCGTGGGCGCCGAAAAGGGCGTGACCACCGGGCGCAGCCGCCGTTGTGGCTGGTTCGATGCCGCGCTGCTCAAGCGCAGTGCGCAGGTGAACGGTTTGAGCGGCCTGTGTATCACCAAGCTCGACGTGCTGGACGGCCTGACAGAGTTGAAGCTGTGCGTGGGCTACCAGCTCGATGGCCAGTTCACCGACATCCTGCCCATGGGCGCCGATGAAATTGCGCGTTGTGTGCCCGTGTACGAAACGCTGCCCGGCTGGAGCGAGTCGTCGGTGGGTGTGACCCAGTACGACAAGCTGCCCGCCAATGCGCAGAAGTACCTCAAGCGCATTGAAGAAACCACCGGTGTGCCTGTGCACGTGATCTCGACCAGCCCGGACCGCGATCACACCATCCTGCTGCACCACCCCTACGCCGCCTGATTTCCACACCACCACGATGAGGAGCGCATCCATGCTGACCGAAGACGGCAAACACCTGTATGTGTCTTACGACGAGTACCACAACCTGATCGAAAAACTGGCGATCAAGGTGTACCAGTCGGGCTGGGAGTTCGACACCATCCTGTGCCTGGCCCGGGGTGGCATGCGCCCGGGTGACATCCTTTCGCGCATCTTCGACGTGCCCCTGGCCATCATGTCCACCAGCTCCTACCGCGCCAGTGCCGGCACGGTGCAGGGCAAGCTGGACATCGCGCGCTACATCACCACGCCCAAGGGCGAGATCGCCGGCAAGGTGTTGTTGGTCGACGACCTGGCCGATTCCGGCCACACGCTCAAGGCCGTCATCGAGCAACTGCGCAACAACTACCCGCCCATCACCGAGCTGCGCAGCGCGGTGATCTGGACCAAACAGCTGTCCACGTTCACGCCCGACTATTCGGTGGAGTACCTGCCCACCAACCCGTGGATCCACCAGCCGTTCGAGGGCTATGACGCCCTGCGTCCCGCTCAACTGCTGGAAAAATGGAAAGTCTGATCGGGTCATGACCGACATCCGCACCCAGCTCATCCACCACCCCTACCGCGCACCGCCGGAGTTCGACGCGGTGCCGGTCGCGGTCCACAAGGCCTCGACCGTTTTTTTCAACAACGTGGCCGATTTGCGCAGCCGCCGTTGGAAAGACAAAAGCGGCTACACCTACGGCCTGCATGGCACGCCCACCACCTTCACGCTGGAGGAGCGGCTGGCCACACTCGAAGGGGGCAGGTATTGCCTGCTGGCGCCCAGTGGCCTGGCGGCCGTGGCCCTGGTGGACACCGCCTTCCTGCAGCAGGGCGACGAGATGCTTCTGCCCGACAACGTTTACGGCCCCAACCAGACCCTGGCGGACGGTGAACTGGTGGGCTGGGGCATCACCCACCGTTTTTACGACCCGATGGACCCGGCCGACCTGGCCGCCAAGATCACGCCGGCCACCCGCCTGGTGTGGCTGGAGGCCGCTGGCTCCATCACGCTGGAGTTCCCCGATCTGCCGGCCCTGACGGCGGTGATCCGCGACGCCAATGCCGCGCGGGGCGTGGGTGCGCGGCCCATCGTCAGTGCGCTCGACAACACTTGGTGCGCCGGTATTGCGTTCAATGGCTTCGAGTTGGGGGCCGACGTGCTGATGCATGCCTTGACCAAATACCCCAGCGGCGGCGCCGACGTGTTGATGGGTTCGGTGGTCACACGCGACCCGGCTTTGCACCACATGCTGGTCGACACCCACATGCGTTTTGGCATCGGGGTGGGCGCCAACGACGCCGAACTGGTGCTGCGTGGCCTGCCCACCACGGCGTTGCGCTACGAGGCACAGGACCGCAGCACGCGTGTGCTGGCGCAGTGGATGAGCGAGCGCCCCGAGGTGGCCTGCGTGCTGCACCCGGCCTTGCCTGGCTCGCCAGGGCACCTGACCTGGAAGCGCGACGCCACGGGCGCAGCCTGCCTGTTCAGTGCCGTTTTCAAGCCCGAATTCAGCCAGGCGCAGATCGACCGTTTCTGCGACAGCCTGCAGCTCTTTCATCTGGGCTGGAGCTGGGCCGGGCCGATCAGCCTGTGCGCGCCGTATGATGTGCCCTCGATTCGCCGCCTGCCTTGGCCCCATGCCGGGGGGCTGGTGCGTTTTGCGGTGGGTCTGGAAGCGGTCGATGACTTGCGCCAGGACATCGAGCAAGCGCTCCGGGCCCTGCGCGGCTGAATCTCCTCCAACCCTGGCACACAGAAAGAACCCACGCCTTGGCCACTCCCAACTACGGATACGAAAAACGCCAGCGTGAGCTGGCCAAGAAGCAGAAGAAAGAAGAGAAGGCTCGCGCCAAAGCGCAACGCCAACACGAGCCCGGGCAGGATGGCGAGCAGCCTCAGCCGGGGGCCGATGAGGCTGCCCCCGAGAGTGGCGCTGGCGACGCAGCGGCAGACTGACCTGTGTCAGTTGCTGGCGGCGAGCAATTGCCTGGCCAGCACCTCGAAGCTGCCCGCGCCCTGGTAGGTCACGGGCCAGCGCGTGGACGTGGGGTAGGCCACAAAGTTGCGTGCCATCGATTCCTCGTAGCGCGGGTCGTAGTGGTTGGCCAGCAGGTCCTCCACCACTTCGGCCATCTGGCCTGAGCGCGCCTGTGCCTGCCAGCGCCCCACGGTTTCGCGTCCGCGCAATTCGGTGAGGGTGGCGAGCCGATCACAAAAGAACTCGGCATCCTGGGCAAAAAACGCGTAGTCGTGCAGCAGCAGGGCCACGCGGTCGGGCAAGTCCATCTCCAGCGTCAGGCAGGGGCTGGCGCGCATGGCGTGGATCAGCGCTTCTGGCACCGTCACATTGCCCACCCGTTTGCTTTCAGCCTCCACGTACACCTCGCGTGCCGGGTCGAGCGCACGCAGCGCCGCCCACAGACGTGAATCGAACAGTTTTTGGCTGGGCTGGGGTTGCCCCGGGATCAGCCCCAGTACCGAGCTGCGGTGCTGCGCCAAGGCCTCCAGGTCGAGGATTTGTGCGCCCTGGGCCGCCAGGGCTTGCAACAAATGTGTCTTGCCGGTGCCGGTGCGGCCACACACCACACGGTAGCGCAGCCGCTGTGCCATCGCGGGCAAGTCTGCCAGCACGGCGGTGCGGTAGGCTTTGTAACCCCCCTCAACCAGCGTCACCTTGAAGCCAATGGCCCCCAGGATGGTGGCCAGCGCACCGCTGCGGTTGCCACCGCGCCAGCAGTACACCAGCGGCTGCCAGCTTTTGGGTGTGTCCAGCAGTTCGCGTTCGATGTGGGCCGCGATGTTGCGAGCCGAGATCGCCGCGCCGCGCTTCTTGGCTTCAAACGGGTTGACCTGCTTGTACAGCGTGCCAATCACCCGCCGCTCCTCGTTGTTCAGCGTGGGCCAATTGACGGCGCCAGGCAGGTGGTCCTCGGCAAACTCGGCCTCGCTGCGGGCATCAATGACGGCATCGAACGCGGCGAGGTGTTGCAGCGCTTCGGTCGCGCTGATCTTGTGGACGCTCATTTATTTCAGCAACTTCTGCAGGTTGGGCCACACATTGGCCAGCAGGGTGGGTTGGGCCTGCTCGTTGGGGTGGATGCGGTCGTTCTGGAAAAGGGCGAGGGGGTCGGCGGCATCGGCCACGCCCTTGAGCAGGAAGGGCACCAGTTCCGCTTTTTCCGTGCGCGCAACCTGGGCAAAGGTGTCGGCAAACCGCTGGGTGTAGGCGGCGCCGTAATTGGGCGGTACCTGCATGCCCACCACCAGCACGCGCGCGCCGGCGGCGCGGGCAGCCTGTGCCATGGCCCGGAGGTTCTGTTCCGTCATCTCCAGCGGCAGGCCACGCAACGCGTCGTTGCCGCCCAGCTCGATCACCACCACGGCCGGCTTGTGCTGGTTCAGCAGCGCCGGCAGGCGCGAACGACCGCCCGAGGTGGTGTCGCCGCTGATGCTGGCGTTGACCACACGCCAGGGCCGCTTTTGTTCGACCAGGCGTTGCTCCAGCAGCGCAACCCAGCCACTGCCTCGGCGCAGGCCGTACTCGGCGCTCAACGAATCGCCCACCACCAACACCGTTTTGGCGGGCGCGGGCGACTGCGCGGTGGCGCTGCCCGCAATCCCCCACAGCGCCAGCGCAGCGCAGGCCACGTTAAAGTGTCGCCTCATCCAGATTGGGTCACGCATGTTTCAAGAGCATCAGGTTCAGGGTTCGGGTCAGGTCAGCGCGGCGGATGCGCCTGCCATGGTGGTGGCGCGTGGCGTGGGCAAGTCGGTCACCGATTCCACCGGCACGCTGACCATTCTGCGCGATGTCGATTTTTCCCTCGCGGCTGGGCAGACGGTGGCCATCGTTGGGGCATCGGGCTCGGGCAAAAGCACCTTGTTGTCGATTATCGCGGGCCTCGATACCCCCAGCACGGGCACGGTCCACCTGGCCGGTGTCGATTTGTTTGCGCTGGACGAAGACCAACGCGCTGCGTTGCGCGCGCAGAAGGTGGGTTTTGTGTTCCAGAGCTTTCAGCTGCTGGGCAACCTGACCGCGCTCGAAAACGTGATGCTGCCGCTGGAGCTGGCCGGGCGGAGCGACGCACGCAGCGCTGCCACCGACATGCTCAAACGCGTGGGCTTGGGCGAGCGCCTCGGGCACTACCCCAAGCTGCTCTCGGGTGGCGAGCAACAACGTGTGGCGTTGGCGCGGGCCTTTGTGGTGCACCCGGCGGTGTTGTTGGCCGACGAACCCACGGGCAGCCTGGACTTCGCCACCGGCGAGCGGGTGATGGAGCTGATGTTTGAGTTGAACCGTGAACTGGGCACCACCCTGGTGTTGGTGACGCACGACCGCGCCATTGCGGCACGCTGCGAGCGCCGCATCACCATCGAGGCGGGCCGCATGGCCGATACGACTTCGCCTTCAAACGTATAACTTCGTTGGTTCGCCTCGCCGTGCTGTGGCACTGTCTTCGGCTTCCCGCCTCGTTCTACGCTTGAATTCAAAGCCGTATGAACTGGCCCTGGAGCCTCAGAACAGCTCGGCCGAACCGAAGTGCAGGCTGGGCAGGGCGCCCTCGGACTGCAGCAGGTCGTAGCAATAGGTGCGGTTGCGGCCATCCCGTTTGGCTTGGTAGAGCGTGCGGTCGGCGCGGGCGATGATTTCCTGGGCGGAATACTGCGCGTCGATGCGCGCCACACCAATGCTGACGGTGACCTGGCCGACCTGCGGGAACCGGTGGCCTTCGATGCGCAGGCGCACACGCTCCATGACATCCAGCACATCGGCCTCGGAGGCCGCGCTGGTGATGGCCAGGAACTCTTCGCCGCCGTAGCGGTAGATCAGGTCGCTTTTGCGGAAACAATCGGCCACCATGCGGGAGACCAGCAGCAGGATTTCGTCGCCCACCACATGACCGTGGGTGTCGTTGACAACCTTGAAATAGTCAATGTCCAGCATGGCCAGCCAGTAGTCGTACTCGGCGGTGCGGCGTCGTGACGGCGCCTGCGACTTGCCGTGTTGTGCCAGCAGCGGCCACATGCGCTCGATGCCGGTGTCCAGCGCATGGCGGTTGTACAAGCCGGTCAGTTGATCGCGTTGGCTGTCGTCGAGCAGGCTGTAGTAGTTGGCATACACCTCCAGGACGCCATGGACGATGGCGTGTTCGGTGTCGCTCAGGCCGTTGGCCTTGCGAAACGCGATGTGGCCACACAAGCGACGGGCATTCATCAGCGGCAGCATCACCAGGGTGCTGCCGTCGATCTGCCAGGTACTGGGCTTGTGGGTCAGGCGCACGTTTTCCATCAGGGCCAGTTCGGGCGCAGGCACCTCCACGTTCTGGTAGACGGTTTCGATGCGCTCGGTCACGCGTTCGACACCCTCGCGGTCCAGCACCACCGAGCGGTGGTGGTTGAGCACGCCCACACAGCGCTGGTACTCGTCCGTCTTGTACAGCGATACATCGTTCACGCCCAGAACGGCCCCCAAAGTCTTCAGCAGGCTTTGTTCCAGCAACTCGGTGTCGCGAATCGCGGTCATGGAGCCCAGGCGCTCCAGCAGGGGAGGTAACTTGATGATGTTGTTGCTCATCTTGACAACTTCGTGAAAAAAACGTCGCCAGCCGAGAGGGCTTGGCGATGTGTTGACGGATTGTGGATGGCTTTGGAGATTCTTTCGTGTGGTTTGAATATCGTTAACAATTGAGGTGCGTTGCGCCTCGCGTGGCCGAGCCGCGAGGGCAACAACCCGGTGCGGGGATAATCGGGTCATGTCTGCGCCCAAAGTCCTGTTCGGTTTCCATGCGGTGGGCGTTCGCCTGAAAACCGCCCCCACCTCCATCCTGGAGCTCTACGTCGATCCGTCGCGCCGCGACGCCCGCATGCGGCAGTTTGTCGAACGCGCCAAAGAGGCCGGCCTGCGCCTCTTGGACGCCGATGGCATGCGCTTGGCCAAGCTCTGCGGTAGCCATGGTCACCAAGGTGTGGTGGCCCGCGTCCAGGCCATCGATCTGGCGCGTTCGCTGGACGATTTGCTCGACCAGTTGGAAGCGGCCGGACAGGTGCCTTTGCTGCTGGTGCTCGATGGCGTGACCGACCCGCACAACCTGGGTGCGTGCCTGCGGGTGGCCGACGGGGCCGGTGCACACGCCGTCATTGCGCCCAAGGACCACGCCGTGGGCTTGAACGCCACCGTGGCCAAGGTGGCCAGCGGTGCGGCCGAAACCATGCCTTATTTCATGGTGACCAACCTGGCGCGCACCCTGGGTGAGCTGAAAGAACGCAACATCTGGGTCATCGGCACCAGCGGCGATGCGCCCAAGTCCTTGTACCAGATGGATTTCAAAGGCCCCACCGCCCTGGTGTTGGGCGCCGAGGGTGACGGCATGCGCCAGCTCACCCGCAAAACCTGCGACGAACTCGTCAGCATCCCCATGGCGGGTGCGGTGGAGAGCCTGAACGTGTCGGTGGCCAGCGGCGTGTGCCTGTACGAGGCGCTGCGCCAGCGCTCGTGACAACGTGATGGCGCCACCGCGCGCCGCAACAGAGCCTAGACCAGGCCGGCCGCCCCCAGCAGCGCGCCGGTGCCCAGCAGCCACAGCAGGTGCACTTTGGTGCGCCACACGACCAGGGTGGCGCCGGCCGTCAACAGCCACAGCGGCCAGTCGCGCGCGGGCTGGTCGTGGGCGGCGGTGAGCAGCCAGCCCGTGGCGACCAACAGCGCGATGACGATGGGCGCCATACCGGTCTTGAAGGCTCGCACCGCGCGCAATTCGCGGTTGTGGTGGGCCCAGCGGGTGGCGGTGTAGGTCAACACCGACGAGGGCAGCATGATGGCTGTCAAGGTGACGACCACACCGAGCAGCGCCGTCCACCAGGCGATGGCACCGGCCGCCGGTCCACCGGCCGCATTCAACCCGAGGTTCCAGCCCAGCAAGGCCACGAACAACACGTTGGGGCCGGGCGCTGCCTGTGACAGCGCGATGGACGATGTGAACTGGGCATCGCTCAGCCAGCCTTGCTGGTGCACCAGGTAGCGGTGCATGTCGGGCGCGGTGGTGATGGCGCCACCGACACCCAACAAGGACAGCGTGGCGAAGTGGGTGAACAACTCCAGCCAGTTGGCGAAGGTGGGGGCCATGTTCATGGTCGTGCCGTGGGTGTGATGCGACCCAGCACGTGGTAGGCCCACAGGCAGGCGCCGCCGCCAACGCCCAGCAGCACCCACAGCAGGGGCCAGCGCAGCAATGCGATGGCCACGAAGGTGAGGGCGGCCAGCAGCGAGCAGGCCAGGCGGCCCATGGCGTTGTTGTCGAGTGCCGCGATCAGCTTGATGCCGGTGGCCGTGATCAGCCCGGCGGCGACCGCACCCATGCCACGCAGCGCACCCTGGGCCACCGGCTGCTCGGCCACGGTGCCGTAAAGCACGGCCAGCAGCAGCACAACCACCAGCGGCGCGGCCAACATGCCGGCCAGCGCCGCGAGCGCGCCCGACAGGCCAAAGTAGCGTCCGCCAATCATCATCGACAGGTTGACCACGTTGGGGCCAGGCATGATCTGGGCGACGGCCCATTCCTCCACGAACTGGTCGCGGGTCATCCAGCGTTTTTTCTCCACCAGCTCACGTTGCACCACCGCCAACACGCCGCCAAAACCTTGCAGCGCCAGCCAGGTGAAAGAGACGAACAGGTCGGTGCGGGAGGTGGGTGCGTTGAGCGCAGGTGCTGTGGATGGGGCGGTGGCTTCAGTCATCGTTTTCGGCGGTCGCCGCGCCCAACAGGCTCTGGGCCAGGCTGTCGCAACGGTCCATCCAGGCTTGCAATTCGGTCGGGTAGCTGCCTTGGGCGCCTGCGCGCCAGCGCCTGCGAGCTTGGCGGGCCAAGGTGCGCAACTGCCAAGCGGCTTCTTTGGCCAGCAGGGACAGTTCGCGCGCCAGCATCGGATCGTTGGCACCGTCACCCAACTGTTCCAGTTGGGCGGGGGCCAGGCCGGCCTCGGCCAGGGTGCGGCGCAGTTGCGACATCTGTTCGCTGACGACGGTCAGGCCCGCCTGGCGTTCTGGCGTCAGTTCGCCAAACACCGAGAAGTCGCGTGGCCAGGCCGCCACCACCTCGTCCACCTCGATCAGGCGTTGTGCGGGCGCGTCGATCAGCTCCACCGCTTCGCTGCCGGGATCGAGCTCGGGGTGCAGCAGACCCATGATGCGTGCGATCAGCGCCGGGTCGTAGCGGTGCATGTTCATGCGCAGCAACACCGCCAGCCGCAACTCCCCGCCATCGCGTTTGCTGCCAATCATGGCGGTGACCACCTCGACCACCGACATGCAGCGCCCCAAGGGGCTGATCTGGTTGCCACTGAGGTTGCGCGGATAACCCGATGCGTTCAGGCATTCGTGGTGTTCCAGCACCGCCTGCACCACCTCTTTCGGGTAGGCGTGGTGGCGCTCGATCAGCATCATGCTGATGATAGGGTGGCTGTAGAGCTGGCGGCGCTGGCCACGGGTCAGTTCCGCCGTCGGGTCCAGCAAGGCCGGGTCCAGGTGCAACATGCCGATGTCGTGCAGCAGCCCCACGGCCGCCGCCTCCGACAGCTCAAACCGTTTGCCCAAGGGGTGGCTGGCCAGCCAGGCCATGGTCCACATGGCGCGCAGGCTGTGCCGGTAGACGCTGGGCTGCAGGTCCCGCGCCAGCGTCAGCTGAAACGCCATCGCGTCCGGCAGGGGCAGTTTTTCGATCACGTCCAGCCGCTTGGCGCGCTCGGTGGGCGTGGTGGTCATGCGCGCGTAGAACGGCTCGTTTTCGAGCACCAGTTCCATGTCCAGCCGCAGCGACCGCCCGGTGACGATCCCTTCGGTGGACAACGCGTCTTCCAGCGGTTCGGGCAACTTGTGGGCGTTCAACCGTTCGTAGAGGCTGGCGTTGATGGCCGTGCCTTTTTCGACGATTTTGATGCCCTGGGCGTTGAAGATGGCCTGTTTGGCCACCACGGCGCGTTTCTCCCCCAGCGCTGTGACCGCGCGGGTGAAGTGTTCGGCATCGACCTGTGGTGCGGCGGGGTTGTCGTTTGCGGTCATCGTGTGGCTGCGGGGGGTGCAGCAATATGTTTCCGCAAGTTTACATTTGCATTACACCGTCATGCCGCCCGACACCTCCAACACCGCACCGTTGACGTAGCTGGCCTCGTCGCTGGCCAGAAAGGCGTAGACGTTGGCGATTTCTTCGGGCTTGCCCAGGCGCTTGAGGGGCACGTGGGCGCGCATCTCGTCGAGCACTTTGTCGGGGATGGTGGACAGGATGGGTGTCTCCACAAAACCGGGCGCCACGGCATTGACACGCACGCCCTTGGGGCCCAGCTCGCGGCTCCAGGTTTTGGTGAAGCCAATGACACCGAACTTGGTGGCCGCGTAGTTGGTCTGGCCAAAGTTGCCGTAGATGCCCACCACCGAGCTGGCGTTGAGGATGACGCCACTGCCGTGGGCCACCATGGTGTCTGCAACGGCCTGCGTGCAGTGGAAAACGCCGCGCAGGTTGACGTCGATCACGCGGTCAAACTGCTCCAGCGTCATCTTCTGCAGCCGCGCATCCTGTGTGATGCCGGCGTTGTTGACCAGCACGTCGATGCGGCCAAAGCGGTCCTTCACCTGTGCCACCACGGCGTCCACCATCTCGCGCTGGGTCACGTCCAGCACAAAGCCCACGGCGGTGGCCCCCACTGCCTGGCACTGGGCCACGGCCGCATCCACGCCGGCCTGTTTGATGTCGCAGACGACAACAGTGGCGCCTTCCTGGGCAAATTTGAGCGCGGTGGCCAGGCCAATGCCTTGGGCGGCGCCGGTGATGAGGGAGACTTTTCCTTGCAGACGGGGCATGTTCAGTAACGGGGTTGGTGTTGTCGGAGGGTGGCTTTGACGGCATCGGTCAGGACAAAGCCCGGGCCGCATTGTGCGGCCAGCTCGGCGCAGCGTTTTTCAAACGCGTCGATGCCGGTGCCGTAGATGAACTGCATGGCGCCGCCCGTCCAAGCCGGGAAGCCGATGCCGAAGATGGAGCCGATGTTGGCGTCGTGCACGGTGGTGAGCACGCCTTCGGCGAGGCAGCGCGCGGTTTCCACCGCTTGCCGGTAGAGCAAGCGGTCTTTCAGGGTCAACATGTCCCAGGTGGCGCCGGGCTTTTCGAACCGGGTTTTCAGTTCCGGCCACAGCGTTTTTTTCTGCCCGGCCGGGTAGTCGTAAAAGCCGCCACCGGCCGCGCGGCCCTTGCGGTGCAGCTCCTTCACCATGGTTTCCACCAGCAGCTCGCCCGGCGTGGCCGTGTAGGTCTTGCCTTCGGCGGCCAGGTCGGCGCGGGTCTGGTCCAGCACGTGCACGCTCAAGGACAGCGCGGTTTCGTCGAGCACCGCCAGCGGGCCCACCGGCATGCCCGCCTGGACACCCGCGTTTTCGATGACGGCGGCAGGGATGCCTTCGCCCAGCATGGCCGCGCCTTCCATCACGAAAGTGCCGAAGGTGCGGCTGGTGTAAAAGCCGCGCGCGTCGTTCACAACGATGGGGATCTTGCCCAGCGCCTGCACGTAGTCAAACGCACGCGCCACGGTCTCGTCGTCGGTTTTGGCACCGCGGATGATCTCGACCAGCTTCATCTTGTCCACCGGGCTGAAGAAGTGGATGCCGATGAACTTCTCCGGCCGCGCGCTGGCCGTGGCCAGACCGCTGATGGGCAGGGTGGAGGTGTTGCTGGCGAAGAAGCCGCTAGCGGCCAGTTGTGGCTCGGCCTCCTGTGTCACCCGGGCCTTGAGCGCGCGGTCTTCGAACACGGCTTCGATGATGAGGTCGCAGCCGGCCAGGTCGGTCGCGTTGGCTGTGGGCGTGATGCGGGCCAGCAGCGCAGCCTGGTCGTGCGGGTTCATGCGGCCTTTGTCCACGCGCGGTTGTGTCACCTTGACGCTGTAGGTCTTGCCCGCCTCGGCCTTCTCAAGCGACACATCTTTGAGCACCGTGGTGATGCCCCGGCTGGCCTGGGCGTAGGCAATGCCGGCGCCCATCATGCCCGCGCCCAGCAGGCCCACCTTCTGCGGCTTGTAGCGCGGCACGTCCTTCGGCCTCGACTGACCGCTCTTTATGGCGTTCATGTTGAAGAAGAAGGTGTTGATCATGTTGCGCGCCACCGGCGTTGTCATGAGCTTGGCGAGGTAGCGGCTTTCGACGCGCAGGGCGGTGTCGTAATCGACCGACGCCCCTTCGGCCATGGCGGCCAACGCGTATTCGGGCGCCGGGTACAGGCCACGCGTTTTTTGTTTGAGCATGGCCGGCGCCACGGTCAATGCGCCCGCGATCTTGGGGTTGGCCGGTGTGCCGCCCGGCAGCTTGTAGGCTTTGTCGTCCCAGGGGTGCTGCGCGCTGGGGTGGGCGGCGATCCAGGCCAGGGCGGCGGGGCGCAGGGCGGCTGGGCTGTCCACCAGTTCGTGCACCAAGCCCAGTGCGTGGGCTTGGGCCGGGTTGAACAACTGGCTTTCCAAAATGTAGGGCTGCGCGCCCATCAGCCCCAGCAGCCGAACCATCTTGGTGATACCAGTGGCGCCAGGCATCAGGCCCAGGGTGATCTCGGGCAGGCCGAGTTGGACTTTGTTGTCGTTGACGGCAATGCGGTGGTGGCCGATGAGTGCCACCTCCCAGCCACCGCCCAGGGCCGCGCCGTTGATGCAGCTCACCACCGGTTTGCCCAGGGTTTCGATCGCGCGGAAGGCGCGTTTCATGGTCTCGATTTCATTGAACACGGCGGGTGCATCGGCAGCCGTCAGGCGCATCGTGGCCTTGAGGTCGGCACCGGCAAAAAAGCTGCTCTTGACCGATGCGAGCACGATGCCCGAGATCTGGTCTTTGTCTTGCAGCACCTGTGCGGTGACCGCCTGCAGGTCTTGCTGCCACTGCCGGCACATGGTGTTGACCGGCGAGCCCTGCTCGTCGAAGGTGATCGTTGCAATGCCGTCTTGCAGCTCGTAGCGGATGGTGTTTGTGATCATGGTGAGGTATCCGCTTTCGTTCAGATGCGTTCAACGATGGTGGCGATGCCCATGCCGCCGCCCACACACAAGGTGGCGAGGCCGTAGCGCAGGTTTCTGCGTTGCAACTCGTCGATCAGCGTGCCCAAAATCATGGCGCCGGTGGCGCCCAGCGGGTGGCCCATGGCGATGGCACCGCCGTTGACGTTGACCTTGTCGTGTGGCACGCCCATGTCCTTCATGAACTTCATGGGCACGGCGGCGAAGGCTTCATTCACTTCGAACAGGTCGATCTGGTCGACTGTGAGCCCGGCCTTGGCCAGCGCCTTGCGTGCGGCTGGCGTGGGGCCGGTCAGCATGATGGTGGGGTCGGCGCCCGAAACGGCGGCGGCCACGATACGCGCACGCGGCGTCAGGCCGTGGGCCTTGGCGGCGGCGTCCGAGCCGATCAGCATGGCGGTCGCACCATCCACAATGCCCGACGAATTGCCGGCGTGGTGCACGTGGTGGATGCGCTCCACCTGTGGGTAGCGGCCAATGGCCACCGCATCGAAGCCCATGGCGCCGAGTTGTTCAAACGCGGGCTTGAGGCCGGCCAGCGATTCGACTGTGGTGCGCGGTTTGATGAACTCGTCGTGGTCCAGAATGGTCTGGCCCAGAAAGTCTTTCACCGGCACCACCGAGCGCGCAAAGTAGCCCGCCTCGCGCGCCGCTGCCGCGCGGCGTTGTGATTCGGCGGCGTAAGCGTCCACGTCGGCGCGCGTGAAGCCCTCGAGCGTGGCGATGAGGTCGGCGCCAATGCCCTGCGGCACAAAGTCGGTCTGGCTGTTGGTTTCGGGGTCTTGCGCCCAGGCACCACCGTCCGAGCCAATCGGCACGCGGCTCATGCTCTCCACGCCGCCCGCCACCACCAGGTCTTCCCAGCCGCTGCGCACCTTTTGTGCCGCCATGTTCACGGCCTCCAGGCCGGAGGCGCAGAAGCGGTTGAGCTGCACACCCGAGCAGGTCCAGTCCCAGCCCGCCTTGAGCGCGGCGGTTTTGGCAATCACCGAGCCCTGCTCACCCACCGGCGACACCACGCCCATCACCACATCGTCCACCCGTGCGGTGTCAAAGCCGTTGCGGCGTTGCAGCTCGGTGAGCACGCCGGTCAGCAGGTTGATGGGCTTGACTTCGTGCAGGCTGCCGTCCTTTTTGCCCTTGCCGCGTGGGGTGCGGATGGCGTCGAACACATAGGCTTCGGTCATGGGGGTCTCCGGCGGTGTGGGATGTGAAGCCAACAGTATAGTTTTGCCGAGCGATTGCTCTGTATAAATTGTGACAACCTGTGCGGCTATGCTGTGGTGTCAAAAACATCACACAGGAGGCGGGCATGAAGGGGATTTTGTTGGGGGCCATGTTGGTCACACTGTTGGCCGGGTGCGCCACCGCTCCCACGCAGTCAACGCTGGTGTCCGCCCAGACCACGCAGTCGCTGGCGCCGCTGCTGCCCATGCGGCGTTTTGTGGCCAACATCGAGCGCACCGGTGGGTTTGTGCTGTCGCCCGATGGCCAGCGCCTTTTGTGGTCGCAAACCGTGGGCACCGACAACGGCCTGGCGGTGCGACCGGTGGACGATGCGCGCGCGGTGCGCACCTTTGCCATTGGCAACCAAGGCCGACGCGGTGGTTACTACAACTGGCTGCCCGACAGCCGGCATGTGGTGTTCAGCAAGGACGAACGGGGCGACGAGAACACGCAGCTGCGCGTGCTCGACGCCCAGGCAGCGGAGGGGCGTGAATGGCAACTCACGCCCGCCCGAGGCGTGCGCGCCTGGGTGGTGTCGCGTGGCCCGGCCGGCAGCGCACGTTTCTTCTTCGCCAGCAACGAGCGCGACCGCAGCACCTTTGACCTCTACGAAGCCGATGCGGCCACACGTCAGGTGACCGAGGTGGCCCGCAGCGATGGCGCTGTGCTGGACTGGCTGGTGGGCACCGATGCACGCACGGTGGGACGCATTCGCCAGCTGGGCAAAGACGACGGCTCGGGTGCAGCGCTGGAGTTGCGCAATGGGGCCGGCGGCTGGCAATCGCTCAAGACCTGGGGTGGTTTTGATTCGTTTCGGGTGCTGCGCGTGGACCCGGCAACAGGCAAGCTGTGGGCTTTGTCCAACCTGGGCCGCGACAAGGCCGCGCTGGTGGAGGTGGACATGGCCAGCGGCGCCGAGCGGGTGCTGGCCGAGCACCCGGTGGTGGACGTGGCGTCTGCTTCGTTTGCCAGTGCATCCGGTGCGCCCGTGGGCTATGCGGTCGAGCCTGACCACCCGCAGATGCACTTTTTCGATGCCGGCTGGAAGGCCCAGATGGACGCCGTGGTGGCGCGTGCCGTGGCCCAAGGCGCCTTGCCTGCGGCACCTGTCTTCACCCGCCTTCAAGGGCGCGACGATGCGGCGCGCCGTGTGCTGCTGCGCAGCCTGGGCGAGTTCGATGCCGCCGAGCTGCTGTGGGACCGCGAGACGGGTCTGGTCAGCCGCCTCGACACCCACTTTCCGGAAGAAGCACAGGTGCTTTCGGCGGTCACGCCCATGGCCTTCACCGCCTCCGATGGCCGCCGCATCCACGGCTACCTCACGCGCCCGCGTGGCGTGAGCGGGCCGGTGCCGCTGGTGGTGGACATCCATGGTGGCCCCTGGGCGCGCGACACCTGGGCGCCCGCCATCTTCAACGGGCGTCAGATGTTGGCCAACCGAGGCTACGCGGTCTTGCAACTCAACTACCGTGGTTCGGCCGGTTACGGGCGCGATCACATGTGGGCCGGCGCCATGGAATACAACGGCCGCCTGCAACAGGACATTGCAGAAGGCGTGCAATGGGCCATCGACCAAGGCGTGGCCGATCCGAAACGGCTGGCGGTGATGGGGGGCAGCTTCGGCGGCTTCTCTGTGCTGGCCCAGCTCGCGCAAAAGCGGCACGACTACCGCTGTGGCATCAACGTGGTGGGCGTGGCCGACTGGCCGCGCACGATCGAGAATTGGCCCCCGTTCTGGCGCAACCGCCACCTTTCGAGCCGCTTCTTTGGCGACCCGGCCGACCCCGCGCAACGCGCCGAGATGCAGCGCAACTCGCCGGTGTCCTACCTCGACCAGATCAGTGCGCCGCTGCTGGTGGTGCACGGTGCCAATGACATCCGCGTGTTGCGCCAGGACTCGGACGACGTGGTCGCGTCGCTGCGCCAGCGGGGCCACCCGGTCGAGTACCTGCTGTTCCCCGACGAGGGCCACAGCATCAGCAAGTGGCGCAACCGCCTGGCCCTGTGGCGCAAGGTGGAAGACACCCTGGCCACCTGCCTGGGCGGGCGCAGCGCGGGTTTTGATTTTTACGAGCTGATGCCGCGCGGGCAGTGAGGCCGCTCAGGGGCACTTAGGCGAGGTCCGCCCCGGCCTCGCGCAACAGCTCGCGCAACACCGAGCGGTGGCAGCGCGACGCGTTGTCGCAGTAGCAGCCCACCGAGAGGTCGGTGTCTTGAGACAAGCGGGCCAGCAGCGCAATGCTGTGCGCGTTCTCGGGTGTCTTCATCTCGGCGCGGTAGCGTTTGGCAAAGGCCGTCCATTGCGCTTCGGTGTCGGCCGTCTGACCCAGTTTCATGGTGTCCACGCTGGGCGCGAGGTTGGGGTACCACACGTCGTACCAGTTGCCGCTGGCGAATTCCGACTTGGGCACGCCGCGCGGCGGGCGGCGCACCGTGCCGATGCGGGTGCCCTCGTCAGGCAGGCGTGGGCTGCCCAATTGAACGATGCGCAAAGCCATGGGCTCCTCCTGGGGTTTGTGTTGCAGTGTGCCGCAAACCGGGTCGGGCCGGTTATAGTTTTGCCGAGCATCTGCTTGCCAAAATGATTTCTGGAGATTCCACATGATCGAACGCACCTTGTTCACCGCCGACCACCAGGCTTTCCGCGACAGCTTCCAGCGCTTTTGCGACAAGGAGGTTGCTCCGCACCACGAGGCTTGGGAGGAGCAGGGCTACGTGGACCGCGAGGTGTGGCGCAAGGCGGGTCAGAACGGCTTCTTGTGCATGACCCTGCCCGAAGCCTACGGCGGTGCCGATGCCGACAAGCTGTACTCGGTGGTACAGATGGAGGTGTTGAGTGCCGGTGGCTTCAGCGGCATTGGCTTTGGGTTGCACAGCGAGATCGTGGCACCCTACATCCTGCACTACGGCACCGAAGCTCAGAAGCAGAAGTACCTGCCACAACTCGCCAGTGGCGAGATGGTGGGCGCCATCGCCATGAGTGAGCCGGCCGCCGGCAGCGACCTGCAGGGTGTGAAAACCACTGCCATCAAGCAGCCCGATGGCAGCTACTTGCTTAACGGCAGCAAGACCTTCATCACCAACGGCTGGCACGCCGATCTGGTGATCGTGGTCGCCAAGACCGATCCGGCAGCCGGCGCCAAGGGCACCAGCCTGTTCCTCATTGAGCGCGGCATGCCGGGCTTTGAGAAGGGAAAGCGCCTCAAGAAGCTGGGCATGAAGGCGCAGGACACCTCGGAACTGTTTTTCGACAACGTGAAGGTGCCGGCCGAGAACCTGTTGGGCGGCGCGGCCTTTGAAGGCAAGGGTTTCATCTGCCTGATGGAGCAATTGCCCTGGGAGCGCCTGCAAATTGCGATTGGTGCGGTGGCCGCCGCGCAGGCCGCCATCGACTGGACCGTGACCTATGTGAAGGACCGCAAGGTGTTTGGCCAGCCGGTGGCCGCGTACCAGAACACCCGCTACACCCTGGCCGAGTTGCAGACCGAGGTGCAGGTGGCGCGGGTGTTTGTGGACAAGTGCTGCGAGCTGGTGGCGGTCGATCAGCTCGATACCGCCACCGCCAGCATGGCCAAGTACTGGTGCTCGGACCTGCAGTGCAAGGTCATGGACGAATGCGTGCAGCTGCACGGCGGCTACGGCTACATGTGGGAATACCCCATCACGCGGGCCTATGCCGACGCGCGCGTGCAGCGCATTTACGGCGGCACCAACGAGATCATGAAAGAGGTGATCACCCGCTCAATGGGCCTGGGTGGTCGTTGAGCCCTCGGGTTGTGCCCCAACCGTTTTGGCGGTGGGTGCCGTGGGCGGAGCCGCCGGCACAGCATCGAGTCCATAGCCTGCACGCTGGGCCGCGTTGATCGGCGAAATGGCGCGTCGCGCGCGTTGTGTCGTGAAGCGTGGGCCAGCGTAGGTGGACGGGTGTTGCATGGCGTTTCTGCCTGGTGGGGCAGTGTGGTTGCGAGGGTTTCATGCTAGGGCGGTGGCCCTGTTACGTGCGCGGCGCTTGCGCAAACCGGGTAAGCAATCGTTTCAAGTTGCGGTGCTGCCTGCGCGGCTGCTGGGTGTTGCGAGCAAGCCCACGTCACCACTGAGCTGCCCCCCTTCGGCGATGCTGATCTTGCCGTAACGCACCGTGCCGGTGACGCGGCCAGTGGGGTGGATCACAAGCCGATCGCGCACCGTGAGCGTGCCTTCGAAATGGCCGTGAATTTCGGCGATGTCGATCTCGGCCGCGCCTTTGAAGCGCCCGGGCGGTGCGATCTCCATCACACGCGAGTCCATGGTGGCTTCCACCGTGCCTTCCACAAACAAGGTGTCGCAATCGGTGATTTCCACCCCTTTGAGGTGGATCAGCGGGCCGACCTTGAGCAGACTGTCGGCGCCGGGCCGTGCGTCTTTGTCTTTGGTGGGTACAGCCGCGGGTGTCTCAGGCGGCGCCACAGTGGCTGCGGGCGTGGGTGGTGTTGCGGTCAGGGGGCCGATGCGTCCGGCCTGTGTCGGGGGGATGGTGCGAGCCGCAGGCGTCTCCGTTTCGCGTTTGCCGAAGAAAGGGGATTGCAATGCCATGGGGAAGGGATCCTGTGTCGGAATAGGGAGGCCTTCATGCTAGGCGTGCCACTCACTTACATGTGATGCACGGCGGCAAGACGCGTAAGCAATGGTCTCGCGGGTGTGGTCACTCGGGTGTGCGCAGCCAGGCCAGGTGCCCTTGCCCTGCCTCGTTGAGGCGGTGTTGCAGCGCCGCCGCAGCGACTTCAGGCAGTTTGAAGTGCAGCGTCACGACCGCCGCATGTTCGACGGCCAGCAGGCCCGCGCCGGCCGCGTCCAGCTCGCGCCGCACCAGGCCTTCGAGCGCGTAGGGCACACAACAGGCCAGGGTTCGCGTGCGTTGCAGCGGCAGCTTGTGGGCGCCCAGCAGGGCCTGCGCCACGGCGTCGGTGTAAGCGCGCACCAAACCCCCGGCACCCAGCTTGACGCCACCAAAGTAGCGCACCACCGTGGCCAGCACACCTTCCAAATCCTGGTGACGCAACACCTCCAGCATGGGGCGCCCGGCCGTGCCGCTGGGCTCGCCGTCGTCCACCGCCGCCGACTGGCCGCCCGCCAGCAGGGCCCAGCACACGTGGGCCGCGCCTGGGTGTTGCGAACGCAGCGCTGCCACAGCGGCCTGCGCGCCCGTGCGGTCATCCATCGGCTGCACGCAGGCAATGAACCGGCTCTTCTTGATGACAAGCTCGTGGTGAACGGCGGAGGCCAATGTCTGTGCCATGGGGCGCCGAGTGTACGACCTGGTTGAATCACCCTGCGCCGTTGCCAAGCCTGTGGCGGCTTGGTATTGTGCAGGCAGGTGCGGGGCGGACATTGCGGGCCGCCTCGCCACGTTGTTCAGGGAGTGCCATGAGAGTTCCAACACCCACCAAGGTGGGACGTGTGGGCGTTGGGTTGCTGGCCTGGCTGCTGGCCGGCAGCGGTTGGGCGGGCTCGCCAGTGGAAGGTGTGTCACCGGTGAGGGGACCGCGCATCGAATTCGCCACCTACCCGATCCCCGTCCATGTGGAAAATGCCCGAGAGGGTTTGTTTGTCGAGCTGATGCGCGAGGTGGCTGCCACCGCGGGTTTCCAGCACTTTCACATCGAGGTCATGCCGCCGCCGCGTGCGCTGCGCGGTCTGATGACTTCGAAGCACGATGCGGTGTTCCCGGCCCTCGACAGCTTGTTTGAGACCCACCAAGCCATGGTGCGGACCTCCGAATCCATCGACTGCAAAGAGGACTTTGTGTTCACTGCCCGGGGAACGCCTATGTTGCGCAGCCTGGCCGATTTGCGTGGCAAGGTGGTGGGCATTACCCACGGCTACCCGTATTCGCGCGAGGTCATGGCCGCCACCGGATTCACGCTGGAGGTCGCCGCTTCCGACGAACTCAACCTGCGCAAGTTGGCGGCCGGCCGCATTGATGCGTTTGTGCTCGACGAGAAGACCGGCATCAAGGTCGCGCAGGCGCTGGGTTTGGGCGCTGCTGTGCAATACGACGGCATGGCCCCGGTGTCGCGTCAGGACGTTTACGTTGCCTTTGCCCCCACCGAACGTGGGCGCGAACTGGCCGAACGCACCTCGGACGCCCTGCGCCAGCTCAAGGCCAGCGGCCGCTACCAAGCCATCACCCACGGCATCACCTTCGCACGGGGGTGTGGCGGGCGTTGACGGCAACACACGGTGCGTGTGTTTTACAGTGCGGCCTCGGGCGGGCCACGGTGGCGCCGCCAATTGCCGGAGACAACATGCCCATCCCAACCCCATCTGCCTCCCTCGAACCGACGGCCCGCCATGTGCCCGCGCAGCGGCTGGTGGTGTTGGGCACCGGCGGCACCATCGCCGGGCGCGCCCGGGCGGCGGGTGACAACGTGGGCTACACCGCCGGTGAGGTGAGCGTGGCCGATTTGTTGGCGGGCGTGTCCGACATGGCGGGTCGCTTGCCCGCACTGGCCGGATGGGCCTTGGAGGCCGAGCAGGTGGCCCAGATCGACAGCAAAGACATGGGGCCGGCGGTATGGCGTGCCTTGCTTGAACGCGTGGCCCACCACCTGGCTCGGCCGGACGTGGCCGGGGTGGTGGTCACCCACGGCACCGACACGCTGGAGGAAACTGCGTGGCTGCTGCAGGCCGTGTTGTCGCCCGCCAAACCGGTGGTGCTGGCCTGCGCCATGCGCCCCGCCACGGCGCTGGTGGCCGACGGCCCGCAGAACCTGATGGACGCCCTGTGTGTGGCCGTGGCACCCGGCGCGCGTGGCGTGGTGGCGGTGTGTGCCGGTCAGGTGCACCAGGCCCGCCACGTGCAAAAGGTGCACACCTACCGGCTGAACGCCTTCGACTCGGGCGACGCCGGCCCGCTGGGCTGTGTGGAGGAAGGGCGCCTGCGCGTGTGGCAAGCCTGGCCCGAGCCCGCCGCGCCCAGCCGTGCGCTGGTGCCATTGCTCGCCAACGGCGCCTGGCCCCGCGTCGAGTTGGTCACCAGCCATGCCGGGGCCGACGGCGCGTTGATACGCGCTCTGCTGGCCGCGTCGGACACCGGCGCCCCCTTGCGGGGACTGGTGGTGGCCGGCACCGGCAACGGCACACTGCACACCGACCTGCAGGACGCGCTGGTGCAGGCGCAGGCCGCCGGTGTGGTGGTGCGGCGAGGCACCCGCTGTGCCTACGGGCAGGTGGTGCCCGGCCCCCATGACGCCTGGCCCGACACCGGGGGCTTGTCGCCGGTCAAGGCCCGCCTGAGCCTCGTGCTCGACCTGATGGGCTGAGGCATGTTGGCCAGCCTTGCCGCCCACCCCTGGGCCTACCCGATGCTGGAAGTGGTCCATATCGTGGGTATTGCCCTGTTGCTGGGCAACCTCGTGCTGCTGGAGTTGCGCGTGTTCGGTCTGGGCGCGACTTTGCCCGCCGAGCCACTGGCGCGCCTGAGTTTGACCTTGGCCGGTGTGGGCTTTGTGCTGGCGGCCGCATCGGGCCTGACCATGTTTGGCACCATGCCCGGGGAACTGTTGGCCAACCGCGTGTTCACAGCCAAGATGCTGTTGATCACGCTGGCCGCTTGCAACGCCGCCTGGTTCCACGGTCGCGGATCGCTGCAGAAGCTGGACGGCACGGCCCGCGCGCTGATGGCGCTGTCCACAATCATCTGGCTGCTGGTGCTCACCTGCGGCCGCTGGATTGGCTACACATGACGAAGGAGAACCTCATGCTCAGACGCGACGTGTTGCGCACCACCGGTGCGCTGGGGTTGGTGGGCAGCGTGCCCATGGCGTGGGCGCACCACGGCTGGAGCAGCTTCGATCAGGAGCGCCCGATTTACCTGGCCGGGCGCGCGGTCGAAGTCAAGTGGCGCAACCCCCATGTGGAACTGATGCTGGAACTCCAAACCCCGCTGGCGCTGCCCGCCGACCTGGCGCAGCGCCCGGTGCCCGCGCAGTCGGCCCAGGTGGATGGCCGGGGCCTGCTGGCCAAGACGGTGTTGCCCACCCGCCGTGACCGCCGGTGGGAAATCGAGCTGGCGCCCCTGTCCCGCGTGGGGCAGTGGCAGGTGCCTGAAATGGGGGTGGGCACCGAGCTGGCGTTGGTCGGCTTCACCTTCACGGGCGAAAAAGGCGATCCGGTGTTGCGCGTCGAGTACCTGTTCTTGAACGGCAAGACCTACGGCATGCGCTCCAGTCCGGCGTAAAAAAACCGGCGCGGGGCCGGTTTGTTTGGCGGTGCGACAGCCTCAGCGTGCCAGGGCCTCGAAGGCGCGCGCCGTGATGTCTTCCACCGAGCCGGTGCCGCTGATCTTGCGGTACTTCGGCGCGCTCGCCCCATCCTTGGCGGCCCACTGGCTGTAGTAATCCACCAAGGGGCGGGTCTGGGCGTCATAGACTTCCAGACGCTTCTTGACCGTTTCTTCCTTGTCGTCGTCGCGCTGGATCAGTGGCTCGCCGGTCACGTCGTCCTGGCCAGCCACCTTGGGCGGATTGAACTTGACGTGGTAGGTGCGGCCCGATGCGGGGTGTGAACGGCGGCCGCTCATGCGCTCGATGATGGCGTCGAAAGGCACATCGATTTCGAGCACGTAGTCGAGCTTGACGCCGGCGTCCTTCATGGCGTCGGCCTGGGGAATGGTGCGGGGGAAACCGTCGAAAAGGAAACCCTGGGCGCAGTCGGGCTGGGCGATGCGTTCCTTGACCAGGCCGATGATGATGTCGTCGCTCACCAGGGCGCCCGAGTCCATCACGGCTTTGGCTTGCAGGCCCAGTGGCGTGCCAGCCTTGACGGCGGCGCGCAGCATGTCGCCGGTGGAAATCTGGGGGATGCCGTACTTCTGGCAGATGAAAGTGGCTTGTGTGCCTTTGCCCGCGCCCGGTGCTCCCAGCAGTATCAGTCTCATCGCGTTCCTTTGTGCAAGTTTCAAAAATCGCGGCAGGCGTCTCCAGCCGGCCTGAATCCCTCGGAAAAGCTTCCGAAAGGTCAACTTTTCGAGGATAGCATGGGCTTGCCTGCGGGCCGCTTACAGCGCCCAGGTGGGGTAGGCCGGCTTCAGGCGCGGGGGCCGATCAGCTGGCGCACACGTTCCAGATCCTCGGGCGTGTCCACGCCGGGGCCGGGCACGGTGTCGCTCACATGCACGGCGATGCGGTGGCCATGCCACAACACGCGCAACTGTTCCAGCGACTCCAGCTGTTCGATGGGGGCCGGCTCCAGCCGGGGAAACTGGCGCAGAAAACCCGCGCGGTAGCCGTAGATGCCCACGTGGCGCAAGGGGGCTGGCGAGGGCAGGGCAGCCACGCCGTCCGTCCAGGCGCTGGTCATGCCGTCGCGCCACCAGGGCAGGGGTGCGCGGCTGAAGTACAAGGCGGTGCCCAGGCGGTCGAGCACCACCTTCACCACGTTGGGGTTGGTGAAGTCGGCCGTGCTGTGCAGGGCATGGGCGGCGGTGGACATCACACAGTCGGCGCGCTGGGCCAGGGCGGCGGCCACGGCGTCGATCAAGGCCGGGTCCATCAGCGGCTCGTCACCCTGCACATTGACCACGGTGGCGTCGTCCGGCAGGCCCAGTAGATCGCACGCCTCGGCCAGGCGGTCGCTGCCGCTGGGGTGGTCGGCGCGGGTCAACAGTGCGCGCACGCCGTGTTGGGTGCAGGCATCGAGCACGGCGGGGCTGTCGGTGGCCACCACCACCTGGCTGGCCTGCGAGCGCGCCGCGCGGCGCGCCACGTGCACCACCATGGGCAGGCCGGCGATATCGGCCAGCGGTTTGTTGGGCAGGCGGGTGGAGGCCAGGCGGGCCGGGATCAGCACCGTGAAACTCACGCCGCCAGCTCCTCGTCGCTCAGGGGGCGGGCTTCGTTTTCCAGCAGGATAGGGGTGCCGTCGCGCACCGGGTAGGCCAGGCGTGCGCTGCGCGAGACCAGCTCCTGTTGGTCGCGGTCGAAGGTGAGTGGGCCCTTGGTCACGGGGCACACCAGCAGTTCAAGGAGTTTGGGGTCCATGGCGGGATGATAGCTGGGCGTCCAAAGCGTCAAAAAACGCCGGCTCCGGGGTCAGCACCAGCGGCACGGCCAACACGCGCGGTGCTGTCTTGTCCAGCAGGGGCCACAGTTTGACGGCGTCCTTTTCCGTGCACAACACGGTGGCACCCGTTGGGCACTGCGCTTGCAGGGCTGGCCACAGGGTGGCGAGGTCGGCGTGGTCAGGCAGGGGCCATGTATCGGCCAGTTGCAAGCCCGCCTCGGCGAGCATGTCGAAAAACACCTCCGGCCGTGCGATGCCGGCGAGCGCGATCACCGGTGCCTGGTTGGCGGCGATATCTGCCAGCGGTGTGCTGGCGCCCGATGCGTCCACTGCGTCGTTCGACAGCGCGCGGTGGGCCACGAAGCCGGGGCAAAAAGGCTGGGCGGGGCGCCGCTGCTGGTGCAGCACGAGGCATGGCACGCCGCTATGGCGCGGCCAAGGCTCACGCAACAGGCCGGCCGGCAGGCACCAGCCGTTGCCCACGCCTCGGTCGTCAAACACCACGATCTCCAGGTCGCGTGCCAGGGCGAGGTGCTGCAAACCGTCGTCGCAGACGATCACATCGACGGTGGGGTGTGCCAGCAGCAAGGCCTGGGCGGCTTTGTCCCGGTGCCGGTCCACGAACACCGGCACGCCGGTCGCGCGCTGGATCAGCAGCGGCTCGTCGCCACAGGCGCTGGCCTGGCTGTCCGGGCGCACGGCCATGGCCTGGGTGCCGTGCCGCCCATGGCCACGCGACACCACGCCGGGGTGCCAACCTTGGGCGATCAGATGGCGCACGGTGGCGATGGTGGTGGGCGTTTTGCCCGCGCCCCCCACCACCACGTTGCCCACCACCACCACGGACACCGGCAGGCGGGTGGCCTGCTTCCAGCCCGTGGCGTACAGCCACCGGCGAACGGCCACCAAGCTGCGGTAGAGCAGGCTGGGCAGATACAGCCACCGGGCCAATGGGCCACGCGCCAGCCAGGCTTGGCGCAACGCGCTTTCGGTGGCGGCGCTCACGTGACCGGGGGCTTCAGCGGCCGGCGGCCGTGCCCTGGGTGGCGAAGGTGATTTGCGCCAGGCCGCTGCGCCGCGCGGCATCCATCACATTGATGACCGACTGGTGGCTGGCGGCCGCGTCGGCGCTGACGATGACCACGGTGTCGTTGCGCCCATTGGCCGCCGTGGCCAGGGCCGCGGCCAGGGATTCGACGCTGCCGTTCTCCAGCCCTTGGCGGTCCACCGCGTAGCGGCCGTCGCGCCCCACGGCCACCACAATCTCGCGCGGTTGCTGGCGTGGTGTTTCGGTGTCGGCCACCGGCAAGCGCACCTGCAACTCGGTGAACTTGCTGTAGGTGGTGGTCAGCATCAGAAAAATCAGCACCACCAGCAGCACGTCGATGAAAGGGATCAGGTTGATCTCGGGCTCATCGCTGCCGTGGCGGTTCTGGTTCCGGAAGTTCATGCCGACCTCCGCAGCCCCAGCAGGTGCCTCACCAGGGCTTCGGCCGACAGTTCGAACTGCAGCAGGTAGGCGTCCACCCGGGCGCGGAAGTAACGCCAGAAGATCAGCGCCGGGATGGCCACGATGAGGCCGAAGGCGGTGTTGTAGAGCGCGATCGAGATGCCGTGCGCCAATTGCGCGGGGTTGCCACCGCCGGGCACCAGGCCACCATCTGCCCCCTGCGAGCCGAAAATCTCGATCATGCCGATCACCGTGCCCAGCAAACCCAGCAGCGGCGCGGCCGACGCGATGGTGGCCAATGCCCCGAGATAGCGCTGCAACTTGGCAGCGGCCTGGCGACCGGCGCTTTCCACGAAGGCGCGCAGGTCGTCCTCGCTCAGGCGCGGGTTGCCCTGCATGGCGCGAAAGCCGCTGGCCAACACCTCGCCCAACAGCGAGTTCTGTTCCAGCTGGTTCACCACCTCAGCGCCCGGCAGGCCGTTGCGCGACACCATGATGGCTTCGTCCAGCAATTTGGCGGGTGCAATCTTGGCGGTTTTGAGCGAGAGGAACCGTTCAATGACCAGTGCCAGGCCCAACACGGAGCAGGCGATCAGGGGCCAGATGGGCCAGCCGGCGGCTTGTATGATGTTCAGCAATGCGGGCTCCAGAGAGTGCGGGCAAGCAGGAATGTCAGCGATTATGGCCCACCCCATGCCCCTCGCCGAAGGGATGCCGGCTCCGCTGCGGTGAAGCCCTTCTGGCCTTTGCCACCCCTTCCCTTCATCCACTGTTTCTGTGGATAACTTTGTGAAGAACTGAGCCCCGGCCGCCCGCCAGCCCTGATTTTGTGCGGTCTCAATCACATTGAACGTTTTGTTGGCAGTGGAAAACGCTTTGAAATCAACATCTTGGGATGCATGCCCTGCGCCGCTGTGGTGCGGCAGTCCGCATCGCAGCAACTGCGCCATGTGTGGACAGCTTTGGCCCCGGAGGCCGCATGGTTGAAGGCTTTCGCGCGGAAAACACCGCTGCAGCCGCACGTGTCTGGGCGGTTGGCGCGCTTGTGCGTGCCATTGCGGACACCTTGCAGGCCCGCTTCAACCCGGCCGCCGTGCGGGGAGAAATTTCCGGCTTCGCGCGCGCGGCCAGCGGCCATTGCTACTTTTCGCTGAAAGACGCCCAGGGGCAGATCCGCTGCGCCATGTTCCGCCGCGCGGCCCAAGGCTTGGACTTCAGCCCCGTGGAGGGCGATCTGGTGGAGGTGCAGGGCCGGCTGGACGTGTACGGCCCACGTGGCGACCTGCAGTTCATCGTCGAGAGCTTGCGTCGGGCCGGCCAGGGCGCCTTGTTCGAGCAGTTCCTGAGGCTCAAGGCCCAGCTGGAGGCCGAAGGTTGTTTTGATCCGGCCCGCAAACGCCCCTTGCCACCGCTGCCCACGTCCATCGGCGTGGTCACCTCGCTGGGGGCGGCGGCACTGCGCGATGTGGCCACGGCCTTGGCCCGGCGGGTGCCCCACCTGCCGGTGACGCTGTTCCCTGCTTCGGTGCAGGGTGTTCAGGCACCGGGCGAGTTGTGTGCGGCGCTTGATGCGGCGTTTGCGCAGCACCGCGCCACCGGCGCGCCGGCCGTGCTGTTGCTGGTGCGCGGTGGTGGTTCGCTGGAAGACCTGTGGGCCTTCAACGACCCGGCCGTGGTGCGCACCCTGACCCGTGCGCCCATGCCGGTGGTGTGTGGTGTCGGCCACGAAACCGATTTCACCCTGTGCGACTTCGCGGCCGATCTGCGGGCGCCCACGCCCACCGCTGCCGCCGAGTTGTGTGCACCGGCGCGAGCCGATTTGCTGGCCACACTCGACTGGCTGGACGAGCGCCTGCAGCGCGCCGCGCACGACGGACTGGACCTGCGGGCGCAACAGCTCGACCGCCTGGGCGCGCGCCTGGGCCGCCCTTCCGGCCGCCTGACGCAGGGCCAACGCCAGCTGCAGGCCTTGCAAGCCAGCTTGGGGCACGCGGTGCAATTGGGGCTGGAGCGCCGGCGCCTGGGCCTCCAGCGTCTGGCCGAACGACTGCCCCCGAGCGTGACCAGGCACCTGCAGGGCAGCCGGCAGCGCCTGGACCACGCAGGCCAGTCCCTGGCGCTGCTCGACCCCGCCCTGGTCTTGCAGCGGGGCTACGCCTGGCTGACCGATGAGGCCGGCCACGCCATCACCCAGGTGGCCCAGGCGCAACCCGGGCAGGCGGTGCGTGCGGTGCTGGCAGACGGTGAGCTTGGTCTGAAGGTCGAGCGATTGACCGCAAGGCACTGAGGTCATCAGCTCTGCCTACAATGCGGTTTTTCTGACCACCACAACACGAGAGGATCACCTGATGGAACACACCCTGCCCGCGCTGCCCTACGCGATTGACGCTCTGGCCCCGCACTACTCCCAGGAAACCCTGGAGTTCCACCACGGCAAGCACCACAACGCCTATGTGGTCAACCTGAACAACCTGCAAAAGGGCACCGAGTTCGAGAGCAAGACCCTGGAAGAGATTGTCAAGACGTCCAGCGGTGGCATCTACAACAACGCCGCCCAGATCTGGAACCACACCTTCTTCTGGAACTGCATGAAGCCCGCTGGCGGTGGTGAACCCACCGGCGCGCTGGCCGCTGCCATCAACGCCAAGTGGGGCAGCTACGCCGCCTTCAAGGAAGCCTTCGTCAAGAGCGCCGTGGGCAACTTCGGTTCGGGCTGGACCTGGCTGGTCAAGAAGGCCGATGGCTCGGTGGACATCGTCAACACCGGCGCCGCTGGCACCCCGCTGACCACCGCCGACAAGGCCCTGTTGACCGTGGACGTGTGGGAACACGCCTACTACATCGACTACCGCAACATGCGTCCGAAGTTTGTCGAGACCTTCCTCGACAAGCTGGTCAACTGGTCGTTTGCCGAGGCCAATTTCGCCTGACCACTGTCCACCGTGACAACCCAAGAGCCCGGCCCAGCACCGGGCTTTTTTGTGCCTGGCGCGGGCGGCCGGTCCTGCGCTGGGTCAAAAATCCGCCAAATTTTGAGAAGGAATTTTGCATGGCGGGAAAATCAGGGGAAAAACCGGTGGCAGGTCAGAGCGCAGAAAGCAAAATCGTGCACTGTCAGACGTTTGGACCGGCCGCCCCCTGGGCCGGTGGTTTTTTTCTCACAACCACATCAGGACAACCGAGATGAGTTCCCAGCAATCCACCATCATCTACACCCTGACCGACGAAGCGCCGCTGCTGGCGACCAGCGCCTTCCTCCCGGTCATCCGCACCTTTGCCGCGCCCGCCGGCGTGAACGTGGAGACCAGCGACATCTCGGTGGCCGGCCGCGTGCTCGGTCAGTTCCCTGAGTTCCTGAGCGAAGAGCAGCGTGCGCCCGACAACCTGGCCGAGCTGGGCAAGCTCACACTCAAGCCCCACGCCAACATCATCAAGCTGCCCAACATCAGCGCGTCGGTGTCGCAGCTGTTGGCCGCCATCAAGGAGTTGCAGGCCAAGGGCTACGCCATTCCCGATTACCCCGAGAACCCGAAGGACGACAAGGAAAAAGACATCCGGGCGCGCTACAACAAGTGCATCGGCTCGGCGGTCAACCCGGTGCTGCGCGAAGGCAACTCCGATCGCCGCGCACCCAAGGCGGTGAAGGAATACGCGCGCAAGAACCCGCACAGCATGGCCGAGTGGAGCCAGGCGTCGCGTTCGCACGTGTCTCACATGCACGCCGGCGACTTTTACCACGGCGAAAAGTCCATGACCCTGGACCGCGCGCGCGACGTGAAGATGGAGTTGATCACCAAAAGTGGCAAGAGCATCGTGCTCAAGCCAAAGGTGTCGCTGCTGGACCGCGAGGTCATCGACTCGATGTTCATGAGCAAGAAGGCCTTGCTGGACTTCTATGAAAAGGAAATCGAAGACGCGCACAAGACGGGCGTGATGTTCTCGCTGCACGTCAAGGCCACCATGATGAAGGTCTCGCACCCCATCGTGTTTGGTCACTGCGTGCGCATCTTCTACAAGGCCGCGTTCGAGAAACACGGCGAGTTGTTCAAAGAGCTGGGCGTCAACGTCAACAACGGCATGGTCGATCTGTACAACAAGATCGCCACGCTGCCACAAAGCAAACAGGACGAAATCAAACGCGACCTGCACGCTTGCCACGAAGGCCGTCCCGAGCTGGCCATGGTCGATTCGGCCAAGGGCATCACCAACTTCCACTCGCCCAACGACGTGATCGTGGACGCTTCGATGCCTGCCATGATCCGCAACGGCGGCAAGATGTGGGGCGCCGATGGCCGCCTCAAGGACGTCAAGGCCGTGATGCCCGAATCGACCTTCGCCCGCATCTACCAGGAGATGATCAACTTCTGCAAGTGGCACGGCGCCTTCGACCCCAAGACCATGGGCACGGTGCCCAACGTCGGCTTGATGGCCCAGCAGGCCGAGGAATACGGTTCGCACGACAAGACCTTCGAGATCCCCGAAGACGGCGTGGCCAACATCACCGACATCAACACCGGTGAGGTGCTGCTGAGCCAGGAGGTGGAGACCGGCGACATCTGGCGCATGTGCCAGGTCAAGGACGCCGCCATCCGCGACTGGGTCAAGCTGGCCGTCAACCGCGCCCGCAACTCCGGCATGCCGGTGGTGTTCTGGCTCGACCAGTACCGCCCCCACGAGGCGCAGCTCATCACCAAGGTCAAGATGTACCTGCACGAGCACAACACGGCTGGGCTGGACATCCAGATCATGAGCCAGGTGCGTGCCATGCGCTACACGCTGGAGCGTGTCATTCGCGGCTTGGACACCATCAGCGCCACCGGCAACATCCTGCGCGACTACCTGACCGACCTGTTCCCCATCATGGAGCTGGGCACCTCGGCCAAGATGTTGTCCATCGTGCCCCTGATGGCCGGCGGTGGCATGTACGAAACCGGTGCCGGCGGCTCGGCGCCCAAACACGTGCAGCAGCTGGTGGAAGAAAACCACCTGCGCTGGGACTCGCTGGGCGAGTTCCTGGCCCTGGCCGTGAGCCTGGAAGACCTGGGTCTCAAGACTGGCAACAACAAGGCCAAAATCCTGGCCAAGACGCTGGACGCCGCCACCGGCAAACTGCTGGACAACAACAAAAACCCCAGCCCCAAGACCGGCCAGCTCGACAACCGGGGCAGCCAGTTCTACCTGGCCATGTATTGGGCCCAGGCCCTGGCCGAGCAGACCGAAGACGCGGCCCTGGCCGCCCAGTTTGCGCCCCTGGCCAAGGCCCTGACCGACAACGAGCAGACCATCGTGGCCGAACTGGCGGCTGTGCAGGGCAAACCGGTGGACATTGGCGGCTACTACAAGCCCGACTTCAGCAAGCTGGACGCGGTGATGCGCCCCAGCGCCACCTTCAACGCCGCACTGGCCAGCGTGAAGGCCTGAACCTTTTCAGGATGACAACAAAAAACCCGCAGGTCTTCAGGACCTGCGGGTTTTTTTATGGGCCGTTGGAGGTCAGCGTGGCACAGGGTAGGTGCCGGGCACCAGGATGGACTTGTCCACGTTCTGCAGCTGCGTGTGGCCACAGAAGGCCATGCTCACGTCTAACTCCTTGTGGATGATCTGCAGCGCCTTGGTCACGCCGGCTTCGCCCATGGCGCCGAGGCCATAGACCATGGCACGACCGATCATGGTGCCGCGTGCGCCCAGGGCCCAGGCCTTGAGCACGTCCTGTCCGCTGCGGATGCCGCCATCCATCCACACTTCGAGCTTGTCGCCCACGGCGTCCACGATGGCGGGCAGGGCGTGGATGCTGCTGGGCGCACCGTCCAACTGGCGCCCGCCGTGGTTGCTCACCACGATGGCATCGGCACCGTGCTGGGCCGCCAGCACCGCGTCCTCCACCTCCATGATGCCCTTGAGGATGAGCTTGCCGCCCCACTGCTGCTTCACCCATTCCACATCGGCCCAGCTCAGGCGCGGGTCGAACTGCTCGTTGGTCCACGAAGCCAGCGAGTTCATGTCGCTCACGCCCTTCACATGGCCGACCAGGTTGCCGAAGGTGTGGCGGCGCGTGCCGGCCATCCCTAAGCACCAGCGGGGCTTGGTCATCAGGTTGATGATGTTGGCGATGGTGGGGCGGGGTGGGGCGGTGAGGCCGTTCTTCAAATCTTTGTGGCGCTGGCCAATCACCTGCAAGTCGAGCGTCAGCACCAGGGCCGAGCACTTGACGTCCTTGCAGCGCTGGATCATGCGCGCCATCGCGTCGCGGTCGCGCATCATGTAGAGCTGGAACCAGAAGGGCGACGACGTGTGGCTGGCGATGTCCTCGATGGAGCAGATGCTCATGGTGGACAGGGTGAACGGGATGCCAAACTTCTCGGCCGCTCGCGCTGCGTGGATTTCACCGTCGGCGTGCTGCATGCCCGTGAGGCCCACAGGTGCGATGGACACGGGCATCTTGGCGTCCACACCCACCATCTTCACCGCCGTGCTGCGGTTCTCCATGTTCACCGCCACCCGCTGGCGCAGCTTGATGGGCTGGAAGTCACCTTCGTTGGCACGGTAGGTGCCCTCGGTCCAGCTGCCCGAGTCGGCGTAGTCGTAGAACATGCGCGGCACGCGCTTCTCGGCCAGCACGCGCAGGTCTTCGATGTTGGTGATGACGGTCATTCGCGGGTCTCCTCTTGGGTGTGGCGCGAATGGTAGCGGAGCGCGCCCTGGGCCGGGTGTGAAAGCCGGCAACCGGGCCGTGAAAAAAATTGGCTCGGGTCCGCCTGCCCGATGGCAAGTGGCTTAACTGCAGCTCACGCTGCCACATCCGCTCATGGTGGCGGGGCGGATGGCGCTGGGGTCGGCCAGGGTTTCGGTGCGGCTGTCGAACTGCACGTTGCGCAGGTGCATGGCCAGGCCGGCGTCCATGCTGGCGGCGTGCTGAGGGAACCACTCGGCCAATGCTTCTGCAAGGCGGGTGATGATCTCTTGGTCGCCTTTGAGGAAGTGCTCCTCCACGGCGCGCATGGTTTCCAGGATGCTCGCGTGTTGGCCCGCGTGGCAGTTGTCGGCGGTGAAGCCGGTGGCCACCATCCAGCGGTCTTCCTGGTCGAAGTGGTCTTGTGTGTGCGCCAGAAAGGCGCGGTACAGCGGCAGTTGCTGGTCGGCCGGGGTGGCGAGCAGGGTATTGAGCTGCTCGACGAACTCGGCATGGGTGTCGTCCATGCGGCCGTCACCGGTGTGCAGTTCGGTGGACCAGGTGAGTGAGGGTGATGCGGTAGCGGTGCTCATGGCGCTGGAGGGTAGTGCCAGACACGGCGCCTGGCGTTGATGCAGGTCAAAAACTCAGCCCAGGCGCGCCCGGTGCCGTGCCAGCTGTTGGCGCACCTGCGTGGGCGCCGTGCCACCCAGGGTGTTGCGTGCGTGCAGCGAGCCTTGCAGGCTCAGGCAGTCGTACACGTCTTTTTCGATGCTGGGATGGAAACCCTGCAGCACCGCCAGGGGCAGTTCCGACAGATCGCAGGCATGGCTGGTGGCGGCCTTGACAGCGTGCGCCACGGTTTCGTGGGCATCGCGGAAGGGCAGGCCCTTTTTCACCAGGTAGTCGGCCAGATCGGTGGCGGTGGCGTAGCCACGTTTGGCGGCTTCTTCCATGGCGACGGCGTTCACGGTGATGCCACCTTCCTTGGCGCCGGTGGCCGGGTTCACCTGGCCACCCACCATCTCGGCAAAAATGCGCAGCGTGTCCTTCAAGGTGTCCACCGTGTCGAACAGCGGCTCCTTGTCTTCCTGGTTGTCCTTGTTGTAGGCCAGGGGCTGGCCCTTCATGAGCGTGATCAGGCCCATCAGGTGGCCCACCACCCGGCCGGTCTTGCCGCGTGCGAGTTCGGGCACATCGGGGTTTTTCTTCTGCGGCATGATCGACGAGCCGGTAGTGAAGCGGTCGGCGATTTTGATGAAGCCGAAGTTCTGGCTCATCCAGACAATCAGCTCTTCGCTGAAGCGGCTGATGTGCACCATGATCAGCGAGGCGGCGGCACTGAACTCGATGGCGAAGTCGCGGTCGCTCACCGCGTCCAGGCTGTTCTGGCACACCTGTGCCACGCCTTGCTCGTCGACCATGCCCAGGGTGCGCGCCACCCTTTCGCGGTCCAGCGGGTAGGTGGTGCCGGCCAGCGCGGCGCTGCCCAGGGGCAGGCGGTTGGTGCGGCGGCGCACGTCGCCCAGGCGCTCGGCGTCGCGCGCAAACATCTCCACATAGGCCAGCAGGTGGTGGGCAAAACTCACTGGTTGCGCCACCTGCAGGTGGGTGAAACCGGGCAGGATGACGTCCACGTTCTGTTCCGCCACATCCACCAAGGCTTTTTGCAGGTCGTCCAGCAGTGTGGTGATGAGGTCGATCTCGCCGCGCAGCCACAGGCGCACATCGGTGGCCACCTGGTCGTTGCGGCTGCGGCCGGTGTGCAGGCGTTTGCCGGCATCACCCACCAGCTGGGTCAGGCGGGCTTCAATGTTGAGGTGCACGTCCTCGAGGTCCAGCTTCCATTCAAAGCTGCCCGACTCGATTTCCTGGCGGATCTGCGCCATGCCACGCTCGATGGCCTCGCGGTCGGCTGCAGCGATGATGCCCTGAGCGGCCAGCATTTCGGCGTGCGCCAGGCTGCCCGTGATGTCGGCCAGCCACAGGCGTTTGTCAAAGAACACGCTGGCGGTGTAGCGCTTGACCAAGTCGCTCATCGGCTCGGAGAATAGGGCCGACCAGGCTTGGGATTTGGTGTCGAGTTGGTTGGAAGACATGGTGTGTGCTGGGGTTGCGCGCAAGCTGCGGGCGGCGCGCGTCCTCTGAAATGACCTGTTTGGGCCCGGATGAACGATTCGCAAATTTTATCGACCTTCGCCGACCTGCCACGACCGGGGGTGGCAGCGGCGGTTCCAGACCACGGTGCACCGGCACGCCCACTGGCATGGGACGTCTGCCAACTCGGTGTGGTGCTGCGCGCGGTGCTGTTTGTGCAGGCGGTCACAGCCGTGGGCGTGATGTTTGTGGCGCCTGCGCCGCAAGCCTGGTTGATGTCCACCGCGCTGTTGACGGCGGGCACCCTGCCTGCCACCTTGTTGTGGTTGTTGATGGCTTGTGGGGGGCGGCGGCTGTTTTCAAGCTGGCCCATGACCGCCCAGTGGCTGGTGGCTGGCGTCCTGGGCGCCCTGGCGGGTTTGGCCGGATGTGGCTTGTTGGCGTGGTCCGGGCTGCTGCTGGTGGTGCCTTGGGTGGGCAGTGCCGCAGGCGGTGGTTTGATGGCGTTGGTGCTGCTGGCTGGCCTGGTTTGGCGGGCCAAGGCCACGATGCCGGCCGGTACGCAGGCGCGGCTGGTCGAGTTGCAGTCGCGCATACGGCCCCACTTTTTGTTCAACACGCTCAACAGCGCCATCGCCCTGGTGCGTGCAGAACCCAAACAGGCTGAAGCTTTGCTGGAAGACCTGAGTGAACTGTTCCGCCACGCCCTCACCGACCAGGGGCAAGCGGTGCCACTGGCTCAGGAAATTGACTTGGCGCGGCGTTATTTGGCCATCGAGCAGGTGCGTTTTGGTGAGCGACTGAGGGTGGTGTGGGACATTGATCCCCTGGCCGATGCCGCCCGGTTGCCGCCGCTGATCCTGCAGCCGCTGGTGGAGAATGCGGTCAAACACGGTGTGGAGCCGAGCCCGGAGGGGGCCCAATTGCACATCAGCACACAACGCCGTGGCGCGGTGGTGGTGATCAAAGTGTCCAACACCGTGCCGGCGGGCAGTGGTGCACCCGGTCATGGTTTGGCGCTGGCCAATGTGCGCGAACGCCTGGCTTTGCTGCATGATGTCGAGGGGCAGTTTCGTCACAGCCTGCGTGATGGGGTCTTCCGGGTGCGGCTGGAGCTGCCGGCCTGAGATGAAAAGTAGGAAGGGGAGGAAGGGCATGCAAAGGAGCTACTCATGTCGCTGAAGGTATTGGTGGTGGACGACGAGCCGCTGGCCCGCATGCGCCTGCGCGATCTGCTGTCTGACTGCGACGAGCCGGTCACCGAGTGGGTGGGCGAGGCGGCGCATGCGCAGCAGGCGCTGGACACGCTGGGCACCACCCGGTGCGATGTGGTTCTGCTCGACATCCACATGCCCGGCATGGACGGCTTGCGTCTGGCGCAGGCGATCAAGGCCTTGCCCCTGCCTCCGGCCATTGTGTTCGTCACCGCGCATGCCGAGCACGCACTGGAGGCCTTCGATCTGGAAGCGCTGGACTACCTCACCAAGCCGGTGCGCCGCGACCGGCTCCAGCAGGCCCTCGACAAAGCGCAACGCTGGCACGCCACCCGCCTGGCCACTGGCAGCGAGGCGGCGGACCACCTGCTGATCCAGGACAGGGGCCGCGTGGAGCGTGTGCCGGTGACCGACGTCGTCTATCTCAAGGCCGAACTCAAGTACGTGACCGTGCGCACGCGCGAGCGCAGCCACATCTACGACGGCTCACTCAGCGACCTGGAAACGCGTTACCCCGAGCGTTTTGTGCGCGTGCACCGCAACGCCCTGGTGGCACGGCCCTGCCTGCGTGCGCTGGAGCGCCACCACGGCGGCGGCGCCGAGGCCGACGGCTGGGAGGTGGCGTTACACGGTGTGGACGAGCGTCTGCGCGTGTCGCGACGCCAGCTCGCGTCGCTGCGCGAAGTGCTGCAGCAGACCGCACACTGACTCACTCGCGCGCGGCTCAGCCCGTGTTGCGCAACCCGGCCGCGATGCCGTTGATGGACAGGTGGATGCCGCGCTTGACGCGTTCGTCCCCTTCGCCCTGGCGGTGCCGGCGGATCAGCTCCACCTGCAGGTGGTGCAGCGGATCGATGTAGGGGAAGCGGTGGCGCATGGAGCGCTGCAGCGCGGCGTTGTTGGACAGGCGCTGCTTCTCGCCGGTGATGAGTGCCAGCGCTTTTGCGGTGCGCTGCCACTCGGCCTCGATGGCGCTGAACACCTTTTTGCGCAGTCGCGTGTTGTCCACCAGCTCGGCGTAGCGCGAGGCCAGGGCCAGGTCGCTCTTGGCCAACACCATGTCCATGTTGGACAGCAGGGTGCGGAAAAACGGCCACTGCCGGCACATGCGCTGCAGCAAGGCCTCGCGCTTTTTCACATCGCCCGCGCCGCCGGCCTTCACAAAGGCCTCCACCGCCGAACCAAAACCGTACCAGCCCGGCAGTGTCAGGCGGCACTGGCCCCAGCTGAAGCCCCACGGAATCGCCCGCAGGTCTTCGATGCGCTGTGTGGCCTTGCGTGAGGCCGGACGCGAGCCAATCTGCAGCTCCGCGATCTCACGGATGGGCGTGGCGCTGAAGAAATAGTCGGCGAACCCGGGCGTGCCATAGACCAGCGCGCGGTAGGCACCCATGCTGGTGTCTGACAGTTGCGCGGCAGCTTCCAGAAAGGTCTTGGGCGCGGTCTGGGCGGGCGGCAACAGCGTGGCTTCCAGCGTGGCGGCCACCAGGGTTTCCAGGTTGCGCCGGCCGATGTCGGGGTTGGCGTATTTGGAGGCGATCACCTCGCCCTGTTCGGTCAGGCGAATTTGCCCACGCACGGTGCCAGGGGGCTGCGCCAGGATGGCCTGGTAGCTGGGGCCACCACCACGCCCCACCGTGCCGCCACGGCCGTGGAACATCCGAAGCCGGATCGGTTTGTCGGCCTTGCCGAGTTGGTCAAACAGGGCGACCAGCGCGACTTCGGCGCGGTACAACGACCAGTTGCTGGTGAAGATGCCACCGTCCTTGTTGCTGTCGGAGTAGCCCAGCATCACGTCCTGTTCGTGGTATTGGTGTGCCCCGCCGTTCTGCACCATGGCCAACACGCCGGGCAGGGCGTAGAAGTCGCGCATGATGTGATCGCTCTGCCCCAGGTCGGGGATGGTCTCGAACAGGGGCACGACGATGAGGTCGGCGCGTGCGTCCTCGCCCAGCAGGCCATGCATCAGCCCACATTCTTTTTGTAGCAGCAACACCTCCAGCAGGTCGCTCACGGTTTCGGTGTGGCTGATGATGTAGTGGCGCAGCGCCTGCGCGCCGTACCGGGCACGGCCCTCGCGCGCGGCCTCGAAGATGGCCAGCTCGCTTTGCGCATGGGCGCTGTAGTTGGCACCGGGCACACGCAGTGGACGGGCGTCTTGCAGGCATTGCAACAGCAGGGCCTGGCGTTCGTTTTCATCCAGCGCGCTGTAGTCGGCGCAGAGGCGGGCGTGTTGGAGCAGCTCGGTCACCACCATTTCGTGCTGGTCCGAACTTTGGCGCAGGTCCACCGTGGCGAGGTGAAAGCCAAACACCTCGACCGTGCGGATCAAGGGGCGCAGGCGGTGCTGGGCCAACGCGCTGCCGTGGTGGGCACACAGCGAGTCGTCGATGGTGCGCAGGTCGGCCAGAAACTCGTCGGCACTGGTGTAGGGGTTTTGGGGGGCAACGGCGTGGCGTGCCGCTTCGCCGCCAGAAAGCTCGCGCAAGGTGGCGGCCAGGCGGGCGTAGATGCCGGTGAGCGCGCGCCGGTAGGGCTCGTCCTGCCGGTGCTCGTTGGTGTCGGGCGAGCGCTCGGCCAAGGCCGCCATCGCGGGCGTCACGCTGGTGAGCATGGCCGACATGGACAGCTCGCCGCCCAGCAGGTGCACCTCGGTGAGGTGGTGGCGCAGCACCATCTCGGCCTGGCGCGACAAGGCCAGGCGCAGCGTGCTGGCCGTCACGAAGGGGTTGCCATCGCGGTCGCCGCCAATCCACTGGCCCATGCGCAGGAACGGGGCCAGCGGCGTGGACACGTCCAGGCGCTGCTCCAGCTCGCGGTACAGGCGCGGGATCTGGCGCAAGAAGGTGCTTTCGTAGTAACTCAGCGCGTTCTCGATTTCGTCGCTCACCGTGAGCTTGGTGAAACGCAGCAGCCGCGTCTGCCAGAGCTGGGCCACGCGGGCGCGCATTTGCAGTTCGATGTCGGCGCGCGCCAGCGGTGCGGCCTCTTCGCGCTGAGCCAGCAACTGCGCAATGCCACGCTCGGCGTCGAGGATGCTTTTGCGCTGCACCTCGGTGGGGTGGGCCGTGAGCACGGGCGACACATGGCACTGCGCCAACTCGGCCGCGATGGTGTGGTTGGCGATGCCGGCGGCGGCCAGGCGCTGCAGCGTCATGGCCAGGCTGCCTTCCTGGTGGCTGCCGGCGCGTTCGTGCACGGCGCGGCGGCGCACGTGGTGGCGGTCTTCGGCCAGGTTGACCAGGTGGCTGAAATAGGTGAAGGCGCGGATCACGCTGACCGCCTGGTCGCCGCTCAAGCTTTTGAGCAGGCGTTTGAGGGCTTGCTGGGCGGCCGCGTCGGCGTCGCGGTGGAAGGCCACCGACATTTGCCGGATGCTCTCGATGAGTTCAAAAGCGGCCTTGCCCTCCTGTTCGCGGATCACATCGCCCAACATGCGGCCCAGCAGGCGGATGTCGTCGAGCAGGGGTTGGTCCTTGTCGGGGCGGCGGGCGGTCGAGGCGGTGGGCTTCATGGTGTCGCAGGGCGTTGGGGCAGGGGGCTCGGGCGGGCGCCATGCTAGCATCCGCGCGACCCCGTCCGTTACCACCGAGTTACCGCCAAGTTGGCGTTCTGCATGGCTTCCTTCCCCGCCTCCACCCCCCTGTCCCTGACCATTGCCACCCGCGAAAGCCGGTTGGCGTTGTGGCAGGCCGAACACGTCAAAGCCTGCCTGCAAGCCCAGGGCCACAGCGTGACCTTGCTGGGCATGACCACGCTGGGCGATCAAATTCTGGACCGCACGCTAAGCAAAGTGGGTGGCAAGGGCTTGTTCGTCAAAGAACTGGAAACCGCTTTGGAAGATGGCCGCGCCGACCTGGCCGTGCATTCGCTCAAGGACGTGCCCATGGAGTTGCCGCCTGGTTTTGAGCTGGCGGCCGTGATGGAGCGCGAAGACCCACGCGACGCCTGGGTGTCGCCCCACTGCGCCGGCCTGGCCGATTTGCCACCGGGTGCGGTGGTGGGCACCTCCAGCCTGCGCCGCCAGGTGCTGCTGCAGGACGCCTTGCGCGCGCTGGGCCGCAGCGACGTGCGCATCGAACCCCTGCGTGGCAACCTCGACACCCGGCTGCGCAAGCTCGACGAAGGCCAGTACCACGCCATCGTGTTGGCCGCCGCTGGCTTGAAGCGCCTGGGCCTGGGCGATCGCATCCGCCACGTGTTCGAACCCGAAACCATGTTGCCTGCGGCCGGGCAGGGTGCGCTGGGCATCGAAATCCGTTCGGGCCGCCCCGAGCTGCGCGCCGCGCTGGCGCCGCTGTGCCACGCCCGCAGTTGGGCTGCGGTGGCGGCCGAACGTGCGGTGTCGCGTGCCATGGGCGGCAGTTGCTCCATGCCACTGGCCGCCCACGCGGTGCTGACCGATGGCAACTTGTTCTTGCGTGCCGCCTGGGGCGACGTGGCGCAAGGCGGACCGCTGGTGCGTGCGCAGGACAGCCTGGTGCTGAGCGACCTGGCTGATCTGGCTGCGGCCGAGGCATTGGGCACCCGGGTGGCTGCGGCCTTGCGCGCCGGTGGCGCGGGCTGAAACGGGCGCCGCCCGGTGAAGCCGCCAGCCCAACGCGTCGTCGTCACACGCCCGGCCGATGAAGCTGGGCCTTGGCAGACTGCTTTGGAGCAGCACGGGTTCATGACCTTGATGCTGCCCTTGATCGATGTGGCGGGTATGCCTGACGTGGCGATGCCGCCGCTGGCAGGCTTTGATGCCGTGATGTGGGTCAGTGGCAACGCGGTGCGATTTTTTCTGCCGGCGGTGGTGGCCCGCTGGCCAACCGACTTGCGCTGCTGGGCCCCCGGGCCGGGCACCGCGCAGGCGCTGCGTGCCGGCGGCGTGCCGGCCCATCTCATCGACGAGCCGGCGGTTGATGCGCCCCAATTCGATTCCGAGGCCCTGTGGGCTGTGGTCGCACCCCAAATGGGGCCGGGCAAACGTGTGCTGCTGGTGCGCGGGCGCAGCCAGGGTGTGGCGGCCGCATCTTCCGGCAGAGAGTGGTTGTTGCAGCAATGTGCGGCGGCCGGCGCCGAGGTGGTGGCCCTGCCGGTCTACGAACGGCGCTGCCCCGTCTGGCGTGCCGAAGAGGCTGCCGAAGCGGCGTTGGCGGCAGAGGATGGCAGCGTCTGGCTGTTCAGCAGCGGCGAAGCGGTCGGGCACCTGCAAACGCTGCTGCCTGCGCAGGATTGGCGCCACACGCCGGCCATGGCCACCCACCCGCGCATCGCGCTGGCGCTGGAAAAAGCGGGCTTTGTTCGGGTGTGTACCGTTCGCCCCACGGTGCAAAGCGTTGTTGAGGCGCTGTCCCCTGCCTGATCGGGTCCGCAGGGCGCCTAGAATCGGCCTGACATGAGTGCCGAATCGCCCACTTCAAGCCCCCAGGTTGCCGACGAGCGACCTCCTGCGCCACGCGCCAGTGCCGGTGCAGGCGGCGCCTTGCTCATGCTGACCCTGGTGGTGGCACTGGTGGCCTTGTTGATGTCCGGCATCCTGTGGCAAAAGCTGGAGCAGACCCAGAAGGAACTGGCCCGCCAGAGTGCGGAAAGTGCCAGCGACGCCAAGGACGCCCGCTCGGTGGCCACCGAAACCGAATCACAGTTCCAGGAATTGCAGGCGCGCCTGAGCGTGGCCGAAGTGCGGCTCTCCGAAGTGAGTCTGCAGCGCAGCCAGCTGGAAGAGCTGATGGTCAGCGTGTCCCGATCGCGCGACGACCACCTGGTGCAGGAGCTGGAATCCACCCTCAAACTGGCCCAGCAGCAGGCCCAGCTCACCGGCAGCGCGCAACTGCTCATCTCGGCATTGCAGTCGGCCGACAACCGCATTTCGCGGGCCGTGCAACCCCGCCTCAACCCGGTGCAGCGGGCCATTGCACGTGACATCGAGCGCATCAAGGGCGCGGCCTTGACCGACATTCCGGCCTTGGCCAACCGCCTGGATGAGTTGATCAAGGTGGTGGACGAATTGCCCATGGCAAACGCGGTGGGTGCGCTCGGGCGGCCTGTGCCACCGGCTGGCGCGGCGCGGCGCGAGGTGGCAGATCTGCCGGCGGAACCTGCCATGGACCCAGGTTGGTGGGCGCGCGTGCGCCATACCGCTGAAGTGCTGTGGACCCGTGTGTGGGCCGATGTGCGAGAAGAAGCCAGCGACCTGCTGCGGGTCACCCGCATCGATCAGCCAGAGGCCCTGTTGCTGGCGCCCGAACAAGCCTTCATGCTGCGGCAAAACCTCAAAATGCAGCTGCTCAATGCCCGTCTGGCGCTGCTGGCGCGTCAGATTCCGCAGGCCCAGGCCGATGTGCTGACCGCTTCCGCCGCCGTGCGACGCTACTTTGACGAAGAGGCGGCGCCCACGCGCCACGTGCTCAAGGCCCTGGCGCAGGTGCAGTCGGAGATGACTTCGACCGACCTGCCTCGACCGACCGAGACGCTGGCCGCTCTGGCCACGGCGGCCGGCGGCCGCTGAGAGAGGCACGCCGATGTTCCGTCATGTGTTCTGGTTCCTGGCATGGGCGGCGGTGGCCGTGGCGCTGGCCTTGCTGGTGGGGCAGAACCACGCCAGTGTGACGGTGTTCTGGCCCCCCTACCGCATCGACCTGTCCTTCAACCTGGTGCTGTTTGGCGTGGCGGCCGTGTTTGTGTTGCTGCACCTGAGCTGGCGCGGCGCCAGCAGCCTGGCCGCCATGCCCGGGCGGGCCCGGCGCTGGCGCGCGCGGCAGCTTGAGCGCGCCGCGATGTCGGGCGTCATGGACGCCTTGTCCAACCAGCTTGCCGGGCGTTTTGTGCGCGCCCAGACCGCTGCCCAAGAGGCCTTGGATCACCTGAAACAGTTGCCCGACCACGACCTGCCCCGGCACGGCCAGTTGACGGCGCTGGCGCACCTGCTGGTGGCTGAAAGTGCCCACGCTTTGCAGAACCGCGACACCCGCGACCACCACCAGCGTTTGGCGATCGCGCCGGGTCTGGTGCGCCAGGGCAACGAAACCCGCGAAGGTGCGCTGTTGCGCGCGGCCCGCTGGGCGGTGGAAGACCGCGATGCCAACGCCGCTGCCGCGTGGCTGGGCGAACTGCCACAAGGCGCGGCGCGCCGCATTGTGGCGCTGCGCCTGCGCTTGCGTGTGGCGCGCATGCAGCGTGATGCGACGGCCGCGCTTGAGATGGCCCGTGTGCTGGCCAAACACCGGGCCTTCTCCAGCGACGCCGCACCCGCCGTGTTGCGGGGGTTGGTGCTCGATGCGTTCAAAGGCGCGCGCGACCTGCCGCAGCTGCAGGCCATCTGGCGTCAGCTGGACCCGACCGAACAGGCCATGCCGGAACTCGCGATCGCGGCGGCAGAACGCCTGCATGCCCTTGCTGCCTCCCAGGGGCGGGATGGGGGCTCACCTGACGGCGGGGCCGATGAAGCGGCTCTCGTGGCGCGGGACATGGTGCTGGGCGTGTGGTCTCAATACGCGGCGCTGGATGCCCACTGGCGCGCCCGCTTGGTCAAGGTGCTCGCACGTCGCATGGATGTGAACGACACCGGCTGGCTCGCACGCATCGAGCAGATGCAGCGCCAACTGCCCAACGATCCGTTCCTGCAGTACCTGGGCGGGCACGTCTGCCTGCAGCGTCAGCTGTGGGGCAAAGCGGCACAGCTGTTGTCTCAGGCCAGCACCGGCTTGGTCGACGCCGAGCTGTTGCGCCAGACGTGGTGTGGCCTGGCGCTGTTGGCCGAGGAGCGGGGCGACGCCACGGCAGCGCAGGTGGCCTGGAGAAAAGCCGCTCAAACCGTTTAATCGTCTCTCGACATCAACACCCGGAACCGCCCATAAAAAAACCCGCCGTATTGGCGGGTTTTTTTATGGGCCAAGCCTGTCTTCAGGCTCAGGGCTTGCGTCAGTGTGCGCTCTGCGTTGGCTGCTGTTCAAACGGCAACACCATGTTGCGCAGGTCGCGGCGGGTTTCTACCAGAACCAGCGGGCCGTCGTCCATGGCCACCACGGACTTGGGCTCGCGCGGCACGTGGATGGGCTTGGGCTCGGCAGCGATGGCGGCCTGTGCTTGCTGCACCTTGTTGCCATCGGAATGCACCCACACCAGCCCAGAAGCTTGGGCGATGCTGGCCAGTGCGTCGATTTCGAGTGTGAACGGCTGCACCTTGGGCAGGCCCGCTTCGGCCACTGGCGCCACGGCAGGCGTTGCGACGGTTTTCTCGACAGGCGCGGGTCGCGGTTGGTGCGCGGGGGCTTCGGTCTGGGGCGCGGTGTCGGTGGGCTGTTCAGCCGCCACCTCATCCGACGCGACCGACACCGGTTCGGCCGCCTGGGTCCGGGTGAAGTAGCTCCGCACCGGTGCGTCGATGTCCACAGCCGGGGCAGCCGGCGATGCAGTGTCGGCGCCTTCGCTGGCCACCTCGGTGGAGGCAACCGGGCTGTCGCCCTGGCTTGCGTCGGCGCTGTCACCTCGGCCACGGCGTTCGCGGCCGTAGCGGTCGCGGCTGCGGCGCTGACCACCATTGCGAGCCGGTTCCTGGCCGTCTTGTGGGGCATCGGCAGCGGCGCCATCGGTGGCGGCGCTGTTGTCGCTGGCCACTTGTGCATTGCCTTCGGCGGTGTCGTCGGCGGGGCGGCGTTCGTTGCGGCGGCCACCACGCTCGCGGCGGGCGCCTTCGCCACGTTCACCACCACGTTCGCTGCGCTCGCGGCGCGGTGCATCGCTGGTGCTGTCCACCGCTGCTTCGATCGCGACGTTGTCGTTCACGGTCGCCTGGGCCACAGCGCCCAGTTCCTGTTGTTCGCGGGCACCTTCGCGCTGGCCGTCACGTTGGCCGCCACGGCCACCTCGGTTGCCGCGTGCCCCACGTTCTTCACCGCGGCCTTCGCTGCGACGGCCTTCGGCGTTGCCGCGCTCGCTGCCTTCGGGGCGCGGGCCACGGCCGCCTCGACCACCTTCTCGTGCACCGTCACGGCCACCTTCGCGGCCGCCGTCTCGTCCCGCATCGCGCTGACCGCCACGGCCACCACGGCCACCGTCACGGCGGCC
>NZ_JBHTBZ010000019.1:0-29796 GCF_042665235.1 Hydrogenophaga defluvii | reverse complement strand
CGATGACCCCCGAGGCCATCGTGCGCCTGGCCGAGGCGGCGCAAAAACGCTACGGCTTCCAGGACTTCAAGCTCAAGGGCGGTGTGCTCGCGGGGGACGCCGAGGTCGAGGCCGTGACCGCTCTGCACGAGCGTTTCCCCGAAGCCCGTGTCACGCTGGACCCCAACGGCGGCTGGCTGCTGAAAGACGCCATCCGGCTGGGCCAGAAGATGCGCGGCGTGGTGGCCTACGCCGAAGACCCGTGTGGCGCCGAAGACGGCTTCAGTGGCCGCGAGGTGATGGCCGAATTCCGCCGCGCCACCGGCCTGCCCACGGCCACCAACATGGTGGCCACCGACTGGCGCCAGATGGCCCATTCGCTGGCGCTGCAAAGCGTGGACATCCCACTGGCCGACCCCCACTTCTGGACCATGGCGGGCAGCGTGCGCGTGGCGCAAACCTGCCGCGACTGGGGCCTGACCTGGGGCTCACACTCCAACAACCACTTCGACATTTCGCTTGCCATGTTCACCCACGTGGGCGCGGCCGCACCGGGCAAGGTCACGGCCATCGACACCCATTGGATCTGGCAGGACGGACAGCGCCTGACCAAAGACCCGCTGAAGATCGAAGGTGGCTACGTGCAGGTGCCGAAGAAGCCCGGCCTGGGCATAGAGATCGACATGGCCGAGGTCGAGAAGGCCTACCAGCTCTACCAACAACATGGCCTGGGCGCGCGCGACGACGCCATGGCCATGCAGTACCTGATCCCGGGCTGGACCTTTGACAACAAGCGACCTTGCCTGGTGCGCTGAACCCATGAGCCGGACGACGCTGTTGCAAGTGGGCCCGCTGATGCCGGCGCTGGAAGCCGCGCTGCGCGAACAACACGAGCTGTTGCGCGCGCAGGATATCGGCGCACCGACGCCGCTGGGCGACCCGACCGCTGCCGCGCGTGTGCAAGCGGTGGTGACCTCCGCGCCCGTGGGCCTGCCGGTGGCTTGGCTGGACCAACTGCCCAGCTTGCGCGTGGTGTCGTCTTTCGGCGTTGGGCTGGACAAGCTGCCTTTGGACGCCTGCCGCGCCCGTGGCCTGCCCGTGGGCTACACACCCGACGTGCTCAACGACTGCGTGGCCGATCTCGCCATGGGCTTGCTGCTGGACGGCGCGCGCCAGATCGCGGCGGCCGACCGTTTTGTGCGCCGAGGTGCCTGGCAACAAGGGCGCTTCCCGGTCACCACGCGCGTCAGTGGCAAGCGGCTGGGCATCGTGGGCCTGGGCCGCATCGGCCAGGCCGTGGCCCGCCGCGCGGCGGGGTTCGACATGGACATCGCCTACAACAACCGCCGCCCGGTGGACGGTGTGGCCTGGCGCCACGAGCCGTCGCTGCTGGCGCTGGCCGAGTGGGCCGACTTTCTGGTGCTCACCGTGGCCGCCAGCGCCGACACGCGCCAGCTGATCAACGCCGATGTCTTGGCTGCCCTGGGCCCCAAGGGGCTGCTGGTCAACGTGGCGCGGGGCAGCGTGGTGGATGAGGCCGTGCTGATCGCCGGCCTGAAAAACGGCAGCCTGGGCGGCGCCGCGCTCGACGTGTTCGACGACGAACCCCACGTGCCCGAGGCCTTGCTGGCCCTGGACCAGGTGGTGCTGACCCCTCACATGGCCAGCGGCACACATGAAACGCGACAGGCCATGGCCGACCTCACCTTGGCCAACCTGCGCGCCGGCCTGGCAGGAGAGCGCCTGCCAGCACGCGCGCCCTGAGTCAGACCACGCCCTCCAGTGAACCCCACGTTTTCCATGACCATCCCCACGATCCCCCGCACCATCCGCATCCACCCCAACGACAACGTGGCCGTGGTGGTCAACGACGGGGGCCTGCCCGTGGGCACGGCCTTGCCCGGCGGGCCCACGCTGGTGCACGCCGTGCCCCAGGGTCACAAGGTGGCGCTCACCGAGCTGCCTGCCGGCACCGAAGTGCGCCGCTACAACGTGGTCATCGGCCACACGGCGGTGGACGTTCCCGCAGGTGGCTGGGTCAACGAGCAGCGCCTGGTGATGCCCGGCGCGCGCAGCCTGGACAACCTGCCCGCGCCCCAGCCGCCGGCCGATCTGCCGCCGCTGGCCGGCCACACCTTCCAGGGCTACCGCAATACCGACGGCAGCGTGGGCACCCGCAACCTGCTGGCCGTCACCACCACGGTGCAGTGTGTGGCGGGCGTGCTCGAATTTGCTGTCGAACGCATCAAGAAGGAATTGCTGCCGGAGTACCCCAACGTGGACGGCGTGGTGGGCCTCACACACAGCTACGGTTGTGGCGTGGCCATCGACGCGCCCGACGCCATCATCCCCATCCGCACCGTGCGCAACCTCGTGAGCAACCCCAACTTTGGGGGCGAGGTGATGGTGCTCAGCCTGGGCTGCGAGAAGCTGCAGCCCGAGCGCCTGCTGCCGCCGGGCAGCATCCTGATCAGCGACGAGCGCCAGGGCCCGGACGTGGTTTGCCTGCAGGACGACAAACACGTGGGCTTCATGTCGATGATCGACAGCATCCTCACGCAGGCCAAGACCCATCTGGAACGCTTGAACGCCCGTCAGCGCGAAACCTGCCCGGTGAGTGACTTGGTGGTGGGCGTGCAGTGTGGCGGCAGTGACGCTTTCTCCGGCGTCACCGCCAACCCGGCGGTGGGTTTTGCCACCGACCTGCTGGTGCGCGCCGGCGCCACCGTGATGTTCAGCGAGAACACCGAGGTGCGCGACGCGGTGGACCAGCTCACCCGCCGCGCGGCCACACCCGAGGTGGCCGCGGCCATCGTGCGCGAGCTGGGCTGGTACGACGCCTACCTGGCCCGTGGCCAGGCCGACCGCAGCGCCAACACCACACCGGGCAACAAGAAGGGCGGCCTGTCCAACATCGTCGAAAAGGCCATGGGTTCCATCGTGAAGAGCGGCAACGGCCCCATCCACGGCGTCATCGCCCCCGGCGAGAAAGTGACACAAAAAGGCCTGATCTTTGCCGCCACCCCGGCCAGCGACTTCATCTGCGGCACGCTGCAACTGGCTGCCGGCATGAACCTGCACGTGTTCACCACCGGCCGGGGCACGCCCTACGGTCTGGCCGAATGCCCCGTCATCAAGGTGGCCACCCGCAACGACCTGGCGCGCCGCTGGCACGACCTGATGGACATCAACGCCGGGCGCATCGCCAGCGGCGAGGCCACCATTGACGACCTCGGCTGGGAGTTGTTCCACCACATGCTGGCCGTGGCCAGCGGCGAAAAAACCTGGGCCGAGAAGTGGGGCCTGCACAACGACCTGGTGTTGTTCAACCCGGCGCCGGTGACCTGAGGCGAACCTGTCGCGCCCTCTCGCCACGCCAAGGTGGGGCGCCCGGTGTCAGACCGCCACAACGCGGTTTTTGCCGCTGCGTTTGGCCAGGTACATGCCCTGGTCCGCGCGTTTGATGGCGTCGGCCCCTTGTTCGTCGGGCGCCATCTGGGCCACACCGGCGCTGAAGGTGATCAGCAGGCGTTCGTTGCCTTCGAGAAAAAAGCGTTTGGTCAGCTCGCGTTGCAGGCGCGTCATGGCTTCCACGCCTTGCTCCAGCGCGGTGTCGGGCATGACGATCACAAACTCCTCGCCACCGTAGCGGGCCACCGTGTCTTGTGGGCGCAGCACCTGGCGCGCCACATGGGCCAGGTGCACCAGGGCCGCGTCGCCGGTGTCGTGGCCGTGGGCGTCGTTGATCTTCTTGAAGTCGTCGATGTCGAGCAGGGACACACACATGGGGGTGTCGAGGCGACGCGAACGCGCCAGCTCGCGCTTGAGGTCCTCGTCCAGCCCCTTGCGGTTGAGGGCGCCGGTCAGCGGGTCGTGCCGCATCTGGGTGCTGGCGTGTTCCAGTTGCTGCTGCAAGCGCATCACCTCCGATTCGGCCTGTTCCGCCTTGGTGCGCAGTTCGCGCAACTCTTCGCTGGCGCGCTGGGCGTCGGTGGCCATGGCGCGCGAGGCGGCAATGGCCTCTTGCAGCACAGGCGCAATTTCGCTGAGGTTGCCCGCGCTTTCCAGCTGTTTGGCGCACTTGTCCAGCTTGTTGGTGAAGCCGCTGCTGTGTTCGGTCATGCGCGCCAGACGTTCGATGAAGGCGGCCAGCATGTCCTTCATGTCCTGCTGCGCGGCCAGGGTCTGGGCTTTGACCTCGGCCTGTTTGTGGATCACGTCGCGCAGGCGGCTTTGCACGTCTTCCAGGCGCTTGAGTGCCAGCGGCGGTTGTGTGGCCCCCTTGAGTGCCTCCACCTGACCATGCAGCCAGCGGTCGTCCAGGCTCAGCTCGGCGATGTTTTCAAACACCAGGTGCAGCAGGCTGAGCAGGGTGTTGCGAATGGCCCCTTGCTCCTCGGCTGAGAAGGACAGCCGGTAGCTGAAGTTGCTCAGCATGGGCTTGAGCACCGTCGGGTCGCAGTCGGGCTGGCGCAGGTACTGCGTGAGCTTGTCGGCCAGTTCGTTGATGCGCTGGTCGTCTTTGCCCAGCGCCGGCAGGGTGTTGTCCACCAGCCTGGCCATTTGCTCCAACAGATCGGGTGCCAGGCTGTCGCCTGCGGCTGCGTGTGCAACCGGTGGGGGCCGTGTGGCCAGGGTGCCGGGTTGTGCCAGCGGTTGGGGCAGGGCGGCGTAGTCCACCAGCGCCTTTTCCACACCGCTCCAGTTGCACTGGCTGACCGCTTTCTCAACCTGCATCTGCACACGACGCTGAGCCGGTGTGGTGGTGGGCAGTGCTTGTGCGAGGCCCATCATCTGCTCGGTGGGAAACGGCCGGGCGGGGCGCGTGCCGGCAATTTCATGCCAGATGCGCTGGTAGTTGTCGGGCGTGGGCGGCAGCTTGCGCGTGGTCAGTTGGCGAACCGTCTCGCGCGCAAGTTCTGTGGGGGTGCGTTGTTCCATGGCGTGGTTTGTGGAGTGCGTCAGTCGCCCATCACCACACCTTCGCGGCGGGGGTCGGCGCCGCCCCACCACACGGGCTGGCCGTGGGCCTGACCGCGCGCAATGCCTTGCAGGCCGCTGGTCATGTTCACCTCACGCACTTCGTGGCCACGGGCCTTGAGCGCGTTCACCGTGGCGGCAGGGAAGCGTTTTTCCTCCAGCACCGTGGGCGCGCCGGTGGCGCCAAAGTTGGGCAGGTTGATGGCCTGTTGTGGCAGCAGGCCCCAGTTCAGCACGCCGTGCAGGGTCTTGGCGGTGTAGTGGATGATGAGCGCGCCGCCGGGGCTGCCAGCGCTCATCACCAGCTGGCCATTGGCCTTGTCAAACACCAGCGAAGGCGCCATGGACGAGCGCGGCCGCTTGCCGGGCTGCACGCGGTTGGCAATGGGCTGGCCGTCGGCGCTGGTGGGCGTGAAGCTGAAATCGGTGAGTTCGTTGTTGAGCAGAAAACCCTTGACCATCTGGCGCGACCCGAAGGCGTCTTCGATGGTGGTGGTCATGGCCAGGGCGTTGCCGTGGGCATCGACGATGCTGATGTGGCTGGTGCCGTATTCGGTTTGGTCGGGCATGGGCGCGTAGGCCATCTTGACGCCACCCGGCGCACCGGCCTTGGGGGTCTTGTTGGCCTGAGCGCCGATCAACTGGGCGCGCTGGGCCAGGTAGGCCGGGTCCAGAAGGCTCAGCCAGTTGCCGGCCGGGGGCGCAACGAAGTCGGGGTCGGCCACGTACTGGGCGCGGTCGGCGAAGGCCAGGCGCGAAGCTTCGGCGTAGGTGTGCAGCCAGTCGGCCGTGGGCAGGCCGTCCTGCAAGGGCAGGCTCGCCGCCGGCGTGCGGGCCATGATGCCCAGGATTTGCCCGACGGCAATCGCGCCCGAGCTGGGCGGCGGGAAGCCACAGACGCGGAAATCGCGGCCCGCACCGGCGAGGTCGTGGCACAGCGCTTCGCGCTGTTTGGGTGCGTAGCCTGCCAGATCGGCCAGGCTCATGCGACCGGGGTTGCCCGGGTGGCGCGTGACCTTGTCCACGATGGCCTGCGCCACTTCGCCTTCGTGCAAGGCTTTGGCGCCTTGCTGGGCGATTTTTTGCAACACGGCCGCGAGTTCGGGGTTCTTGAGCACATGGCCCACCGGATGGGGCGTGCCATCAGGGCGGTAGAAGTAGGCGGCTGCGGTGGGGTCTTTTTTGAGGTGTTGCTCCAGGCCCAGCAGGGTGTGCAGGCGGGGGCTGACTTTGAAGCCCTCAGCGGCCAGCGTGATGGCCGGCTGGAACAGCGTGGCCCAGGGCAGCTTGCCGTGTTTCTGGTGCGCCAGCTCCAGCATGCGCACCGTGCCGGGCACGCCCACCGAGCGGCCGCCCACCACGGCGTCGATGAAGGGCAGGGGCTTGCCCTCGGCGTTCAGGAACAGCTTTTCATCGGCGGCTGCGGGTGCGGTTTCGCGGCCGTCGTAGGCCACCACGGCCTTGCCGTCGTGGTGCAGCAGGAAGGCCCCGCCACCGATGCCGCTGGACTGCGGCTCCACCAGCGTGAGCACCATTTGCACCGCGATGGCCGCGTCGACCGCGCTGCCGCCGGCCTTGAGGATTTGGTAGCCCGCGTCGGTGGCCAGCGGGTTGGCCGCCGCTACCGCAAACCGGCTGGTGGCCCAACCGGGTTTGTCGGTGTAGCCCGAAGCGGCTTCGGGCTGTTGAGGCATCTGGTACTGAAACCCACCCGGGCCACTGGCACACGCGGCCAGCAACACAACGGACAAGGCAGAAAGAAGCGGGCGGATCTGGCGTGACATGGTTTTCCTCCAAGGAAAACCATCATAAACCGCAGATCACCCGGCCGCTTGTGTCAGCGCGGTGCCAGGCGGATGGCGCCGTCCAAGCGGATCACTTCACCGTTGAGCATGTCGTTTTCAATGATGTGTTTGGCCAGCTTGGCGTAGTCGGCGGGCGTGCCCAGGCGGCTGGGGAAGGGCACACCAGCGGCCAGCGCGTCCTGCACCTCCTGGGGCATGCCAAACAGCATGGGCGTGCCAAAGATGCCGGGCGCAATCGTCATGTTGCGGATGCCGTTGCGGGCCAGGTCGCGGGCGATGGGCAGGGTCATGCCCACCACGCCGCCTTTGGACGCGGCATAAGCCGCCTGACCGATCTGGCCGTCGTAGGCGGCCACGCTGGCGGTGCTGATGAGCACACCGCGCTCGCCCGTGGCTTCGGGTTCGTTTTTGCACATGGCGTCGGCGGCCAGGCGGATCATGTTGAAGCTGCCCACCAGGTTGACCATGATGGTCTTGGTGTAGACGGCCAGCGAGTGCGCGCCGTTTTTGCCCACGGTTTTTTCGGCCGGCGCGATGCCGGCGCAGTTGACGAGGCCCATGAGCTTGCCCATGGACACGGCCTGGGCCACCACGGCCTGGCCGTCGGCCTCGTTGCTGACATCGCACTTGACGAACGCGCCGCCGATGTCCTTGGCCACGGCTTCGCCTTTTTCAACCTGCATGTCGGCCACCACCACCTTGCCGCCGTTGGCGGCCAGCATGCGTGCCGTGCCTTCGCCCAAGCCCGATGCGCCGCCCGTGACGATAAAAACCTTGCCTGCGATGTCCATGGAAAACTCCTCTGTGGGTTTGTGAAAATGGGGGTTGATATGACGTTTACGTAAACGTCAATTATCGGGCAAGAGCCCACCTCGAACAGGCCCCCGATTCACCTCGGTATACTTAGGGTTTTCCCGTCATTGGGGAGTAGCCGCCCTGCGCAACGCAGGGGTTCGCGTCAACAGACTTGGTCCTCACGACCATGGCGCGCACAGCATTTGCCTGGCAAGACCTTTGACCTCACTGCCTCCGGTTGGGCCGGCTTGGGCGGCGTGGTCTTTGCGTTTGCTGCCGGCCCCGGAGTTCTCATGGAAGCTTTTCTCGTGTCCACCGGCGTCGTTGCGCTCGGCGAAATGGGCGACAAAACCCAGTTGTTGGCCATGCTGTTGGCCGCCAAGTTCCGCAAACCCGTGCCCATCATCCTGGGCATTCTGGTGGCCACCCTGGCCAACCACGCCATGGCCGGTGCGGTGGGCGACTGGGTGGCCCGTGCGCTCGGGCCCGACGTCTTGCGGTGGGTCATTGGCGTGTCCTTCCTGGCCATGGCCGGCTGGATGCTGATCCCCGACAAGGTGGATGAAGGCGATGCCGATGCGGTCTCGCGTTTTGGTGTGTTTGGCACCACCGTCATCGCTTTCTTTTTGGCCGAAATGGGCGACAAGACGCAGATCGCCACCGTGGGCCTGGCCGCGCGCTACAGCGACTTCGTCGCGGTGGTGGCCGGCACCACACTGGGCATGATGTTGGCCAACGTGCCAGCCGTGTTCATGGGCGACAAGATCGCCGCCAAGGTGTCCATGACCTTGGTGCACGCCATCGCCGCCGCCATCTTCGCGGTGCTGGGGGTGCTGACCCTGCTCAACGTGGGCAAGTTGTTCTGAAGGCGCTGCTGGCTGGGACCCGAGGGTTTCAGCTTTTGGCAATCCAATATCTTTGATGGCGAATAATCAAATGATCGCTAGAATGTTTTTATGAGAGAAATCAAAGACCATTTGTATGCCCAGGTGGCTCGCATTGGAAAGGCCGTCTCCAGCCCAAAACGGCTGGAGCTCGTTGAACTGTTGTGCCAGTGCGAAAAACCCGTTGAGGTGTTGGCCGAGCAGGCCAACATCAGCATCAAGTTGGCCAGCGCCCACCTGAAGCAGTTGCGCGAAGCGCGCCTGGTCGATACGCGCAAAGACGGCAAATACGTGTATTACCGCCTGGCCGCTCCGAGCGTGGCAGAACTTTGGGTGGCACTGCGCAGCGAAGCCGAGGAGCGGTTGGTGGAACTGCAGGTGGCACTGACGTCGTTGGTGTCCCACCAAGACGGGCTGCAGGCCCTGGACCATGCCGCCATCCTGCGCGCGGCCAACAAGGGCGAGGTGACGGTGCTCGATGTCCGGCCAGAGGACGAGTTTGCCGTGGCGCACTTGCCCCATGCGCGTTCGATGCCGCTGAGTCAGCTTAAGCGGCGTCTCAAAGAGCTGCCCAAAGACGTTCCCGTGGTGGCTTACTGCCGCGGCCCCTTTTGCCTGTTTGCCAAAGACGCCGTTGAGCTTCTCCGCAGCCGGGGTTACAGCGCGTACCACCTGACGGATGGGGTGGCGGAATGGCGCTCGCGCGGCCTGCCGATTGTTCGCGGCGCATGAGAGGTGCACATCCGCCACCCGCCTTCTTGGCTGGGCAGGCGAGGCGTCTTGATCGCGGCGCGCTGGGCGGCGTGGACTGAGAAGGTTGTGGATTTTTGAGGAGCGTGTTCCCATGTTTTTTCGCCAACGGCCTACAGACAACGCAACGCTGTCCTACTTCTTCGGATGTGCCGGGCAACAAAAGGCCGTCGCAGTGGACGTGGTCGCCGGTGATGAGGCTTGGTTCATCGAGGAAGCTCGGAAGGCCGATGTCCGTATCACCCACGTCATCGATACGCACGTGCATGCAGACCACGTGTCTGGCGGACCAGCACTGGCATGCCAGGTCGGCGCTCCGTACTGGCTGCATGAGAGCAATGCGGGTCGTGTGCACTTTGCTTTCCAGCCTTTGCGCGACGGTCAGCGGCTGGAGGCCGGCAATGTGCTGGTGGACGTGATTCACACGCCCGGCCACACGCCAGACAGTGTGTGCCTGCTGGTGCGCGACCTGCGCCGAGCCGATGAGCCCTGGTTCGTGCTGACGGGCGACACCTTGTTTGTGGGTGCCGTGGGGCGACCCGACCTGGCCGGGCAGGAACGCGCGATGGCAGCGCAGTTGTTTGACTCCCTGCATCAGCGGCTACTCACGCTGCCGCCTGAAATGGAAATCTACCCTGGGCACCAGGCAGGCAGTGCCTGTGGCGTGGGCCTTTCGGGCAAGCCCGCATCCACGCTGGCGTTCGAAAAACGGTTCAACCCGGTGCTGTCGATGCCAAGAGACAAATTCATTGACGCGGTTACCGCCGACATTCCCCCGCCGCCGGACGATATGGCTCGCATCGTCGAAGCCAATCTTCGCGGTCCATCTCCAGTGACCCTGGGCTGACGTGATGAACTTTGGCATCCGGGTCAACCTCGGGCAGTTCGTTCAGCAATTGCTGCAGGTGCTGTTGGTGGGCATGACCATCGGGATGATGCGCAACGTCGTGCCCGCGCTGGCCGAGGCCGAGTTTGGCGTGCCCCGTGGCTCCTTCATGTTGTTGGCCGCGTTTGTGGTCGCCTTTGGTTTCGTCAAAGGCAGCATGAATTTTGTGGCGGGCCGGCTGGCGGAGCGTGTGGGCCGTCAGCGTGTGCTGCTGTTGGGTTGGTTGGTGGCTGTACCCATTCCCTGGCTGGTGTATTGGGCGCCAAGTTGGTCCTGGGTGGTGTTCGCCACGGTGCTGCTGGGCGTGAACCAGGGCCTGACGTGGTCCATGACGCAGACCTCGAAGCTGGACCTCACCCGCGCCGACCAGCGTGGCCTGGTGATTGGGCTCAACGAGTTTTCTGGCTACGTTGGTTTGGCCATCGCCGGTGTCCTCACCGGCTACCTTGCCGCGCATTGGGGTCCTCGTGATGGGCTGTTGTGGTTTGGCGGGGCGGTCATTGTGTTGGCCACCATGCTGTCGGCGTTTGTGGTGACAGAGACCTTGCCCTGGGCGCAACATGAGGTCAAACGCCAACCTGGGGCAACGGCCCAAGCAGCGCGACCCCGCTACCCCTCAGGCGTCAGCGAACAACCTTCCACCGGCGAGATGTTCGCCTTGATGACCTGGCGAGACCGGCGCATGGCTGCGCTGTGCCAGGCGGGCATGGTCGAGAAGTTTGTCGATGCCTTGGTGTGGGTTTTCTGGCCCGTCTACCTGCACCAGCGAGGTGTGTCGCTGCCCGACATCGGCTGGACGGTGGGGGTCTACGGTTTCACCTGGGGCGCGCTTCAGTTCTTCGCAGGCAAGCTGTCCGACCATGTGGGGCGCCATGTCCTCAACACCTGTGGCATGTGGGTGTGTGGTGCCGGCGTGGCGATGTTCCCGCTGGGGATGGGACCGGCCTGGTGGTCTTTGTCGGCAGGGGTGACGGGCCTGGGCATGGCCATGCTGTACCCCAACCTGAGTGCTGCTGTGGCAGACATCGCCCACCCCACCTGGCGCGCTTCAGCCATCGGCATCTACCGCTTCTGGCGCGACCTGGGTTATGGCGTGGGCGCACTGGGCCTGGGCTTGGCTTCGGTGTTTGGCGGCTCGGTCGAAGCGGCCTTCTGGTTCGTGGCCGTGTCCATGTTCCTCTCAGGCCTGGCCTTGTATGCGTGGGGTGAAGAAACCCACCCGCGACTCAATCCAGCACATTGATTTTTTAACCCCTAGATGGAGACAACATGAGGATGAGACGAATCACAGCAGCTCTGGCGTTGGCTGGTTTGGGCCTGGTGCCCCAACTGGCACTGGCCCAGGCCGACAAGCCGGTCATTGACGCCGTCGAGTCCTATTTCGATTTTGTGGATGCCAACGGCGGCACCATCTTGGCAGAGCAGATTCCGGCCGAGGACTACAAGAAGTTCCATGTGCTGGACGTGCGTGACGCCGGCCAGTTTGCCAAGGAGCACATTCCAGGGGCGGTGAACATCGAGTGGCGCAAGGTGTTTGCGGAGCGCGCGCAGTTGCCCAAGGGCAAGACCATCTTGGTCTACTGCAACACCAGCTCTTTTGCGGCGCAAGTGGCCATGGCGCTGCGGCTGGACGGTTTTGAGAACGTCCGCATGCTTTACGGCGGCTTCAATCAGTGGAAGGCCGCTGGTGGGATGGAAGCCCACGCCCGTGCCAGCAAAAAGCAGTGAGCTTGGCGCACAGGCAATGGCCGCGCGCCAGCTGCTCAGGCCGATCCGCAGTGTGATGAGGCACTGACAGACGAAAAAAAGCCCCGCTAGTGGGCGGGGCTTGAAGGGGTCCCTGAAATCCGATTTCGAAGAGACCCGAGGAGACAACCGGAAAATTCGGTCTGCCGTGACGATCAGCGCTTCTTGGCGGTGGTGGTCTTGGCGGCGCTCACGGCGGAAGCGGTCACGGTGTTGAAGTTGGCTTCGGCCATTTCGGTGGCTTGCTTGACAGCCTTTTGCACCGACTCAATGGCGTTGTTGGCGGCCGACACGGCGCTCTTCATCACGGCCACGGCGGTTTCGGAACCGGCGGGGGCGTTCTTGGCGGCGTTGTCCACCAGGCTCATGAATTTGGCCTGGGCTTCGGTGGCCTGGGCTTCAGCGGCTTTGCCGAATTCGGCGCCGGTGCCCGAAGCGATGTCGTACAGGTGGCGGCTGTAGGCCACGGTCTTTTCGGCCAGGGGCTGGAACAGGCTGGCTTGCAGGGCCAACAGTTCTTGTGCGTCCTTGACGCTCATCACGGCTTGGGCGTTGTTGGCGGTTTCGGCCAGTGCGGCCTTGGTGGCTTGCACGTTCAGCTCAACCAGCTTCTCGACGCCTTCGAAGGCCTTCTGGGTCAGGCCGAACAGGGTTTCGACGTTGGCTTTTTGAGCGGCGATGATTTGTTCTGCGGTCAGCATGGTGAGGGCTCCTGGGTGTGTTGAAGGCTTTTTTCAGCACGGCGGAGAGGGATTTCTCTCATGCTGCGCTGCAACATAGTTCGAATTATAGGGATGCGCTCGGCCAATGCAAGCCTTTTTTGCTGCGTTGCAACAATTTGAAGCACAGACTCTAATCGGCAAGCGCCGGCACAGGTTTTCATGCCCACGACACAATCGCAGCCGTGAAAGCCTTCTACGCCGACCAGTTTGTGCTGCCCCTGCCGGAGGGCCACCGTTTCCCTATGGCCAAGTACCGTTTGCTGCGCGATCTGATTGCCAGCCACTGGCCGGAGGTCGCACTGCAGCAGGCGCTGCCGGCGTCGGACACCGAACTGTTGCGGGTGCACACGCCCACCTATGTGCAGGCGGTGGCTCAGGGTTTGTTGTCACCTGCCGCTCAACGTGAAATCGGTTTTCCCTGGAGCCCGGCCATGGCCGAGCGTGCCCGGCGCTCGGCGGGGGCCACTGTGCTGGCGGCGCGGGCCGCGTTGGCGGGCGAGGGTGTCGCCGCCAACCTCGCCGGTGGCACCCACCACGCCTACGCCGACAAAGGCAGCGGTTTTTGTGTGTTCAACGACGTGGCGGTGGCCGCGCGGGCCATGCAGGCGGAGCGCCGAGGGCTGCGGGTGGCGGTCATCGATCTGGATGTGCACCAGGGCAATGGCACGGCGAGCATTTTCCGGAACGACCCGACGGTCTTCACCCTGTCGCTGCACGGTGAAAAGAATTTCCCCTTCCGCAAGGAAGACAGCGATCTGGACGTGCCCTTGCCCGACGGCTGCGACGACAACACCTACCTCTACGCGCTCGACCACGCGCTGGACGAACTGGACCGCCGCTTCGACGCTGACCTGGTGTTCTACCTGGCTGGTGCTGACCCGCACGAGGGCGACCGCCTGGGCCGCATGAAGCTCAGCTTCGATGGCCTCGAAGCGCGCGACCGCCGTGTGTTCGACTGGGCCTGGCAGCGGCGCATCCCCCTTGCGATGAGCATGGCCGGGGGTTACGGGCGCGACATCGCCACCACCGTGCAGGTGCAGCACAACACCTGGGCGGTGGCGGTGGCCTATGCCCACCGCTGGCACAATCGGTGGCCATGAGTTCCGCCGCCGCCGTCAAACCCCAACCACAGTCCCGCAGCGCCTACCCGGTGTTCCGCACCATCGGTACCCGCTGGATGGACAACGACGTGTACGGCCACGTCAACAACGTCGTTTATTACAGTTGGTTCGACACGGCGGTCAACGCCTGGCTCATCGAGCAGGGCGCGCTGGACATCCACAATGGCGAGGTGATTGGCCTGGTGATCGAGACGCAGTGCAACTACTTTGCGCCGCTCGCCTTCCCGCAGGACGTGCACGCTGGCCTGCGCGTGGCGCACATCGGTCGCTCCAGCGTGCGTTACGAGGTGGGCCTGTTTGCCGCCGATGGCGAGCTGTGCGCGGCCTCCGGCCACTTCATCCATGTGTACGTGGACCGCGCGACACGCCGCTCCGTGCCTTTGCCCGAGAAACTCAAACTCACCCTGGAGACTGCCCTGTGTCCTTGAACCCCCCTTCTGCCGGCGCCCACGCCGCCATCGATCCGGCCAGCGTGGACGCGGCCATCACCAGCCGCATGTCGGTGCGTGCCTTCCTGCCCAAGCCGGTGCCGCGCGAAGCCATCGCCCACCTGCTGGAGGTGGCCAGCCGCGCGCCTTCGGGCACCAACACCCAGCCCTGGAAGGTGTACGTGTTGCAAGGCGCCAGCCGCAACAATCTGGTGGACAAGGTGTGTGCCGCCCACGACGCTGGCCGCGCCGACCCGGCCCTGGCCGCCGCGCGCAAGCCCGCCTATGACTACTACCCCACGAACTGGGTCAGCCCCTACATCGACCGCCGCCGCGAAAACGGTTGGGGCTTGTATGGCCTGCTGGGCATCACCAAAGGCGACAAGGACAAGATGCACGCCCAGCATCAGCGCAACTTCCGCTTCTTCGATGCGCCCGTGGGCATCATGGTCACCATCGACAAGGTGCTGGGCCGTGGCTCGTTGGTGGACTGCGGCATGTTCCTGCAAAACCTCATGGTCGCTGCGCGTGGCCATGGGCTGGACACCTGCCCACAGGCCGCCTGGGTCGATTACACCGACATCGTCCTGCCCCACGTGGGCGCGGGCGACAATGAAATGCTGGTGTGTGGCCTGTCGTTGGGTTACGCCGATCCCGCCGACAAGGTCAATACCTTCCACACCCCCCGCGAACCGGTGGCGAACTTCACCACCTGGCTCGAATAAACCCCTTCAAGGAATTTTTATGAACACCACCCCCTCCGGTCTGCAGTTTGAAGACACCACCGTCGGTTCCGGCGACGTTGCCAAGGCCGGCCAACGCGTCACCGTGCACTACACCGGCTGGCTCTACAACGACGGCGTGCAAGGCGCCAAGTTCGACTCCAGCAAGGACCGCAACGACCCCTTCGTTTTCCCCCTGGGTGCCGGCCACGTCATCAAAGGCTGGGACGAGGGCGTGCAGGGCATGGCTGTGGGCGGTACGCGCCGCCTGGTCATCCCGGCCGCGCTGGGCTACGGCGCCCGTGGCGCTGGCGGCGTGATCCCGCCCAACGCCACCCTGCTGTTCGAAGTCGAACTGCTGGCCGTTTGAGCCCAGCTGCCTCCCGCAGCATCACAAAAACAAACCGGCCCCAGAGGCCGGTCATTCCATCCAGGAGAAGACATGCGTCAGATTCGTGGGCCGCTGATGCTGGCCGCCTTGTTGTTGCCTGGCCTGGCCCGGGCCGCCGATTTTGATGGCGCGGGTTTGTCTCCGCTGTGGGGTGTGCCGTTTGCAGGCATTCTGTTGTCCATCGCGCTCATGCCCTTGGTGGCACCGCTGTTCTGGCACCACCATTTCGGCAAGGTCGCGGCCGGCTGGGCATTGGCGTTTCTGTTGCCGTTTGCCGCCTTCTTCGGTATCGGCTTGGCATCGCAAAGCCTGGTGCACGCGCTGCTGGCCGAGTACATCCCCTTCGTCATCCTGTTGACCGCGCTGTTCACCGTGTCGGGCGGCATCTACATTCGGGGCAACCTGCATGGCAGCCCCGGTCTGAACACCGCCATCCTCGCCATCGGCGCGGTGTTGGCCAGTTTCATGGGCACCACCGGTGCGTCCATGCTGCTCATCCGCCCGCTGATCCGCGCCAACGACAACCGCCGCCACAAGGCCCACGTTGTCATCTTCTTCATCTTCATCGTCTCCAACGCCGGTGGCTCGCTCACGCCCCTGGGCGACCCACCCTTGTTTCTGGGCTTCCTCAAAGGTGTGGACTTCTTCTGGACGTTGTCGCACATCTTCCCCGAAACGCTGTTCCTGGTGGGCGCGCTGCTGGCCATCTTCTTTGCGCTGGACACCTGGTACTTCCGCCGCCGCGAGGAGTGCCAGTCGGTCGACCCCACCCCAGACACCCGCAACATCGGCTTTGACGGGGGCGTGAACTTCTGGCTGCTAGGCGGCGTGGTCGCTCTGGTGCTGCTCAGCGGCTTCTGGAAGTCGGACGTGCTCATTCACATCCACGGCACCGACGTGGGCCTGCCGGGCCTGGTGCGCGACGTGGGCCTGATCGGCATCACGCTGCTCTCGCTCAAACTCACGCCCACTCAGGTGCACGTGGACAACCAGTTTGCCTGGGCCCCCATGGCCGAGGTGGCCAAGCTGTTCGCCGGCATTTTCCTCACCATCATTCCGGTCATCGCCATGCTCAAGGCCGGTGTGAATGGGCCCTTTGGCGCCATCATCGCCGCCGTCACCCGGCCCGATGGTTCGCCCGATCCGGCCGCTTACTTCTGGGCCACCGGGGCTTTGAGTTCCTTCCTCGACAACGCGCCCACCTACCTGGTGTTTTTCAACACCGCAGGGGGTGATCCCAAGGTGCTGATGACCACGCTGGCCCCCACGCTGGCCGCCATTTCGGCCGGTGCCGTGTTCATGGGCGCCAACACCTACATCGGCAACGCGCCCAACCTCATGGTCAAGGCCATTGCTGAAGACCGTGGCGTGAAAATGCCCAGCTTCTTCGGCTACATGTTGTGGTCGGGTGCGGTGCTGATACCGCTGTTCGTCCTCATCACCTTCATCTGGTTCCGTTGAGCTTCAAAAGGACTTGCCATGTCCCGCCCTGCCATCCTGGTTGCCCGCCCCGTTTTTCCCGAAATCCTGGCGCTGCTGCGTGAGCATTTCGAGGTTGATCACCACGACGGCGCGGACGCGCTGCCGCCGGCCGAATTGGTGGCGCGGCTGCAGGGCAAAGTGGGGGCACTGACCACCGGCAGCGAGCGCATCGACGCGGCCTTGCTGGCAGCCTGCCCTGGTTTGAAGATCGTGGCCAACATGGCGGTGGGCTTCAACAACTTCGACGTGCCGGCCATGACGGCCCACGGCGTGCTGGCCACCAACACGCCCGACGTGCTGACCGAGACCACGGCCGACTTCGGCTTTGCCCTGCTCATGGCCACCGCCCGGCGCGTGTGCGAGAGCGAACACTACCTGCGTGCCGGCCAGTGGAAGCAGTGGCGCTACGACCTGTTTGCCGGCGCCGAGGTGCACGGCAGCACCCTGGGCATCCTGGGCATGGGCCGCATCGGACAAGGCGTGGCCAAGCGCGGCGCCCACGGCTTTGGCATGAAGGTGATCTACCACAACCGCTCGCGCCTCTCGCCCGAGCTGGAGGCCGAATGCGGGGCCAGCTACGTCAGCAAGGCCGAGCTGCTGGCCCAGGCCGACCACCTGGTGCTGGTGTTGCCCTACAGCGCCGAATCGCACCACGCCATCGGCGCGGCCGAGATCGCGCAGATGAAGCCCACGGCCACGCTGGTCAACATCGCACGCGGCGGCATCGTGGACGACGCGGCGTTGGCCCTGGCCTTGCGCGAGGGCCACATCGCCGCCGCAGGGCTCGATGTGTTCGAGGGCGAGCCCCGCGTCCACCCCGATCTGCTCACCGTGCCCAACGTCGTGCTCACACCCCACATCGCCAGTGCCACGGTGAAGACGCGCCTGGCCATGGCGCGTCTGGCGGCCGACAACCTGATCGGTTTTTTGACCAGAGGCCAGGCGTTGACGCCCATCAACCCACAACACTGAAAACAAAAATAAGAAAGCCCCTGCATGAGGGGCTTTGTTGTTCACGATTTGCGTGAAAAATCTGGTCGGGGTGAGAGGATTCCCGACCAATTGTGCGTAGCCCGTTGAATCAGCTGGCATTTGGGTTGTTGATTGTTCAATGTATCACACCCATGTAACTCACTGGATTTGATACCTTCATCGAAGTAGTGTGTCTCTTAGTGATTTTTGTATTGACAAAAACTATCAAATGCTATATACTGATAGCTTGTTTGATTTGACGAAACATACAGACGAAAACCAACATCAACTTCACATAGTGAACTTCTGAAGAAGCAACAAGCTTTAGAAGTGTCTTGACAAAGGAGTCGTTGAAGGATCGCAAGCGATGTTTGCGGTCCTTTTTGTTTGCGGGAGGTAACTTAGATGAGTTGACAGAGTTCAATCATGCATTCAGATATGTGCTGAGTGTTGAGATTGATTTGGGATAAGTATAGTTTGACTGTGTCACCGACCACACCTGGTTGGTATCAATTTCATTATGTTTAACGTGAAATCTCCTTTCATGGTGAATGCGCTTGCATTGCGAAAGAGTTGTCCGTTTCTGAGCGATCTTGGATACGGAGGAGATAAGGAATCGAATCGTATAGGGGTGTCGATAAATTAGCTGCGTCTATACATTGTTCATTCCTTTGGTTGATGGTGGAGATGTTCTATTGAGTAAAGGAATGAGTACATGTTTGAAGATAGCGAGAGTGAGAAATTTGAAAAGTTATTGGTAGTGAGTGATGGTGAGAGTAAGAAGGGTAGATGGGTTGAAGGACTTACTAGTTGGATGAGTGATTTAGAGAGCAGTGGGTACAAGCTGTTCTCAATGAGTATCACATATAAAACAAGTGGAGATTTTGATCACAATCCCAGGTTCTTGAGTCGAACATTCAAGGACCTATATTGGCATCATTTGTTACCTGAGAGTATCTTCAAAAACAGGAAGTGGCTTAAGAAGCATAAGAGTGATCAACCAATTCTGTTGTTGTTCTATGAAGAGCATCAAGAAAAAGGTGTGAAAACATACAACCCAATGAAGGTGGGTGGTTTTGAGTATGTTTTTCCAGAAAGGCTGCATCATCATGCGATATTGGCTATAAGGCCTGAGCATGAGTCGAAAATGATGTCTTTGTGTTGTGAAAATTCCCTGAGGCAATTCAGCCCTTGGGTTTTGACGTCAAATATCAAACCGGCTGATTTGGGATGGGTCGCATATGCGGTAAAGGATTTGAAGCTGTCGTCAGATATCTATGAGGTTTATGGCCCAGAGGGGTTGATGCCAGCGGCAATTGAACAAAATACGAAACACTAGGAGTAAACACTATCTGGATTCAAACTGGCGCAGGCTTCTTCTCGATTGTTCAAAAGGAAGAAGACCAACAACATGATCAGTTGACCATTCGGTCGAGAGTACGATCAGACCTAGAGGCATTGAGGCTTCTGTACCTTCCCTCTCTAGGGTGTATTACCGAAAGCCACCGTAGCGACTACCTCTATCGCGCAAAGGTGTCCAAATCAGACTTTGCTGTTGCGATGAGCCAGATGATTGGTTCCATCGGTTACAGCAATTTCAAGAATGAAATCCAGGCGGTTCAAGGAAAAGACCGAGCCAAAGTCTATGGCAAGGTTTGGACCCAGTTGTATCAGCTGCAACTGGAGCCAGAAGCCTTCGAATGGGACAGTTCGACAGCCATCGAAAAGATGAGCGTACAGGCCGCTGAGTCTTATGGGGTGATATTGGTATCCCCAGAGCGTCAAACGTTGCTCAGACGCGTTTCTGGTGGGTTTGGGGCCTACTGCTGGTCTTTCGCCAAAGGTCGGTCAGAAGGTTACGAAACACCTCAGCAAACAGCCAAACGCGAGTGCTTTGAAGAGACTGGATATCGCTCTCGCTTGATAGGTCTTCTTCCAGGCAGGTACGAGGGCACGACTGGGACAACGAGCTTCTTTGTTGGTGTCCCTGAAGGTGAACCGCAAGTATTTGGACCCGAGACGCAAGAGATACGCTGGGTCTCACTTCAAGAGGCCTGCGAGCTTGTATCGCTGACCAAGAACCATGTTGGCCGCGAGAGAGACCATTCAGTCATCTGTGACTTGTCCCGCTGGCTGTCTGACCGACAAAAACATTGAATATGAAAGAACACTACACAATGCCGAACAACATCACATCACTGTCGTCTGAACTGATCGAAGAACAAGACATCTCGATTGTCAACTTGTCACTTCTGCTGGAGCAATCGGTCATCCAGCATACTATTCAAGAAGAAGACAAGATTTACGTCACTGAACCAGGAGTCTTTGCTCACTGGATTCGCATCTTCAGGGAACCATGCATCATTGCTCTATCGACCTATTTCACCTTGCCTGAAGGCATGAATGATGTTGAGAAGTTGGAATTCTGCAACAAGATCAATGCAGAGTACCTGGTTCCATCTGCATACACGAAAGACGACCGTGTCTGGTTGTTCAATCCCATCTATTTCAAATCAGGATTGATCAAGAGTCACCTGGTGCGTCAGATTCGCTACTTTGCTTCTGGTTGTCAAAAGGTTCGGCGAGAATTGAAGAGCAATATTGATGGCAAAGCCGAGTAATAGATGGATGCTTGAGTACAGGCAAACAGAAAAGCCCATAGTCGTGAAACAGTGGGCTTGATGGAATGAAGCTGTTGCTGTGGGCTATAGGCAGTGAACACACGCTTGCCGTGTCGAGTAGCATTTTCACGCAGCATATCCTCAACACAGACTCGGGCGATTTCCTCGAAGCTTTTGACGGCTGGTGCCAGCCCCCATTCGGTCTCTGAATCTGGCCTCGCCATAGCGCTCGCAGGCCTATGCGGCTGGCATCATCAAGGCGTCGTTTGCGGGTGCTGAATCGCAGCCAGCGCCCGGTCTGTGTTTCGTATCGTGCTTGCCAGTAGCGGCTTGGTGGGGCACGATACAGAACAAATTTGCCGTCACAAATATAGTGCAGTCGGCTGTTGGCAGTGCCAGCTCAGTGATTGACTGGGGCGGAACTGGCTGGGCCTGGGCAGTGGGTTTGGGTGGCGCACTACGACTGTCGTGTAACTCGACAGTCATGGAGGTGGGAAGGCAGTAGAAGGTGGGAAGGGCGATCCGGGGAACTGGTGCCTAGTGCTTCACTTTTTACGCCATATCAGTATCATGCAGCAAGTGCAATTTCTGAAGTTGAAATTTTGCGGCCTGAAAATCGAAAAAAAGTAGCATTATGGATTCCATAATATGTCGCGCGATAGGGTATATATTTACGGCCTTGATGAATAGCAAGTTTCAGAGGGTAGGCTATATGCTGGTTGGCAAAAGATTTCTTCGAAACTATTCGTTATTGGCCTGCATTGTCATCTCAAGTAGTGCCCTTGCACAGCAATCGGCGATGGATGCCTTCTATGAAGTGACTGGAGTTTCAGTTGAAAAGTCTCCAGGCACCCTTGTGCGGGTCGCTGAATATAGTAACTCGCGGCTGACTGGTGCTGCTAGCAGCCGTATTATGTACCTCTCAGTAGATGCTTTAGGTCAGACTGTGCCGGCAACAGCGGCAGTTGCGATTCCACGAGGTGAGCCACCGAAAGGGGGCTGGCCAATTATTGCTTGGGCACCTGGCACGGTGGGTATTGGGAAGAAGTGCGCACCTTCAATGACAGACAATCTGAGCAAATATGGGCCATATCTTCAAGGTTGGATAGATAGAGGGTATGCGATTGTTGCCGTTGACTATAGTGGTTTGGGCACGACTGGACGTCACTTCTATTCCCATCGAGAGTCTAATGCCCGGGATGTCATTGAGGCTGTGAAAGCTGCATTCTCTTCGTATCCGCAGTTGAGTAGAGCATTTGTTGCTATGGGGCACTCTCAAGGTGGTTTGGCTGCAGTCGGGGTCGCCGAGACGATTGGCAATTTGGATATTTCTCCACTCCAATACAAGGGTGCTGTCGCATTTGCACCCAGCAACGGTGCTAATCATGGTTATTTTCGTTTTGTTGAGCGAGCTGGTGTATCTGAGCCGACGCTGTTGGCCTACATGCTGTACTATTCAGCGACTTTGAAACTGGCTACTCCTGGATTGCAATATTCAGATCAGATGTCGTCTGAGATAGAGGAGTTAATGTCTGCCGCAGAACATCAGTGTTTGGATGAGTTAAGAGCGACACTAATATCGGCAGTGAGCTTTCCAAAGCACTTTATTAAATCGTCCTGGGTTCAGCATCCTGCGCTGAAGAAGTATTCCGAGAAGAATCAAGCAGGTCAGCGAAAAACTACGGGGCCTTTATTTATAGCGTGGGGCACTTCTGATTCATCAATATCGAAAAACATGCTTGATACGATTATTCAGCCGTCATGCAGGCATGGAAGTGATATTCAGTTTTCACAATATACTGGGGCAAGTCATAGTACTGTTTTGGTTCAGTCTAGAGTTGATGTGGCGGCTTGGCTTGGTCAGCAATTTTCTGATAATTTCAAAAGTCCTGCATGTGGCGATGCGTTCAAGGCGTCTTAATTTTGAGAGGCCTTGATGCCTCTATCTATCTCTATGATCACAAGATTGCCTCTATCATGTGACGATCACTGGCCATGGGCAAGACGATGAATAGCCATATTCAACTCGGATTCCGGTTCACACTCGCCCTTTTTGGATTCCTGGAGGCTAGGGCATACGCCAACGATGACGTTGTTGATGTTCAGCGGTTTCAACCACCAATCGTGCAGCAACAAGCCCCGAGCATCCAACATCGTTGGAGCATTGATGGCAACCAGCAGCGAACCGGCGTGGCTCGATTTACAAGTATCGTGCCCGCATACAGCGGTGCAGGAAACTTGATTGCCAGTTGGAATCCCCGACTAGGACGAATTGCAAGTAGGCCCACATTTATCGTTGTTCATGGCGGCCATGGAGTGAGTCCTGGTAATTTCGCGTCCGCCGAATGGCTTATTCGCAACTTGGATGCCAATGTCCTTATCCTTGATTCATATTGGTCCAGAGGTATAACGGAAAACTGGACAACTTGGACCAAGTATGGGGCCAACATGCGTATGCTTGACGCTCTAGCCGCTGCTCGGTTTACTCGGTCTCAAGGGGCCGACCCAAACAAGACATATTTGTATGGAGATTCACAGGGCGGGTGGACAGTATTGCGCACTTTCACTCAGGGGCACTCTTTGGAGTCGGAGGTAAAGTTGCTGTTCCGTGGTGGAATTGCTCTATATCCAAACTGCTATGCAAAAGAGAGTTGGTTTAGCTCTATCCCGAACAGGGAAACTGATAAAACGTACGCTCCACCACTTGGACCCTACTTCAGCCCTGTAATTGTATTTACTGGGTCCAAGGATACGGCCACTCCTATCTCACAGTGCAATGTAGAGAAGTCGCTTAAGACTGCAACTTCCTGGCTTCATTTTGAAGGCGCGACACACGCGTGGGATGCCCCAACAGACGGGGCTGGACGGCCATCGGTCGATGGGAAGTGCAGTAATGCCGATAACATTTACAACCGTTTTCCGGTTTGTCGCAGCGACAAGTATACGGCTGAGACCCAAAAAGAAGTTCTTGCGTTTGTTGAAAGCCACAGCAGTCGCAAACGCTCCAGAAAAAATACCTCTTTAGAAACAGATCAAACTCAAGAGTCCGACATATCCACTGAAGAGCGGACGAGGGAAATATTGCGTGAAATGAGTGGCGGCAAGCAATGACGTGATTGGCTTCTGTCCTTTCCTCGTTGTTTATTGGGATGGCCTGTCATTCGAGGTTTTCATGCAATTAAGGGTGAGGTGCATCGTAACCATGCCCTCAAGGTAAATACAGAGTTGTGTAGGGTAATTTTGATCATTGGTAGGCTCATTAGGTGTACCAAATGAGCCTAGGTTGTCAAACCACATTCATTTAGCTCAAAAGTATCTTGACAGAGTTTTGATCCAGGATCATAATACGCACATATCTTTTGATCCTAAATGTCTCAATCCATCGCCTACTTCCGGGTCAGTACCACCGAGCAGTCCATTGAATCCCAACGTCAGATGCTGGGTGGTCCGTTCGACATGGAGTTTTCAGACATTGGTGTTTCTGGCTCCGTTCCTGCTGCTGACCGGCCTGGTTTCTCTGAACTCCTGGCTTACATCCGAAAAGGTGATGTTCTACACGTGGCTGCAGTGGATCGATTGGGGCGTGACGCACTGGATGTTCAGTCCACTGTTCGGTCTTTGATGGTCAAAGGTGTTGCTATCGAGGTTCTTGGCCTTGGTCGCATTGGGACAGGTGCGGGTGAGTTGATACTTGCCGTCTTGGCTCAAGTGGCAGACATGGAACGCAAGCGCATCGTTGAACGAACTGCTGCGGGACGTGCTACGGCCAAACGGTTGCTCGCTGAGACTGGTAAAACCCAGCGTGGTGCTACCTCCCTCGGTCGTCCAAAGGTTGCAGATGCGGCTGAGGTGCGCCAGTGGCGGACTGTGAACAGTGCCAGCATCGCTCAGACGGCTGCGAAGTTTGGTATCAGCACCGCGAGCGTCAAGAGGTACTGCAGTTGAGGCTGAGCCCGGTACCGTAAGTCGTGTGTCATGTATGCCAACAGATTGTACTGAATTCTGTATATTATCAGTGTCGCCTGCAGTGGAGTATTTCCATTGAAATCTGTATTATGGAAACAACTCCACTTGTCTTTGATGGTGCACGAAATTCATGTCTCTTGCGCTGGTGATTTTATAATTCAATCGGTATCAGACTTTCGTTGTAATAATAAAAATATTGAACTCTAATCAACTGGTGGAACTAAGAATGCGGCTGCTCATGAGTTAAGAAAAGGATAAGCCAATATGAGTCGATTGATCATTAAAGCCGTCCAGCTGATAGCAGTTTTTAGCATAGGGAGCATCGCTGCCGCAGAAAATACTGACGAGGTCAATATTATTGGTGCCCGCTCTTGCGGGCAATGGATTGAGTCTCGTACAGAGAGAGGGAGTAAGAAAGTCGGTTCGGAAGCATGGTTGATGGGCTACTTGTCTGGGATGGCGATGGTGAGTGGGAAAGATGCTATTCAAAGAACAGACAGTAGTTCTATTTACGCATGGATGGATAGCTACTGCAAGTCAAAGCCTCTATCGGATACTGCTGAAGGCGGAGTCCATTTGTTTTTCGATTTGCTGAGAAAGTGACTGATCTAAATCGATGCAAAAAAGTTGTCTTTCTTGCTCAAATGGTTGGTTGAATATCACGAAGATATTCTCTGTCGTTTGTAAATGTTCTGAAAATTTTCAAATAGTGCATGGGTCTAAAATGGGTAAAATACTTCAATTGTTGATTGTTGCTTCTTTGGTTTCCGCGTGCTCCTCCCCTGGTTTTAGGCGGGGGCATTCTCATGAACCAATAGATTTGGGTGGCGGCCAGTTTATTGTTGAGGGGTATAGACTGGAAACGGGTTTGGAGCGAGCCAGAGAGAAGTGCGGACCCAAGGAAATGGTTACGTTAAACATCATTCGCCCAGTCAAGCAGTTTGAGTGGATGAAAATTACATTTATTTGCCGATAATTGTCGAGAGCATAGAGGTAATTTTAGTTAAAGCGCTTTATCCCGTCCGGTAAGATTCAGGGATGAACTATCGATCATATAGGCTGTGTGGATGACTGAAATTGAAATTTCACTTCTAGCAAAAAAAGTTGCAGCAGATACCCAATTTTGGATAGCGTTGACGGGTGTTTTTGGTGCCGTTGTTGGCGTGATTGTTACTGTTTTGGGTAACCTGCTGCAGGATTGTCTTCGAGGTAAGACACAGCGGCGTATTGATAGGTACCGCCAAAAGTTGTTACGAAATCTACTTGAAGATGAGACTTTTCAGTGGAGAAAATTGTCTACTTTGTCCTCGGTAATTGGTTGCAATGAAGAGCAAACGAAAGCCCATCTTATTGCCATCGGTGCACGTGGGTCTGAGAAAAGTGATGATATGTGGGGTTTAATTAGTCGAAATCCCTTGCCAAAATTTCAACAATAGAAACCACAAGTGCAGCGAAGTAGTCTAACCAACATATTTCGTTGGTTGCAACAGGCTGAAATAACTTGATAAAATTATCTATCGTCACTAGGCTAATCTATATGTACGGTAACTCGATGGCTCTTTGTATCGCCCGGTTGGTGTCGTCTGGAGCATCGTCGATTACTACACTCACTGCGCAAGGGATTGGAAGATCGCCTACTCAGAAGCCTAGTCGTGAGGCGCACCTACAGAATGCTAAAGCACCGACGTCAAGAGTGTGCTTTTCAGTTTAACTGGAGTTGCCTAGAAGGCAAAAAGCCAAGTGAAATCAATCACTTGGACTTAATTTATAGGCGGAGCTGAGTCTTGAAGTAGGCAGGCCTGCTGAATTCCTTCGAAGTTGGTTCGATGAATTATTGCTTGCTAGATGCACAACGTGCGAATTCATGATGTTTCCATCCTCTGATCGCACTAAAGTCAATCGCTTTGCTAAAATCTACCTTGCTGAAAAGCTTGTATGCATCCTTCAAGTCTTCTGGCTTGGAGTATCGAGCCGTCGTGACCCCACCTTTTGGCGTCTGGCCGACATAATAGGCGAATGTCGATTCAGGGGCATTTAGCTTGTTAGAAATGAAGCTGATGAAGTTGTGACGCAGTGAGTGAAATGACGTTTTTGGGGTGAGAATGTTACAGTTTAGCTCGTTTGTATAGGTTTTGTTAAACCACTTCTGGGCCTTGTCTGCATATTTATTCTCCCCTCTGTATGGCAACTCTGAGAATAGTCGGGATTCTTTTGAGATGCGCATTGTTTCGACAAATTCTAGGAGCCCTAGATCAATGAGCTTCGGGTGTATTGGAAACTGTCGCTTGTGAAAATGTCGTTTGAGGCTTTTTCGTGTTGCTTCCGGATTGTCTTCATTGAAGTCGAAAACATGAATTCCGTCGATTGACTTGATGTCAGAAAGATGCAACTGGCAAATTTCGTTGAGACGTGCGCCACTCAAGAGTGCGATCAGTGGAACCCAAAACTTGAATGGTTCGCTATGACCACCCGTTTTGTAGTCGTGACTGTTGAACAACTTGGCTAGGTCCTCGTCTGTATACTGATTCTTTTCATCACTCTGTCGTGTAACCTTTTTAACCACGCCTTCCATCGGTTTGCCTAGATTTTCTATGCAATATTTATTTTGTTCTAGAAAGGCTAAGAAGCTGATGCAGCGATCAAGGTAGTTCTTTTTGGTGGTTTTGCTCAGTTGATCGACGTCCGGAATGGTCAACTTCCGAAGTTCACTTAGGCTCAGGTGTCTGTACTTTGGACTCTTTCTTCTGTTTTTGGGAAGCTGAAGTACGGCTTCTTTGTATTCAATGATTTGTTTAGTGGATAGATCAGTAGTGGAGATATCCCCAGAAATCTCTAATAACAAGGGAAATACCTCTCTTTTGTAGGTTGTTTCCATATCACTGCTGGTGCGCCAGGTCTGTTGCTTTTCCTTTATAAACTTCTCGAAAGCTGCAGAAAGAGCAATGGGTATCAGTCCATTGGCCTGCTTAAGTTCTGGTTGGCTACTACTGAGTTGTTGTGGAGAAGTTCTGGCTTGTCGAATGACGCTGTTGTATAGACCAACTGCTGTTGCCCAAGCGGTAAATCTACTGGTAGCATCATCAACCTTTCCAAACTCATTTTCAGCACTATCTTGATAGTGCTCCAAAAAGTCTTCGTAGTTTGGATACTGAGCATACGCAGCCTGAAGTTCTTGGTATTTCTTGATTGCATACGCGAAGTCCTCTGGCGAGTGAAAATACTGCTGCGCAATCTGGTCGAACTCGAATGACATACGTCTGGCCTTGATGAGTGCTTCCCTGATGTTGCGTGTACGCAACGATATGCGAACGAATATCGGAGACGTAGAGCCGCTTTTCAGGGCTCTCATGTGCTCTGGTATGCGTCGTTGGAAGTAGAAGATACCGTAACGATTACGGTATAGGTAGCTCGGACCTGAAGGCATGTGTACCGGTGTTGTGTAACACACCAGTTGCTTCAATGAGCTTGTTGCGCAAAACTAACCTATTGATTTATAAGCAGTTTTTTGCCGAAATTGGTGAGAGGATTCCAAAGAATTGAATAACCGATTGTTTTTATTGAAGAATAATAGCTGTCGCTTCGTTTTGTGCCCCGATTTGTTCCCCGGTGACAAGCTCGATACCCCGGTTTGCCCCGCCCAGACGTGCCCCGGCTTGGGCGTCTGAAACTTTCTCTCACGGTGTCGCGCACAGCCTACAGCACAGGCAAAAAAAACCCGGCACAGGGCCGGGTGGGAATCCGCAGTAAAGCGGACCGGCTCAGGGAGGTGAAGCCGGGAGCGTTGCCGCTCACCCTCAAATGTAAACCGCTTTTTGACAATTCCAACGGTTCAGGATGCGCGAATCGTTGTCGCAGGGCCGCCACAGACAGCCACAGCCCGACACAATAAAAACTACAACCCTAGGGGCACCGAAAAACTGCCGATCTTCGCGCCTCTGCGTACTCGCCATGCAAAGTGCCAGGGAGTACCTTCACCACCGCGCCGCTCCCTGATGCCACTTTTCCTTGGCAACCTCTTGGCAACTTTTGGAAACTTGCGACCACTGGAGGATGTGCCGCCAAGCGTAACCATCACTGGAACCTTGCCCGTCAGTGTGTCGGCATGGGAATGCAGCACCACCAACAGGGTGACACTGGTTAGGACATGTACCAGTGCCATGCCTGAATTGCTAGGAAAACAATCGCCGCCGTAGCACAGTAGGCGGTCCATCGTTCAATGCTCGAGGCAGACTCGTTCAGCTTGTCTAGCTTTCTTTCGATAGCTTCCAAGTGATTGCTGGTGACTTGCTGGAAGGTAGCGTTTCGCTTCATCAGCTCCTGCTGTTTTTCATATTCCCACTTCTCCATGAAGACTCCTTGTGCGCCATATAGGCTTGGTTAACGAACGCGCCAAAGCCTCAATTGACTGGGTAGCAGACTGCGTACTTCAAGCTTGACGGCACTCTGCTATCAGGTCACGCGCTGCCCGATTCTCGGCATTGGCTGCTTATGATCCTGCTCATGACTTTTACTCAAAACACGTTATTGTTTCTTGTCGCCTCTGCCAGTCTGGCCTCCCAGGCTCAAAGCCTGAGTCCAGCGCAGATCAAGCAAATCGAAGAAATTGCACAAAGCATTGCCGCTCAGAGCAACGCGAACAGGCAGGCACACTTGAACGATATGACCGTGTCTTTTAATGCCGTGGCGGTCGGCCGCAATGTCCGGTTTGAAAACGTCATCAAGACAAAGAAGGGTCTGTCGCCCATCAAAGTCAAGGAGTGGCTAGACGCCACCAATGCCGAAATAGTCCCAGGTGCTTGCAGCCAGAATGCTAAGAACCCAGCGTTCGACCGCGGCCTGTCTTACACATTTTCGTACAGCAACACATACGGCGAAAAGCTGGGGGAAGTCCTCGTGGATAAGCCGACCTGCAAACGTCTTGGCTTCTGAATATCGGGCGTGATCGCCCTCTAACGGTCTCCTGTCGTTAGAAAGACCGCCAGCTTCCTCGCTGCCCGCACCTCTGCGTTGACCATCTTGGATAGTTCCCGCAGTTGCGCCCGGTGCCCGCCCTTGTAGGCATTGCCCGCCGATGCCGCCTTACCTGCAGCGCTTCTTGGTCCGGTGGCTTGCTGCCAGGGCTTCCATCGCTGGATTGCCTCGCGCTGCCGCTGCCGCCGCTCTGGCGTCCATGTGCGTAATGGTGTGCGTTCCTCTGACATGCGTACCTCCCTCCAATAGTTCGTTTTGCTCAGTCTGGTTTTCCAGCGCGCGCGTAGCACCCTCTGGCCTGCTGACGTTTTGCTGTGTTTCGCTGGATACCTGTTGGATACCGTTGTTCACTTGCTGGGGTCCGTGGGCTATGTTGGCCTGCTTCACGAACGTGGCCTGCCGGGGAAATTTCAGGTCAATCAACGCCTGAATGGTGGCTCGGCTCTGCGCCTGGGCTTTCAAGGCAAGCCCCAAAAACGCCTCAAGGTGCCGCTGATACTGTTGATGGTGCGCCCGCTTGGCAAGGCTCACGAAGATGGTTTGCAGCGCCGTTGCTTGACCTATCAGCATCGCCT
>NZ_JBHTBZ010000018.1:0-3962 GCF_042665235.1 Hydrogenophaga defluvii | reverse complement strand
TTGTGGAGTGGTTTGCCGAAGAAGCCAAACGTGTCAACGGCGAAACCCTGCCCCAGTTCGACAACAACCGCCGCCTGATGGTGCTCAAGCAGCCCATCGGTGTGTGTGCGGCCATCACGCCCTGGAACTTCCCGCTGGCCATGATCACCCGCAAGGTGGCCCCGGCCCTGGCAGCGGGCTGCCCGGTGGTCATCAAGCCGGCCGAGCTGACGCCGCTGACGGCCCTGGCCGCCGGCGAGCTGGCCCTGCGCGCGGGCATCCCCGCCGGGGTGCTCAACATCGTCACGGCCGACAGCGACAACAGCATCGCCGTGGGCAGGGTGATCTGCGCCAGCGACGTGGTGCGCCACCTCTCCTTCACCGGCTCCACCGAAGTGGGCCGCATCCTGATGGCGCAGTGCGCGCCCACGGTCAAGAAGATGTCGCTCGAACTGGGGGGCAACGCGCCCTTCATCGTGTTCGACGACGCCGACATCGACAGCGCGGTGGAAGGCGCCTTTGCCAGCAAGTACCGCAACGCGGGCCAGACCTGCGTGTGCTCCAACCGGTTCTATGTGCAGGAAGGGGTGTACGACCAGTTCGTGGAGAAGTTCGCGGCCAAGGTGAAGACCGCCAAGGTGGGCAACGGTTTTGAGGACGGGGTGAACCAGGGCCCGCTGATCGAAGAAGCCGCACTGGTGAAGGTGCAACGCCATGTGGACGATGCCGTGGCCAAGGGTGCGCGGGTGGTGGCCGGGGGCAAACGCTTGGAAGGCCAGTTCTTCGAGCCGACCGTGGTGGCCGATGCGACGGCCGAGATGTTGTGCGCCCGCGAAGAAACCTTCGGCCCCTTTGCGCCGGTGTTCAAGTTCAAGACCGAGCAAGAAGCCATCGATGCGGCCAACAACACCGAGTTCGGCCTGGCGAGCTACTTCTACAGCCGCGACATCGGGCGCATCTACCGCGTGGCCGAGGCGCTGGAGTACGGCATGGTGGGCATCAACGTGGGCATCCTCGCCACCGAACACGTGCCGTTTGGTGGTGTCAAACAGTCCGGCCTGGGCCGCGAGGGCTCGCACCACGGCATGGACGACTATGTGGAGATCAAGTACCTCTGTGTAGGGGATGTGCTGCGCTGAGTGGCGCCACGCATACCTCCCATCTTGCCGGATGTGCTTACTTCCAGCCGAAGTGGCTGTTTCTGAGGCATCCGGCTGGGACTTGATCGCCAACAACTCTGCAAACCCTTCACCGCCATGCCAGTGATGTGCCGCCACACCGGCTCGCAGTAGGCACGGGGAGCACCGCACCTGCTTGTCGTCAGCGTGGCAGCCCCTGGCGCGTGCAATCAGCCGCTCCTCGCATTCAGGTCATCATCATTTCGGCACGCAGGCGTATCGGTGAAAATCGCCACCACGTTGTCTGTAGGCTGTTCTCAAACCTGTGTCGCCCCCTGTATTGCCGTACAACTCGGCGGTCACCGCATTGACCCCAACGTACAACGGCCCCTCCATCCAACCAGCCAGCCAAAAAAGATGTGGATTCACCGGCCAAGATCAAACGCTTTGAGTCCACTCCCTCATCACAAGAGAAGCCCTGAATGCACGACCTGGATCCACATCTGCTGCGCGCCTTTCTTGCGGTTGTTGACATTGGCACGGTAAATGGCGCCGCTGCCGCTTTACATCGCACCCAGGCCGCCGTCAGCATGCAGATACGTCGGTTAGAAGAAATTGTTGGCGCACCGCTGTTCGCGCGCTCATCCAAAGGCCTCACGCTCAATGCCGAGGGGCGTGTGCTGGAGCCCTATGCACGTGAAATCCTCACACTGGGCGACGAGGCGCGCAAAAGGGTGAGCGGCCAGCACATGGAAGGGCGGGTCAAGCTGGGCGTGGTGGAAGATTTTGCGGCCACTCGCCTTGTCGAGATTCTCAAGTCCTTCCGCGACCAGAACCCCAAGGTACAACTCGACCTCATCATTGCAGGTAACCGCCAACTCGCAGCACTGTTTGAGCAGGACAAACTCGATATGTTGATCTGCGACTCTCTGGAAGTGCCACACACGCCGCTGGTCGAATGGCCGGAACAGTTGCAATGGGTGGCGCGTTCGGACTTCTCGTTGCCCTTGAGCGAGGCTCTGCCAGTGGTGATGTTTGATGGTGGATGCCCCTGGCGCAACCGCGTGCTAGAGGCTCTTGCCGCACATGGCTTGCATTGGCACATGGTGTGCGAAGCCTCCACCTTGGTGGCCATGGCAACCGCTGTGCAGGTGGGCATAGGCGTTGGCCCGATGCTCGCAGCCACCATCCCTCCCGGGTGCCACGCACTGATTCCCTCCGCCCACATCCCCGAACCCGTGGCCATTGGCATCGGGTTGTACTCACGCGCCAATGTGTCGGACGAGGCACACTACTTGGCAGATTTTATGACCCGCATGCCAGGCCGATTGGCGGTGTGAACGGGAAGCACCCAAACGCACAAGCAACGTTGACTTACCGGGCGATTGCGCGTTCCCGGAACCCTCAGCTTGATGTCCAAAAGGCTGATTTCTGCGAGCTCAGCCGGAACCCTTTCCTGGCCCGCCAACGATGCGTTCTTGAGCAAGTGCATCGATCACATGATCGATAGGCGCCATCCCTTGGAAAGCTGTTGACTCGAATCATCAACGTAACGCGCAGCTCAAGCTGATCAATCCGCAAGATTGACGCACCGTCCATCCGGGCGAGCCGATGCCAGACTGAGCATGGCCGTCGCGTGCGGATGGCGTGCCACGGCGCTGTCGACGTTCAAGGTACTGCGATGACCGGATGGCAAGCGTTTGCCTTCCAACACCTCAGCGTCATGAATCCACACGACGGCGTGTTCGACACACCTGGACTCCCACGGGAGATCGCCGAGGCGATGTCGCAGCCCTTGGCTGAGTTGACCCAGCGCCATCCCCGACGGGCCCACCTTCAAGTGCACAGGCGCCGAACACGCAACCCCTCCGTCTTTCAATATTTCTTATACACATATGAAAATTTCCATGGTTCCGGAAAATTTTCAAGGCAAATACCATGACTTCGAGGAACTTTTACGCACGAACGTAAAAAACTTCATTGTTAATCAAACATTTCTTATATCTATCACAGGAGGCACAAGACATGAATCACGATATCCAGCGGCGCAAGCTCGTCAAGGTAGGGGCCGCTGCGTTGGCCGCAGGAACCTTGGGTTTGCCCGCCATCCATGCCCAGGCCCAGTCGCGCAAGTTTGCCGGCAAGACCCTGCGTATCCTGACATGGTCGGACGACACTGGCCTGGCCGTGCTGCGCAACATCGCCCAGACCTTTGAAGAGAAGACGGGCTGCAAGGTGATTGCAGACCGCACCGGGGGCACTGGCGACATGGTCGCCAAGCTCAAGGCCGGCGGCACCCGCCCGCAATACGACGTGATGCACATGGCCGGCGTGGGCGCCGTGTCCCTGGCGGCAGCTGGCCTGCTGGAGAAGCCCGACCTGAACCAACTGCCCAACCTAAAGGACGTGGACCCGCGCTTTGCCACGGGTGCTGAGGGCTTCGGCATCGGCTACTTGCTGTGGACCGGTGGCATGATCTACAACACCCGCACCTTCAAAGCGCCGCCCACCAGCTACGAGGAGATGTGGAACCCAAAGTACGCCAAGCGCGTGTTCCTGCCCCCGGCAACCTGGACCGATGCGCTGGACACCATCGTCGCTGCAGCCAAGACCACCGGCGGCAGCGCCACCAATGCCGAAGGCGGCTTCAAGCGGCTGGCCGAGTTGCGCGACCGCGTTCTGACCTTCGGTGAAAACCCGACCCAGATCGCTGAACTGTTCCGCTCGAACGCGCTGGACATCGGCGGCGTCTATGCACCCGCCTTTTTCACCAAGGAGCTAAAGGTGTTGATTTCCATCCAGAACTGACCCACCTTCACGGGTAATTTCCATCCAAATCTGACCCACGTAAGAACCCTAACCTGC
>NZ_JBHTBZ010000017.1:27959-225552 GCF_042665235.1 Hydrogenophaga defluvii | reverse complement strand
TTCAAGTGGACTGCCACCGCCGATTCGATTCTTGAAAAGTTGCATAGACTTTGCTCACGTATCAGCGGGACAGCACACTAGATGATCGATGGCCCCGTGGACGGCGGCGGAGGCGGCGGCGCTGTGATGGAAGGTGGGGGCGGGACCGCGGTGAAAGGCGGCACGCCCGTGACAGGCGGTGGAGCGGTGGTCGCAGGTGGTGGCACCGACGTGGTGGGTGGGGGTGGCGGGGGCAGTGGCAGATCGTCCGGGTCGTCGAGCGGCGGAGGCGCTGGCGAAAAATCAGGCGGTGGTGGCAACACCACCTGCGGCGGAGGTGGGGGCGGCGGCAATCGGGGGTCGATGCGCACCTCCGTCGGGTACTCCGCTCCTTGGTCAAAACCGTCAAACCCTTTGCGCCGCAGCGGGTTGTTTTCGGTCACACCCGGGGTGACCGAAAGCGGAGACGTGCTGATGCTGACGGCGGGCACAGGTGGCTTGGGCGCCACCAATGCGCGGGCGCGGGGCATGAGCTCCACCGCACGCCCTCGGGCCTCCAGATTCCGGTCACTCAGGTGGCGCGGCACCTGCAACAAGCGCGAAGGCAGGGTGTTCTGGTTGGCCACATAAAAATACTCCTGCTGGCGGAACAACACCTCGCCGGCCTGGTTGCCCACGCCTATGGTGCCGTCGGTCACACCACCGTAGGTGCCATCGGCCACGGCGCTGCCGTTGTCATTGAAACAGTCGGCCGCACAATGCAGCGCCGTGAAGTGGGTGCCTCGGATGCCCACGGTCGCGGTCGCGGTCTTGAGGCCAAAACCGTCCGGGTTGTTCTTCCCGATCAGTCCGGTCACCGTCCTCAGACCGCCCTTGAGGAGTGACAACACCAAGTGATCGGACCCGCTTTTGCTGCGGTCGTGCTGAAAGGCCTCCACCTGCATCCGGCTGTTGGAGCGCAACGATGCCAGCGACTCGTCCAGAAAGCGCACCTGCAGTGCGCTGCGCTCGCCCACCAGCAACACGTCGCCCACCTCGATGTCGGCCCCCACCCGCAAAGGCACACGTTGGCCACCCCGCTCGGCAAACACCTCGTCGCCAGAGGCCAGCAGCACGCGCCCCACGGCGGCATGCGCCGATGCCAACCCCAAGGCCAGGCCCACGGCGGCAGACAGTTGTTTCAGTCGCAAAGTCATGGTGTGCCTGGCCTGTCGGTTGCTGTCAGTTGTACTCATAGCGCAGCTTGATCCAGTACGCGGTCTGGCTCACCGAATGCACCGCGATGTTGGACGACTGGCGCCAGCGGTACACATGACCTGACAGGGACCACTCCGGCGTCAACAGGTAGCGGGCCGACAGCTCCATCGCCCATTGGTTGTCCCGCCGAGAGGGCAAACCTGCAGCGTAGCGGTCGCCATACCGGTGGTGCATGTAGCGCACATGGGCCGACACCACCCAATCCACATGGGGGCGCGCGGTGATGTCGGAGCGCAGGCCTATGGCGTGGTTGGACAGATCACCCCGACCACGGCGGTTGCTCTCATCCTGCAACACGATCTGGTTGGTCCAGACGGGCACCCATTGGTTCTCAAAACCCCTGCGCCAGCGGACATTGAGCCCGGTTGCACGGTGCGAGCGCACCGCGCTGCTGGACCTTTCGGCGGGTCGCGACCCGTCCAGGAAGGGCGGAATCAGGACATCGCGGTAATCGACATTCCCCCAATGGCCGCCCACGCTCCAGCGGTTGAACTGGTCGGCCTGTACACCCCATTCGGCCACCAGGTGCTTGGATGAAAGGTACGACTGGTCGTACAGGCGCATGTGCGACTGCTCAAACCCCAGGCGGTACATCTGCCGCCCATAAGAAAACTGGCCGCCCGCCTGCAACGCCATGTGCTGTTGATCAAACGGATCGTGCAAAGCGTCGCTGTAAGCCCGCCCCCGCGCAGACAGAGCGCCGTACACCAGACTCCTCGGCCCCACAGCCAAGCTGCCGTGCATGCCGGCGGCCCAGCTGGAAAAGCGGTCTTCCACACGCTCGTGGATGCTGCCTGCGGGAATCACCCATGTGGGGCCCGTGCCCACCGGGCCTGGTGCCAGCCCGGTGTTGATGTTGTTGTCGTGCCCCACCGCCGCTTCAACAAAAAAGCCCGCCAGGGGCGCATAGCGCCCGGAGCGGATGCGAATGGCGTCCAGATAGCTTTGGAGCAGCTTGCGCTCCAGGGGCTCCGCCTTGTCCAGAAGGCTCAAAAACTCGTCCTTGGCGCGCAGATCCTCACCCATCACAAAATAGCCCCGGGCCAGGTGAAAGCGCGCGGAGCGGTTGTGGGGGTAGTGCATGACATAGCGCTCCAGCGCCAAGGTGCCCTCGCCGGGGGCGCCTGCACTGACGGCCGCGATGCCGAAATAGAAGTCGAACAAGGGATCGCCCAGTTCTCCGCTGGCCGTACGGCCCAGTGTGTAGGCGGCGCGATCGTCACCCGCGCCGATCAGCACCTTCATCTGTTCAGCGGTGGACTGGGCATGGGCGCTGCCCCCCCACCCCAGGGCCCACCCCAGGATGACCAGCACCGCCGGCATGCGAAGGAGCCTGTTCACCACATCGAGTCCTTTGCTGTTGGGTACACCACGCCGGGCATCCTGATGAGCGGTTAAGGGATGCATGACCAGCACATCGGAAACATCCACGAACACATCGTAAAGATAATTTGCAATTGTGCATAGCCACCACCCACAGGGCGTTGGATTCGGCTGAACGTGCCCGCCGGGACAACGCCGCCACAAAACTAAAATGCAGGCTTGCTTGATCAACACGAGCCCCCATGATCCGACTGACCGAACTCAAGTTGTCACTGGCCGACGTGCCGGTGGAACACCGCCGCGCCGCTGATGCCCCCACTGAAACCGAGGCCGACCGCGCGCCCCCACCCCACCCCACCGACGCGCTGACACGCCTGGCCGCGCAGGCGCTGGGCATTGCCGAAGGCGACATCGGCCAACTGCAGGTGTTCAAGCGCAGCTTCGACGCCCGCAAGGCCGAGCTGCTGGCGGTGTACATCGTGGACCTCACGCTCGCCGACCCCGCCGCCGAAGCCGCGCTGCTGGCCCGGCACGCGGGCAACCCCCACATCGTTGCCACGCCCGACATGGGCTGGACCGCCCCCGCCCACGCGCCAGCCGGCCTGACGCCGCGCCCGGTGGTGGTCGGATTTGGCCCCTGTGGCATCTTCGCTGCGCTGACGCTGGCACAAATGGGCTTCAACCCCATCGTGCTGGAGCGTGGCCGCAGCGTGCGACAACGCACCAAAGACACCTGGGGGTTGTGGCGCAAACGGGTGCTCATGCCCGAGAGCAACGTGCAGTTTGGCGAGGGTGGCGCGGGCCTGTTCTCCGATGGCAAGCTCTACAGCCAGATCAAGGACCCGCGTTTTCTGGGTCGCAAGGTGATGCAGGAGTTCGTGAACGCGGGCGCGCCCATTGAAATTCTGTACGAGGCCCACCCCCACATCGGCACCTTCAAGCTGGTGAAGGTGGTCGAGCACATGCGCGACGAGATCGTGCGCCTGGGCGGCGAGATACGCTTTGAGCAGCACGTGAGCGACGTGCTGATCGACAACGGCGCGCTGCGTGGCCTGGTGGTGCGCGATCTGGCCAGTGGCCAGACGCATGAACTGCGCTGCGACCACGCGGTGCTGGCACTGGGACACAGCTCGCGCGACACCTTCGAAATGCTGCACGCGCGTGGCGTGGACATCGAAGCCAAGCCGTTTTCCATCGGTTTCCGGGTGGAACACCCGCAAGGCGTGATCGACCGCGCCCGCTGGGGCCGCCACGCCGGCCACCCGTTGTTGGGCGCAGCCGAATACCGTCTGGTGCACCACGCCGCCAATGAGCGCGCGGTCTACAGCTTCTGCATGTGCCCGGGTGGCACGGTGGTGGCCGCCACGTCAGAGCCCGAGCGCGTGGTCACCAACGGCATGAGCCAGTACTCGCGCAACGAGCGCAACGCCAACGCCGGCATCGTGGTGGGCATTGATCCGGCGCGCGATTTCCCCGGTGGTCCGTTGGCCGGCATTGCACTGCAACGCGCGCTCGAATCGCACGCCTACGTGCTGGGCGGCCGCAACTACAACGCCCCCGGCCAACTGGTGGGCGATTTTGTGGCCGGGCGCGATTCGCAGCAGCTGGGCGAGGTCGAGCCGTCGTACAAACCCGGCGTCACGCTGGGCAGCCTGCACAGCGCCCTGCCCGCCTACGCCATCGAAGCCATGCGCGAGGCCTTCCCGGCTTTTGGCAAAAAAATTCCCGGCTTCGACCGCTTTGATGCGGTGTTGACCGGGGTGGAAACCCGCACCTCGTCCCCCATCCGCATGCCACGCGGCGACAGCTTGCAAAGCACCAACGTGCGCGGCCTCTACCCGGCCGGTGAAGGTGCGGGCTACGCGGGCGGCATTCTTTCGGCAGGGGTGGACGGCATCAAGGTGGCCGAGGCCTTGGCGCGCGAGGCCGTGGCGCTGTTGCCCAACGTTTGACGCCTGCTTCACAGCCGCTTGACATGCCCGGCGCACACTCCGAGCATTCCCGTTGCAGAGGTGCTTCCATGAGATCCATTCCCACCCCTTTGGCAGCCGCCCTGGCGCTGGTACTGGCCACACCCCTGGCCGCCCAGGCACAGGAGCGCGGCCGCGTCATCAGCCGCACCCCGGTGCTGATGTCGGTGGCTGTGCCCCGCGAGGTGTGCACCGACCGCACCGTCGCTGAAGCGGGCCAGACGTCGGGCGCAGGCGCCTTGCTGGGCGGCATAGCGGGCGGTGCCGCCGGCAATGCCATCGGTGACGGCAGCGGGCGCGCAGCGGCCACCGCCATCGGCATCATCGGTGGCGCGCTGCTGGGCAACAAGATCGAAGGTGGGGGCCAGACCCAAAACCGTGTGGTTCGCCATTGCAGCACCCAGACGGTGTACGAAGACCGGGTGAGCGCCTTCGACGTGGTGTACGAATACGCGGGTCGGCAGTACAGCGTGCGCCTGGCAGAAGACCCGGGCGAGTTCGTGGAACTGCAGCTCAGCCCGGTGGGTGCATTGCCCGAGGCCGCACCGGCACCACAGTACGTGCCACCCCGCACCACCTACCCGCCGAGCTACACCCCGCAGTACCCGCCCCAATATGTGCCCCAGTACGTGGCGCCCCAGTACATCGCGCCGCCGGTGACGCGCATCATCGTCTCGCCCGACTACTACCACGCGCCACCGCCCCGAATCTACTACCCACCGCCAGCCTACCGCCCCCGGCCTGACCGCGACCACAGGGACGACCGCCGCGGCGATAGACGCGAAGATCGGCGCGATGACCGACGTGACGACCGCCGCGATGACCGCGCCAGCGCTGGCCGCGACGACCGGCGCGACCAGCCGGTGCCGATCGGGCGCCCATCGCCCCGACCCACGCACCCCGGTGATCGGCGCCAGCCGGGCGATTTCCCCTGAATTTCTCCTGAAACGGTGCCGTTTCAGACGCAAAAAAACCAGCCAAGCGGCTGGTTTTTTTGTGGGTATCAGATGGCGCGCAGGTGACGCGTTCACTGTGCTTGTTGCAGGCGGGCGATGCGCTCTTCCATGGGCGGGTGGGTGGAGAACAGCTTGCCCAGGCCACCGGCAATGCCCATGGCCTGCATGGTCTTGGGCAGCTCGCCAGGCACCATGCCGCCCAGGCGGGCCAGCGCGTTGATCATGGGTTGTTTGCGACCCATCAGTTGGGCGGCACCGGCATCGGCGCGGAATTCACGCTGGCGGCTGAACCAGGCCACGATGATGGCCGCCACAAAGCCCAGCAGGATGTCCAACACGATGGTGGTGACCATGTAGCCGATGCCGGGGCCCGAACTCTGGCTGTCGCCTTTGCGCAGGAAACTGTCCACAGCGTAGCCAATCACGCGGCTGAGGAAGACCACAAAGGTGTTCATCACGCCCTGGATCAGGGTCATGGTGACCATGTCGCCGTTGGCCACGTGCGCCACCTCGTGGCCAATCACGGCCTCGACCTCTTCACGCGTCATGTTCTGCAACAGGCCGGTGGACACCGCCACCAGGGCCGAATTCTTGAACGCACCGGTGGCAAAGGCGTTGGGTTCACCGTCGTAAATAGCGACCTCGGGCATGCCGATGCCGGCTTTCTCGGCAAACTTCTGCACGGTCTGCACGATCCAGGCTTCGTCGGCGGTCTGCGGCTGGTTGATCACGCGCGCGCCAGTGCTGAACTTGGCCATGGGCTTGCTGATGAGCAGCGAGATGATGGCACCGCCAAAACCCATGATCAGAGAGAAGCCCATCAGCGCGCCCATGTTCAGGCCATTGGCGGTGAGGTAGCGGTTGACGCCCAGCAGGCTGGCGGTGATGCCCAGCACCACCATCACGGCGACGTTGGTGAGGACAAACAGCAGGATGCGCTTCATGGATTCTCCGAAAAAGGAAACAACGGACGGATCATAGTGGGGGTGGTGCCCCCTTTTTCAAGCCAGACCTCAAACCTGGGGCAGCAGGTAGCGGCGCTCCCAGGCGCTGATCTCGTTCAGGTAGTGATCGTGTTCCAGCGCCTTGACGGCCAGGAAACCCCGCACGAAACGCTCACCCAACAACACAGGCGCCTGCTGGCTTTGCGCCATTTGTTCGTGGGCGGCAGAAAAAGTTCGCGGCAACCCGCGCGCCTCGTCATAGCCATTGCCCACCACCGGCTCGCCTGGCTGGCACCGCGTGGCCATGCCGGCCAGACCAGCGGCCAGCGTGGCCGCCATGGCGAGGTAGGGGTTGGCATCGGCGCCGGCCAGGCGGTTTTCCACCCGCCGGGCCGCGGGCGGCGACACCGGCACACGCAGGCCGGTGGTGCGGTTGTCAAAACCCCAGGCCACGTTGATGGGTGCCTGGCTGCCGGCAACGTAGCGGCGGTACGAATTGACCGTGGGTGCGTAGATCAAGGTCAGATCGGGCGTGTGGGCCTGCAACCCGCCGATGTAGTGGAGAAAGGCCTCGCTGGGCGAGCCATCGGCCTGGCTGAAGATGTTGCGCCCCTCGGCGTCCACCACACTCTGGTGCAGGTGCATGGAGCTGCCCGCCTGCCCGGCCAGGGGTTTGGCCAAAAAGACGGCGTTGAGCCCGTGTTGCAGCGCGATCTCGCGTGCAGCGGTCTTGAACAAAAAGGCCTGGTCGGCCACGGCCACCGGGTCGCCGTGTTGCAGGTTGATTTCGTACTGGCCCGGGCCCACCTCGTGCAGCCAGGTGTCTGCGCGTATGCCCAAGACGTCGATGGCGGCGTGGAAGGCGTCCCAAAACGGCGCCAATTCGTTGAGCTGATTGAGGCTGAAGGCCGACTGCCCCACCTCGGGCCGCCCGCCCCGCCCCACCGGCAGCGTGAGCGGCTGGCTGGGGTCGGTCATGGCGGCGGTGAGGTAGAACTCGATTTCAGGCGCGATCACCGGGGTGAGACCCCTCTCGGCATAACGCGCCACCACGTTTTTGAGCACCGAACGCGGCGCGAATTCGCACAAACTGCCGTCCATTTCCACGCAGTCGTGCACCGCCAGGTAACGCGGCACGCTGGCCCAGGGCACGGGCTTGAGCGTGGCCAGGTCGGGCACCAGGCGCACATCGGGGTCGCTGTCGGGAAAAACCGGATCATAGGAATACTCACCGGTCACACACTGCATGGGAATGGCCTGGCAGATGCGCAGTTCGCTGCCGGTGGCAAAAGGGGCGGCCGGCATCAGCTTGCCACGCGGGTAGCCGGTCACATCGGCAAACAGGCATTCCACGTCGCGCACGCCGGCGTTGCGGAAGTGCTGGGCCAGCGTGTGGCGGTCGGCGTCCAGCGACAGGTTCAGGTGGGACCAGGAGGGTGAGGTGGGCAGGGTCATACCCAGATTGTCAGGCCGGCGCGCGCCGGGGTCGGAAGACGCTGGCATCGGCATAAAAAGCCGCATGCGCGTTTTCAGGCCACCAACCGGGCACGCCCAGCACAGGCAGTGGGGTGAACGGCTTGTGGCGCAGGCCATCGGCGCTCAGGCTGTTGGCCAGCCAGGCGTCCCAGGCGGCATCGCCGTCCAGCCCCAGAGGCACGGGCACCGCATACACGTGGGCGGTGATGCCCTTGTAGGGCTGCACCAGCTTTTCCAGCAGCGCGTGGCCAAACAGCTCCAACCGCGCCTGTGCCCACAACGGCCGCAAGTCCAAGAACAGGCGCTGCCATTCGCGTGCCAACAAGGCCTGCCACAACGGCTCGGGCGCTTGCAGCAAGGCCGCGTTTTCATCGAACAGGGTCAGCGCGTCGCGCAGTGGGCCGCGTGTGCTTTGTACGCCTTGTCGGGCGATCTCGGCGCCCTGCAAGCGGTTGAGCTGTTGCTTGGTTTGCGGATACCGCAGCCAGCACAAGCCGTTGAAAAAGTCGTGCAGGTTCTCGCGCGTCGGCACCTGGCCTTGCTCGAAGATGAACTGTTCGTAGGCCTGCCCCTCAGGCAAGGCAGCCTGGGACACGAAACGGACCGACAAGCCCTGTGCGGCACCGACCTCACTCAACAGTCCGGGCAGCGGCGCCCCCGTGCGCCAGGCGTGCTGCAGTCCCTCGCCCCGTGCGCGCCAGCCACTCAGCCAGGGCGCAGACCAGTCCATCTCAGGCGGCATGCACCAGGCGCCAGGGCAGCGCCTCGCCCGAACGCAGCGGCTTGAGGTCGGCCTCGCCGAAAGCAAAGGACTCGGGCGGCGTCCAGCTCTCGCGCTTCAAGGTGATGGTGCCGGTGTTGCGCGGCAGGCCGTAGAAATCGGCGCCGTTGAAGCTGGCGAAGGCCTCGAGCTTGTCCAGCGCACCCGCCGCGTCAAAAGCCTCGGCGTACAGCTCCATGGCGGCGTGGGCGGTGTAGCAACCGGCGCAGCCGGTGGCGTGTTCCTTCAGGTGCGCGGGGTGTGGCGCGCTGTCGGTGCCCAAGAAGAAACGGTTGTTGCCGCTGGTGGCGGCCTGGACCAGGGCGACCCGGTGGGTTTCGCGCTTGAGCACCGGCAGGCAGTAGTAATGCGGGCGGATGCCACCGGTGAAGATGGCGTTGCGGTTGTAGAGCAGGTGGTGGGCGGTGAGGGTGGCACCCAGATAGCGGTCACCAGCGCTCACGTAGTCGGCCGCCTCTTTGGTGGTGATGTGCTCGAACACGACCTTGAGTTCGGGGAAGGCGGCGCGCAGCGGGATGAGGTGCTGGTCGATGAAGGCGGCCTCGCGGTCGAACAGGTCGATCTCGGGGCTGGTGACCTCGCCGTGCACCAGCAGCAGCATGCCCTCGCGCTGCATGGCTTCCAGCGTGGGGTAAATCTTGCGGAGGTCGGTCACGCCGGCATCGGAGTTGGTGGTGGCGCCGGCCGGGTAGAGCTTGGCAGCGACCACGCCGGCGTCCTTGGCGCGCTTGATTTCGTCGGCGGCCAGGTTGTCGGTGAGGTAGAGCGTCATCAGCGGCTCGAAGCTCACGCCGGCCGGTACAGCGGCCAGGATGCGCTGCTTGTAGGCCAGGGCCTGCGCGGCGGTGGTGACCGGCGGCTTGAGGTTGGGCATGATGATGGCGCGGCCGAACTGGGCGGCGGTGTGGGGCACCACGGTGTTCAGGGCGGCGCCGTCGCGCACGTGCAGGTGCCAGTCGTCGGGGCGGGTGAGGGTGAGGGTGATTTGGTTGGCGCTCATGTGGCTTATTTTCTCACCGCGGTGGAGGTGGAGCGTGGCCGTTACTCGAGTTGGACTACCCCACCAACCGCTGGTCATACGTCCACGGGCGCACTTTCACAGCGGTGATGCGCCTGGCGTTGGGATGCGCAGGATTGATGAGTACGTTGCACTCTTCGGGGATGATCGCCGAAGGCACCACCAGAAGCGCCGACTCCGACTGTTTGAGCCATGCGTCACCCACGTCCAGCGACACTTTGCATTCTGGGATGGCGCCCCATCCCACCGGAAGGTCTACCGCGGTTCGTGTTTTCCTGGTTCTCCAGATGTCATCGGGCACAGATATCCGCACCAGGAAGCGGTTCAACGGCAAACCGCCTGCGCCGAGATGAACCACGGTCTCCAGACAGGCGAGCGCGATGGAGTTGGCGCTGTAGACCAGCGGTCGGCCAGGACGATTCCAGCGACCGCCGGTCTTTTCAGCACCTTTACCGCTCAGATCATGGGCCTCATGGTCTCGCGTGTCGGTCGCGATCCGCCAGAGCGAAGCGGTCACGCATAAGCCCCACTCTGCATGCGGGCGACGAGATCCGAGACCAGACCTTGCCCTTCCGGCGTGTCCATGAACTCGGCCGGGCGCCGACCACCCAGTGCCGGCACAGGCTGTTCAAGCCAGCGGGCCACCCAAGCACCGGCATCAAAGCCCTCCGGCCGACCCGATTCCTCGACCATCGCTTGCACCTGCCCCACCAGCCGCACCATGCCCAGAATGCGGGAGCCTTCATCTTGAGACAGTGTTTTTCTGTCTCGCACTTTGCGGTCGATGGTGGCACGCCCCAGCCCCAGTGTTCCAACCAGTCGCTCCTTGGACATGACCATCTGTTTGGCCAACTCAACCACCGCCTGCGCCGGCACACCCCCTTTGACCCATTGCACGCGTTGCATGGGGTCTGCCCGGTAGACCTCGATGTAGTTGTGACTGGCCAATGTCCCCTGCAAAGGACCAACAATCGCGCGCTGAGCCCGTCCCGCCTTGATGTCTTGTCCTTCGATTGTCTTGACCATGATTTACTCCAATGAGTAATTATTTTTACCCAATTGATCTTATCTGATGAGCCAAATCTGTCAACAACCTGTCAGTAGCAACCCGATGCGTTGGGCAGATTCGCGCAACTCGTGCAGAGAAAAAGCAGCGTAGCCGAACAGCCATCCTCGACGTGGTGAAGCCATGGCATACCTCGACAACGGTGCCAGCATCACACCACGAACTTCGGCTGCACGGCTGACGCGCAGATCATCGGTATGACCAGACAGCTCGTGCAGCAAGTGCATGCCTCGGTCGCTGGGCCGCAAGAGGATTCGCCCTCGCGAGGCCTCGAACACGGCCTCGATGAGGCCGTTCTGCCGTTGCAAGTACAGCTCCCTCATGCGGCTCAGGTGGCGTACCAGGTGTCCTTGGGCAATAAATCGCGCCAACACCGCCTGGCTGTCGCCGGGCGAATGGCGGTCTGTCAGGGCCCTGGCCATGGCAAACGCCGGCACCAACACTTCTGGCAGCACCAGGTACCCAAGACGCAAACCCGGGTGCAAAGATTTGGAGAAAGTCCCGACATAGATCACGCGCCGCGCCGCAGGCAGGCTACACAGCGCCGGCAGGGGATGCTGTCCGTATTGAAACTCCCCGTCGTAGTCGTCCTCGACCAGCCAAGCATTGGTTTGATTGGCCCAATCTACCCAGCGCTGGCGACGGTCCAGGCTCATGGCTACCCCGGTAGGAAATTGATGTGTCGGAGTAACCACGGCCAACTTGGCCAATGGCGCAAAACGGCGAGCGGTCTCCAGACTCGCGCCTTCGGCATCGACTTCGACACCATGCACAAGGGCACCATTGGCCGACAAGCTGGCGCGCAGGCCGGGATAGCCTGGGTCTTCCACAATAGCTGTATCACCCACGTCCAACAGCAAACGGCCGATCAGGTCCAAGGCCTGCTGCGAGCCCGCGCACACCAGCACGCGAGACGCTTCGCAACGAATGCCACGCGACGCCCACAGCCACTGCGCGATGGCGTCTCGAAGTGCCGGGTCACCCGCCGGATCCAGGTATTGCGCGGCGCTGCGGCGTTGGTCTGCAGTCACCTGCCGCGCCAATCTGTCCCACGTGGCAAAAGGAAAAGTGGCCACTTCAGGCGCACCGATGCGAAACGCCTTGGCGGCAGACAAGGGTGGACGCCAACGCAACGCCGTTTCTGCCAGCAGCCTCCCACGCATCGACAACACTTCAGCGGGAACAAAGGACCGGCTTAACGACAAAGCCTTCGTCTCTCGGCGAGTAGCGTGATCGCGCACATAACTGCCATCGCCCACACGTCCGGTCACATACCCCTCGGCCCTCAAACGCTCCAACGCCCACAACAAGGTGGTGCGCGACACCCCCAGCGTGCGCGCGTGCTCACGTGAGGGTGGCAAACGGACGCCAGCCTGCAAGGCACCTCGCTCGATGGCTTCGCGCAGCTGCTTGTAAACACGCTGGCGCAACGCACCTCTGACATTGGTCTGTTTTTCCATCCCGGAATGGCTTTTCGAAGCAAGCCATCTTCTTCTAAATTGATGCTGATTCTGACAGCCCTCAAGGAGATTTCATGTCCAAACACCTGTGTACCGTTGCCTGGGAAAACGCCGAGTCCAACACCTTCACCCAGCGTCGCTACCCGCGTCGTCACCACTGGACGTTTGACGGCGGTGCGGTCGTCACGGCATCATCATCACCCCACGTGGTGCCAACGCCTTATTCGGACGCCACGGCAGTGGACCCCGAAGAAGCCTTTGTGGCGGCGCTCTCGAGTTGTCACATGCTGTGGTTTCTGGATTTCGCCGCTCGTGCGGGTTGGGTGGTCACACAGTACCGCGACGAGGCCATTGGGTTGATGTCTGCCAACGAATCGGGACAGAAGGTGATGACCGACGTGCTTCTGCGCCCCCGTGCTCGATTTGCCGGACCTTGCCAGCCAAATCCATCAGAGCTGGTCACGTTGCACCACGAGGCCCATCAAGCGTGCTTCCTCGCCAACTCGGTGAGGACCTTGATTCGCTGCGAGCCGACGCTTGATACACCCTGAAGCCAAGCCCCCGGCCAGCCGCAAGGCACCGACCGATCACCCAGCCAACTGCCGCGCCAAATCGTCCCAAAACCGATCCACCGCCCGCTTGGATTTGGATCCCACGGGCCGCTCGCGGTAGATGCGGATGTCCAGCGCCATCTCCAGGCCACCACCGGCCGGCACCAGCTTGTGGGCACGCAACTCCTTGCGCACCGCGCTGGATGGCAGAAAGGCCACGCCGTGGCCTTCCAACGCCATGGCCTTGAGGCCTTCGGCCATGTCGGTTTCATACACCCGGTCCAGCCAGGTCGCCGCCCCCGATTGCTTGAGCAACAACTCCACCACCCGCCCCATGTAGGCACCCGGCGCGTAGGCCAGATAAGGCAGCGGCTGGCTGGCCGAACCGGGGAGGCGGAACAAGGGCTCGCCATCCGCGTTGGGCTTGACATAAGGCGCCAGCGTCTCGCGGCCCAGCGGCAACATCTCGTAGCGGTCGGTGTCCAGCTGGATGGGCTGCGAGGCGTGGTGGTAGGCGATCAGCAGGTCGCAACTGCCCTCCACCATGCGCAGCACGGCATCGTGCACATTGAGTGCGATCAGCCGTGTCTTGACCGGCCCGCAGGCCTCACGCAAGCCCGAAAGCCAGGCCGGAAAAAACGTGAAAGCCAGGGTGTGCGGCACCGCAAATTCGATCACGTCCTGCGCCGCCGCCGTGTGCGAACGCAACATGGTGCGGGTGGACTGCAGCGCCTGCAGGATGTCCAGCGCCTGCTCGTAAAGTGTCTGGCCGGCGGGGGTGAGCCGCGTGGGGTAACTGGACCGGTCCACCAGATCGGTGCCGGCCCAAGCCTCCAGCGACTGGATGCGGCGCGAAAACGCGGGCTGCGTGACGTGCCGCACCTGGGCCGAGCGGCTGAAGCTGCGCGTCTCCGCCAGACTCACAAAATCTTCAAGCCACTTGGTCTCCATGTGGCGAGATTATGCGACGCCGTTTCCCAACCGATCGCCGGCCCCATCGGCACCACTTTGTTGCAGCGCCCACATGCCGGCGTACACGCCGCCCCGCGCCACCAGCTCGGCGTGGCGTCCACGCTCCACGATGTGGCCATGCTCCAGCACGATGATCTCGTGCGCGTCCACCACGGTGGACAGCCGGTGGGCGATGACCAAAGAGGTTTTGTTGCGCGCCGCCGTTTTCAGCTCACCCTGGATGGCACGTTCATTGGCCGAGTCCAGCGCCGAGGTGGCCTCATCGAAGATGACGATCGGCGGATTTTTGAGTAGCGTTCGGGCAATCGCCACACGCTGCTTTTCGCCGCCCGACAGCTTGAGCCCACGCTCGCCCACGGTGGTGGCGTAGCCCTGCGGCAGGCGGCTGATGAAGTCGTGGATGTGCGCCGCCTGCGCGGCCTGCACCGCCGCGTCGTGCCCGGCGTCAGGCCGGCCATACAGGATGTTGTACTCAATGCTGTCGTTGAACAAGACCGTGTCCTGCGGCACGATGCCAATGGCCTGGCGCACGCTGGACTGGGTGACCTGGCGAACATCCTGACCGTCCACCGTGATGCGCCCCTGGTTCACGTCGTAAAAGCGGTAGAGCAGCCGCGCGAGCGTGGATTTGCCCGAACCCGATGGCCCCACCACGGCAACGGTTTTGCCCGCCGGAATCTCGAAGCTGATGCCGTGCAGGATTTCTCGCGCCGGCTCGTAGCTGAAACGCACGTCCTCAAAACGCACCGTGGGCGGCCCCTCCAGACGCAGGTCGGTGGCGCCGGGCGCATCGGCAATCTCGCGCTCCTTTTCGAGCAGCACAAACATCTTGTCGAGGTCGGTCAGGCTTTGTTTGATCTCGCGGTACAACACGCCCAGAAAACCCAGCGGGATGTAGAGCTGGATCATGAAGGCGTTGATCATGACCAGGTCGCCCAGCGTCATGCTGCCATTGGCCACGCCCTGGGTGGCGCGCCACAACATGGCCACCAGGGCCACGGCAATGATGAGTTGTTGCCCGGTGTTGAGCAGGGACAGCGTGGTCTGGCTCTTGATGCGGGCGCGGCGCAATTTCTCCAGGCTCTCGTCGTAGCGCCGTGCCTCGAAGGCTTCGTTGTTGAAGTACTTGACGGTTTCGTAGTTCAGCAGCGAGTCGATGGCCTTGGTCTGGCTCTGCGACTCGATCTCGTTCATGCGGCGGCGAAACTGCGTGCGCCACTCGGTGATCCACACGGTAAAACCGATGTAGAGCACCAGCGCGCCCAGCGTCGTCCACACGTACCACATGTCGAACTTGGTGCCCAGCACGGCCAGCACAAAGGTCACCTCAATCAGCGTGGGGATGATGCTGTAGAGCGAATAGGAAATGAGCGACTGCACGCCGCGCGTGCCGCGCTCGATGTCGCGCGTCATGCCGCCGGTCTGGCGTTCCAGATGGAAGCGCAGGCTGAGCGCGTGCAGGTGGCCAAACACCTCCAGCGCAATGCTGCGGGTGGCGCCTTCGGTGGCCTTGGCAAACACCAACTCGCGCAGTTCGGTGAACAGGCTGGTGGAGAAACGCAACAGGCCATAGGCCACCAACAAGCCGACTGGCACCACCAGCAAGGCCTGGGCACTGCCGGGCGCGATGTTCATGGCATCGACCAGTTGCTTGAGCAACAGCGGCACCGCCACGTTGGCGCCCTTGGCACCCACCATAAAAGCCAGGGCCAACACGACGCGCCACTTGTAGCGCCACAGGTAGGGCAGCAGGCGCTGCAGGGCGGCCCAGTCCGAGCGCCCGTTCTGACCAGGGGAGGGCGCCGGGGCCGGGCCAGCTTGTGAGGGCGAAAAGGAGCGCATGGGGGACAATGTGAAATCTTTTTGTTCGCCGATTGTGCCCATGTCCAACGCCCCCCTCCCCCTCATCAACCCAGTGCCCTTGCCCCTGGACAAGGAACTGGTGCTCAAGGTCATCCCCATGCCGGCCGACACCAACGGCAACGGCGACATTTTTGGTGGCTGGGTCATGGCCCAGGTGGATCTGGCCGGCTCGGTGCTGCCGGCGCGCCACGTGCAGGGCCGCATGGCCACGGTGGCGGTCAACGAATTCATCTTCAAGCAGCCGGTGCGCGTGGGCGACATCCTGAGCTTTTTCTCCAGCGTCACCCGTGTGGGCCGCACCTCCATCACGGTGCAGGTGGAGGTCTACGCCGAGCGTTTCCGCTCGCAAGGCCAGTATGTCAAGGTGACCGAGGCCAGCCTGACCTATGTGGCCATCGACGACGAAGGCCGGCCACGTCCCATCCCCCGTTGATCACGTTGCGCTGATCACACCCTCTGGAGCCAGCGGGCGTAGATGTGGCGGGCCATGGCCTGGCTACCCACCAGGTGCCGGACCGTCGCGGCCCGCATATCGGCGTCGCTCTGCACACTGTGCGGGCAACGGGCCAAGGCTGGCGCGTAACCCGCACCAGGGTGGGCCAGCCAGTCGTCGACCTTGGCCGGCGTGATCTCGATGTGGAACTGCATGCCCAGATGCTGGCGCAGACCAAACGCCTGGTGGGCGCACACCGCAGAGCCGGCCAACACCTGTGCGCCTGGCGGCAGCACCACAAAACTGTCGTAGTGCCACTGGTACACCATGGCCGCACCAGGCGGACCCAACCAGTCCTGAGCCTCGGCACTGTGCGCCACCACGATGGGCCACCAGCCGATTTCTGGCTCGGGCAGGGTTGCAACATGGCCGCCCAGCGCGCGGGCCAACAACTGTCCGCCCAGGCAATGACCCAGCACCGGCATGCCCAGCGCATCGGCCTCACGGATCAAGGCCTCGGCTTGGCGCAAGCTGGGACGCTCGTCGTTGGCGCTCCAGGCACCGCCCAGCACCGCCAGCGCTTGGTAACCCCGCACGCTGGCGGGGTAAGCCTGCCCCGCTTCGGCGCAGGGCGCGTGCCAACGCAGTCCTTGTTCATCCAGCCACTGGCCCAGGTACCCGGGTCCGTCTTCGCAGGTGTGCTGCAACACCAGCACACCACCATTCACCTCGTTGATGTCCATGCACCGATGCTAGGGGCATGAAGGTCGCACAGGCGGTCCACTCTGCGCCCTCCAGCGCGGACAACTTCAGAACTGGCCGTGCCGCCCTGCACCACCCGTGAAGCGCGTGGCACCTGTCAGCGCATCGGCAATACAACCGCGTCCGCGCGCCCACTCCTGGTGCAGCGCTTGCGGCAAGGGCAGGTCCCACTGCCGGTAGGCACTCTCGCGGTCGGCGCGCATCGTGGCCTGCGGAAAGGCCGCCAGTTGCTGCGCCAGCGCGATGGCCGCCTCGCGCGCCGTGCCGCTGGGCACCACGCGGTTGGCCAGGCCCATCTGCCGGGCTTCTTCGGCCTCGACCTTGCGCCCCGTCAGGATCAGGTCCATCGCGTGGCCCATGCCAATGAGGCGCGGCAGGCGCACCGTACCGCCATCAATCAGCGGCACGCCAAAACGCCGGCAGTAGACGCCGAAATAGGCGTCGGCCTCCATCACACGTAGGTCGCACCACAACGCCAGCTCCATGCCCCCGGCCACGGCCGCACCCGACACGGCCGCGATGACGGGTTTGGACAACAGCAGGCGCGACGGCCCCATGGGGCCGGGTGGACGGGTGTCGCCGGGCGCAAAGTCCAGACGCTGCGTCAGCGCGTCTGCGGTGTGGGCGCCCTGTTGTGCCAGTGCGGCACCGTGCTGCAAGTCCCAGCCGGCACAAAAGTGGCCATGGGCACCGTGGAACACCGCCACCCGCGCCTCGGGGTCGTCGTCGAATGCCACAAAGGCATCGAACAGCGCACGCGCCGTGGCGTCGTCCACCGCGTTGCGCACGTCGGGGCGGTTCAAGGTCACCAATGTCACGGGGCCGAAACATTCGGTGTGGACGCTCTGCTGTGGTGCATTGTTGGGCGCGGGCATGGTCATTGCATGAAGACGGGGACAGTGCGGAACAAGGATGGAACGACACCGCGTGCGGTGTTTGGCACCTGGGCGACTCGATATGGGGAAGAACCCTAGCAGTTGTATCGGAGCTTACCGCTATAACTCACGCACCCTCAAGCAAGGAGAGACGTGTGCAACTGCTGCAACTGCTGATCAGCGGCGCGGCCCAGGGATGTATCTACGGATTGATCGCCCTGGGTTTTGTGCTGATCTACAAAGCCACCGAAACGGTCAGTTTCGCCCAAGGTGACCTCATGATGGTGGGCGCGTTCGCGGGCCTGGCTGCCACCACGGCGCTGGGTTTTCCGTTTTGGTTGGGCGTCATCAGCGCCATCGTCGCCATGATGATCTTCGGCTTCGTGCTGGAGCGCCTGGTGGTGCGTCCCATCCTCGGCCAGCCGGCCTTCTCCATCGTGATGTTGACCATTGGTGTGGGCTACGTGGTGCGCGGCCTGATCACCATGATCCCCGACGTGGGCACCGACACCCACACCTTGCCCGTGCCCTACGCCGGGCAGGTGCTCAACATCGGCACGGCTGTGATTGCGGCTGAACAGCTGGTGGTGATTGGCGCCACCGCCGTGTTGTGTGCCCTGTTGTTTGCGATGTTCAAGTACAGCAAGCTGGGCATCGCCATGCAGGCGTCGTCGCAAAACCAGCTGGCGGCCTACTACATGGGCATCCCGGTCAAGCGGCTCAACGGTCTGGTGTGGGGTCTGGCCGCGGGCGTGGCGGCCGTCGCCGGCCTGCTGCTCGCCCCCATCACCTTCGTGCACGCCAACATGGGCTTCATTGGCCTGAAGGCTTTTCCGGCGGCAGTGGTGGGCGGCTTCACCAGCCTGCCGGGTGCCATCGTGGGCGGCCTGATCATCGGCATCGTCGAAGCCCTGTCCGGCTTCTACCTGCCCGAAGGCTTCAAGGACATCGCTCCCTACATCGTGGTGCTGCTGATGCTGGTGCTCAAGCCCAACGGCCTGTTCGGCGAAAAACTCCGCAAGAAGGTTTGAGGTAGGCCCCATGCGATTCATATTCAAAACCGACTACAACCAAGACATCAAACTGGCCAAACACGGTGGTCACACCTTCTGGTACAGCGCGTTGATGGTGTTCATGCTGACCGCGCCGTGGCTGGTCGATGAGTATTGGCTGGCACAACTGACCTTTGTGCTGATCTACGCCATCGTTGGCCTGGGGCTGATGCTGCTGGCGGGCTTCACCGGCCTCTTCTCGCTGGGACACGCGGCCTTTCTGGGCGTGGGCGCCTACACCCAGGCGGTGATGGTGAACGCGGGCGTCCCCTTTCCGCTGGCTCTGGCGTGCGCGGCCCTGCTGTCTGCCGCCGTGGGCATGGTGGTGGGTCTGCCGGCACTGCGCGTCAAGGGCATCTACCTGGGCATGGCCACGCTGGCGTTTGGCTTCATCGTCGAAGAAGTGATGGCCCGTTGGGAAAAGGTCACCGGCGGCAACGCGGGCCTGCATGTGCACACGCCCAGCTTGTTTGGCTGGGAGCTGGACAGCACCACCGAGTTCTACGGCCTGTGCCTGCTGCTGTGTGTGGGCGCCACGTTGGCCATCGTCAACCTCATGCGTTCGCCCACGGGCCGTGCTTTTGTGGCCATCCGCGACTCGGAAATTTCGGCCCAGAGCATGGGCATCCACATCGCGCGCTACAAGACCATGAGTTTCGCGCTGTCGGCCGCCCTGGCGGGTTTGGGGGGCGCTTTGTACGCCCACAAGATCCAGTTCCTGTCGCCCGAGCAGTTCAGCATCATCCAGTCCATCGACCTGCTGCTGATGGTGGTGATCGGTGGGTTGGGCTCCATCCACGGCGCTTTCTTCGGGGCCATCTTCCTCATCGTGATGCCGCAGATGATCGCGCAGGCCAAGGACTTCCTGCCACCGGCCATTGGCCAGGCGGCCGGTTTACAGGGCACGGTGTATGGCCTGGTGCTGGTGGCCTTTGTGCTGTTTGAGCCCATGGGCCTGTATGGCCGCTGGCTCAAGATCCGCACCTACTTTCAGCTGTTCCCCTTCTACCGGCGCGGCATGTTCAAGCGTCAGAAATCCTTCCAGAAATCGGATCGACTCAAATGAGCCAGCCGCAGAACCCCAACGCCGATGTGTTGTTGTCGGCCCAAAACCTCAGCGTGCGCTTTGGCGGCGTGCTGGCGGTCAACAACGTCAGCTTCGACGTCAAACGCGGCGAGGTGTTCACCCTGATCGGCCCCAACGGTGCTGGCAAGACCACGGTGTTCAACCTCATCAGCCGCATCTACACGCCCACCAGCGGCACCATCGACTTCGCAGCCCCCGGCGGCCAAAGTGGCATGCTGCGCCTGACCGACAAGGCGCCCCATGAAATCGCCAAGCTGGGCATTGCGCGCACCTTCCAGAACATTGAGCTGTTCGAGCACGCCACCGTGCTGCAAAACCTGCTGATCGGGCGCCACACGCACCGGCGCACGGGGCTGTGGAGCGAGATTTTCTTCACCGGCAAAACGCGCGCGGCCGAGATCGAGGCACGTGAAAAGGTGGAGCAGGTGATCGAGCTGCTGGACCTGCAGCACCACCGCGAGTCCATGGTGGCCGGCCTGCCTTACGGCGTGCGCAAGGTGGTGGAGCTGGCGCGTGCGCTGTGCACCGAACCGCAACTGTTGCTGCTCGATGAGCCCTCCTCCGGCCTGAACGTCGAGGAGACCGACGATATGGCCTTCTGGATCACCGACATCAAGGACGAACTGGGCATCACCGTGTTGATGGTGGAACACGACATGGGCCTGGTGTCCAAGGTGTCCGACCGCGTGCTGGCCATGAGCATGGGGGCCGAACTGGCCACCGGCACCCCGGCCGAAGTGCAGCGCGACCCGGGCGTGATCGAAGCCTACCTGGGCTCGGTGGACGATGTGTCGAGCCTGCGCCGCGAGAACCACCCCAAAAGCCACACAGGAGCATCCGCATGACGGCCCCGGTCACCGACAACGCCGTGTTGAAGCTGCTCAACGTCGAGAGCGCCTACGGCCCGATCAAAGCCATTCGCGGTGTGAGCCTGCAGGTGCGTCGCGGCGAAATCGCCACCGTGCTGGGTTCCAACGGTGCGGGCAAAACCACCATCCTCAAAACCATCAGCGGCATCATCGACCCGCGCAAAGGCAGCATTGAGTTCAAGGGCGAGAACATCACCGCCCAGGACCCGGCCCACATCGTTCAACAAGGCCTGATGCACGTGCCCGAAGGCCGCGAGGTGTTCCCGCTGCTCTCGGTGCGCGACAACCTGGTGATGGGCGCCTACACCCGCAAGGACCGCGATGGCGTGGCGCGCGACATCGAAGCGGTGTTTGGCTACTTTCCCATCTTGCGCGAACGCGCCGCGCAGGACGCAGGCCTGCTGTCGGGTGGCCAACAGCAGATGCTGGCCATCAGCCGCGCGCTCATGGCCAACCCCGACCTGATCCTGCTCGACGAACCCAGCCTGGGACTCTCGCCCAAACTCACGAAAGAGATTTTCGAGATCGTGGTGCGCATCAACCGCGAGCGTGGCACCACCATCCTGCTGGTGGAGCAGAACGCCAACATGGCGCTCAACGCCTCGGACTACGGCTACGTGCTGGAGAACGGCCGCATCGTGATGGAGGACACCTGTGCCCACCTGCGCGAGAAGGATGACATCAAGGAGTTCTACCTCGGCATGAAGGAAGAAGGCGTGCGCGCCGACCGCCGCTGGAAGAAGAAAAAGAACTGGCGCTGAGCGCGGCCGCACCAAGCAGACCCAGAGGAAGACTACAGACATGAGCAATTTGTGGGACCCGTCCCGTACACAGCCCGAGACAAAGGTGGTCATGCCGGGCGACACCATTCCCGCCATCTTCTGGAACGCCGCCAAAGCACGCGGCGACAAGGTGTGGCTGCGTCAAAAGGAATTGGGTATCTGGCGCATCTGGACCTGGCAACAGACGGCCACCGCAGTGCGCGAAATTGGCAACGGCCTGCTGTCGCTGGGCTTTTCGGCCCATGAAACCGCTTCGGTGCTGTCCAACACCAATGTCGAGTGGGTGTTGTCCGATCTGGCGATTTTGAGCGCTGGTGGCGTGGCCAATGGCATCTATCCCACCGACGCGGCCGAACAGGTGCACTACCTGTGCGACGACTCGTCCACCACCATCCTGTTCGTGGAAGACGACGAACAGCTGGACAAAGCGCTGGAGGTGCGCGAACGGCTGCCCAAGCTGCGCAAGATCGTGGTGTTCGACATGGAAGGGCTGCGCGATCTGAACGACCCCCAGGTGATCAGCCTGGCGCAGTTGCGCGAGTTGGGCCGCATGTACGGGCTCGAACACCCAAAGGCGCTGGACGAGCGCGTGGCCGCCTGCCAACCCGAGGAGCTGGCCATCCTGATCTACACCTCAGGCACCACCGGCAAGCCCAAAGGCGCAATGCACAACCACAAGGCGCTGGTGTACACGGTGCGCGGCTACAACACACTCATCGCACAGGACGAGACCGACGAGCGCATGTGTTTTCTGCCGCTGTGCCACGTGGCCGAGCGCCTGGGCGGCGAGTACTTTGCGATGTACACCGGCACCATCCTCAACTTTGTCGAAAACCCCGAGACCGTGCCCGAAAACGTGCGCGAGATTGCGCCCACGGTGTTCACCGCCGTGCCGCGCGTGTGGGAAAAGTTCTACTCGGGTGTGATGATCACGCTCAAGGAGGCGAGCCGGCTGCAGCAACTCGCCTATGGTTGGTCCATCGGTGTGGGCACACGCATTGCCGATCTGGTGCTCGCCAAACAACCGGTGCCGGGCTCGCTCAAGCTGCAGTTCCAGATCGCCAAGGTGCTCGCACTCAACAATGTGCGCAAGCTCATCGGCGTGCACCGGGCGCGCTTTTTGGTGACCGGCGCGGCCCCCATCTCCCCCGATCTGGTGCGCTGGTACCTGGCGCTGGGCCTGCCCATGCTGGAGGTCTGGGGCATGACCGAATCGTGTGGTGCCTCCACCGGCATGCCGGCGGACCGCATCAAGCCCGGCTCCATCGGGCCGGCCACCAGCTACAACGAAGTGAAGCTCGACCCGGCCACGGGCGAAATCCTCGTGCGTGGCCCCAACGTCTTCATGGGCTACCTCAACCAGCCCGAAAAAACAGCCGAAACCATAGACAAGGACGGCTGGCTGCACACCGGCGACGTGGGCACGGTGGACGAGGAAGGGTTTTTCCGCATCACCGACCGGATGAAAGACATCATCATCACGGCGGGCGGCAAGAACATCACGCCCAGCGAACTGGAAAACGAGTTGAAATTTTCTCCCTACGTCACCGACGCGGTGGTCATTGGCGACAAACGCCCTTACCTCACTGTGATCGTGATGATCGACCAGGAAAACGTGGAGAAATACGCCCAAGACAACGACGTGCCCTTCAGCAACTACGCCTCTCTGACCAAGTCGGCCGAGGTGCAGGCGCTGATCCAGGCCGAAGTCGAACGCGTCAACAAAAAGTTTGCCCGGGTCGAACAAATCAAGAAGTTCTGGCTGCTCGACACGCAATTGAGCGCCGAAGACGAAGAACTCACACCCACCATGAAGCTCAAACGCAAGCTGGTGCAGCAAAAGTACGCCGCACAAATCGATGCGATGTACCGCTGAGCCCGCCCCACCCTTCCTTCAACAACGCAGGAGACAACCCCGATGAAACTCAAGACCACCCTCACCGTGACCGCGCTGGCGGCCCTGACCGCCACTGGTGCTTTCGCGCAATCCCAGGGCGTGAGCAAGGATGAAATCGTGCTGGGCTCCATCCAGGACTTGTCCGGCCCGTTGGCGGGTTTTGGCAAGCAGGTTCGCCTGGGCATGATCCTGCGCGTGGACGAGCTCAACGAGCAAGGTGGCCTGAACGGCCGCAAGGTGAAGCTGCTGGTGGAAGACTCGGGCTACGACCCGCGTCGCGCCGTGCTGGCGGCCCAGAAGCTGGTCAACCAGGACAAGATTTTTGCCATGGTCGGCCACATCGGCACGGCCCAGAACATGGCCACCTTCCCGGTGCTGTTCCCCAAGAACGTGATCAACTTCTTCCCCGTCACGGCCGCACGCGAAATGTACGAGCCTTTCCACAAGCTCAAATACTCGTTCGCCGCCACCTACTACGACCAGATGCGTCTGGCCGTGCCCAAGATGGTGAAGGAAAAGAACGCGCAGAAAGTTTGCGCCATGTACCAGGACGACGAATTTGGCCTGGAAGTGTTGCGTGGTGCCGAAGAAGGCCTGAAGTCCATCAACATGCAGATGGCCGAAAAAACCTCGTACAAGCGCGGCGCCACCGACTTCTCGTCGCAGATGCAGAAGCTGGCCTCCGAGAAGTGCGACATGGTGGTGATGGGCACCATCATCCGCGAAACCATCGGCGGCATCGCCACCGCGCGTCGCCTGGGCTTCAACCCCACCTTTGTGGGCTCCAGTGCGGCCTACACCGACCTGATCCACAAGCTGGGCGGCCCCGCCATGAATGGGCTGTACGCCACCATGACGGTGCAACACCCCTACCTGGACGAGGCCTCGCAGCCGATTCGCTTCTGGGCCACCAAGTACCAGACCAAGTTCAACGAAGAGCCCACGGTGTTCTCGGTGTACGGCTACAACGCGGTCGACTCCTTCCTGCGCGCCGCCTCCAAGGCGGGCAACAACCTGACCACCGACAGCTTCATCAAAGCCATGGACACCATGGTCATCCCCTCCGACATTTTCGGCAGCGCGGAGATGACCTTTGGCCCACAGAAGCGCCTGGGCAACGCCGACTCGCGCATGTCTCAAATCCAGGACGGCCGCTGGAAAGTGGTGTCGGGCTACTTGAACAAGTGACCCACTGAGCGACTTGGCTCACGAAGAAGCGGCCCAAGCGGCCGCTTTTTTCATGGCAAAAGTGGCAAGGTCAGCACAAACTGCGCGCCGCCACCAGGCGCTGCCTCGCACCGCACCTGCCCGTGGTGCCGTTGGGCGATGGTGCGCACCAGCGACAAACCCAGCCCCACCCCACCCTCGCGCTCGCTGGCGCCTGGCAGCCGGTAGAAAGGCTCGAAGATGCGCTCGCGCAAGGCCTCTGGCACGCCAGGTCCGTGGTCGCGCACCACCAGTTCGGCGCGGCTGCGATCGGGTGCATGGCGCACATCGACCTCGATGGTGCGCAACTGCCCCTGGGCGTCGCGCCCGTAGCGACGGGCGTTTTCCAGCAGGTTGCGCAGCGCCCGTCGCAACAAACGTGCGCTGCCCCAGGCCACCAGCGGCGGCCCGCCGTCGTGCACCGACAACTGGGCATCGGCCTGGGCGCAGGCCTCCGCCGCCAGGCCCACCAAGTCCACTTCTTCCAGTTGGCCCATGGGCGCATCGGCCATGTCCAGCCGGCTGGCCAGCAGAATTTCATCGATGAGCTGGTCCAGCTCGGCGATGTTGCGCGTCAATTCATCGCGCACATGGGCGTCCGAGCCCGCCACGCCGAGCGGCATCAGCTCCAGCCCCATGCGGATGCGCGCCAGCGGCGAGCGCAGTTCGTGCGACGCGTTGGCCAGCAAGGCTTTGTGGGAGCGCACCAGGGTCTGCACCCGCTCGGCCGCCACATTGAAGCGCTGGGCCAGCGAGGCCACTTCGTCTTCGCCGGCCTCCGGCAAACGGACCGACAGATCACCGGCGCCCCACTGCTCCACACCGCGCTGTACGGCCTCAAGCCGCTGCGTGAGCCGGCGCACGATGGGGTAGGCGCCCAAGGCCACCGCCAACGCGGTGAGGCCCAACAAGCCGACGAAGCCGAACGGCGCCTGCAGCCAGAAGGGCTCGTTGCGGCCGGGCGGGCGCGGGGGCCGAGGCAGCTGGATGGACAAGGTCTCGCCATCGACCATGGGCACCTGAAATTCCAGCCCCTGCCCGGGCACCCGGACGCCTCGGCTGGCGGCCTGGCCAACCACATCGCCGTCGCTGTTGCGCACAATGATTTCACGCCCCGGACGCTGCGCGCGGTCGTGCTCGACCTGCTCCTTCCAGATCCAGCCCACCAGCAAGGCCATGACCGCCAGGGCCGCGACCACGGCCAGCCAGATGCGCAGGTACAGGCGCTGACCCAGGGGGGCGATCATGGCCGCCATCTTTCAGTCTTGCTGCTTGGCAAACACATAACCCACCCCCCGCACGGTGAGGATGCGTTTGGGGGTTTTGCTGTCCGCCTCAATGGCATTGCGGATACGCCCCACATGCACGTCGATGGAGCGATCGAAGGCCTCCAGCTCGCGGCCACGAACCGCCTCCATGATCTGGTCGCGCGTGAGCACACGGCCCGCACGCTCGGCCATGGCCAGCAAGAGGTCGAACTGGTAGGAGGTCAGTTCGCAAGCCGCACCGGCCACCGTCACAGTGCGAGCGTCGCGGTCGATTTCGAGCGAACCAAAGCGCAACAGCGGCTGGCGGGCGTCGGCCGCATCGGCACGCGATTCGCCCTTGCGCCGCAGCACCGCGCGGATGCGGGCCAGCAGCTCGCGCGGCTCAAAAGGCTTGGGCAAGTAGTCGTCGGCACCCATCTCCAAGCCGATGATGCGGTCCATGGGGTCGCCCTTGGCGGTGAGCATGAGCAGCGGCACGCGCGCGGCCTCGCCGGGCAGGGCCCGGATTCGGCGACACACTTCCAGTCCGTCCATGTCGGGCAACATCAGGTCCAGAATGACCAAATCGGGCATGCGTTCTTGCACCGCCGCCAGGCCCTTGCCGCCGTCGTCGGCATGGGCGACCTCGAATCCAGACTGACCCAGGTACTCCGCCACCATGCGGGCCAGGCGGGTGTCGTCTTCGATGATCAGGAGTTGGGTGGATGCCATGGGCGTGCGGTTGTCCATCGGTTGAGTGTGCAGCGGCCGTTTGGCAGCGCGTTTTCGGCAGCGTAAAGATTGGGTGAAGCCCGTTCAGGCACGTGCGCTGACCCGAGACGCCAGCCACACGAGCAACAGCACCGGCAAGCCCAGCAAAGCGGTGCCGATGAAAAAGCTGGTGTAGCCGTGGGCGTCCACAAAGGCGCCGGAAAACCCGGCCAGCCATTTGGGTGCCAGCAGCATCATGGAGCTGAACAGCGCGTATTGCGTGGCCGAATAGCTGACGTTGGTGAGGCTGGAGAGGTAGGCAATGAAGCCGGCCGAGGCCACACCAGCGCTCAGGTTGTCGGCCGAGATCACCAGCACCAACGCCGTCACATCGTGGCCATGGCCACCCAACCACGCAAACAACAGGTTGCTGCAGGCACTCAGCACCGCACCCAGCATCAGCACGCGCATCACACCCCAGCGCATGGCCAAAGCGCCCCCCAGGAAGGCGCCCACCAGCGTCATGATGACCCCATAGACCTTGGTGACGGCAGCCACCTCGTCCTTGGTGTAGCCCATGTCCACATAAAACGGGTTGGCCATGATGCCCATGACCACGTCGCTGATGCGGTACATGCCGATCAGTGCCAGCACCAGCACCGCCTGTTTGCCGTAGCGGCGCAGGAAGTCGGCAAACGGTTCAACCAAGGCACCCCGCAACCATTCGGCTAGGTTGCGTGAGGGCGGCAGCACACGGTGCGCGGGCTCGGTCGACAACAACACGGTGAGCACCCCTACCGCCATCGATGCCGCCATCACCAGGTACGCCCACTGCCACGCGGCCTGCTGGTAACCCGACACCACGCCCAGCTCAGCCCGAGCGGCCAGCCACAACACCCCCGCGCCGGCCCAGATCATGGCCAGGCGGTAGCCGGTCTGGTAGGTGGCGGCCAAGGCCCCCTGGTGTTGTGCGTCGGCCGATTCGATGCGGTAGGCGTCCAGCGCGATGTCCTGCGTGGCCGACGCAAAGGCCACCATCAGGGCACACCACACGATGGGGCCCAGGGCCTGGCGTGGATCGGACAGTGCCATGCCCACCAGGCCAGCGGCAATCGCCAATTGCGACAACAACAGCCAGGAGCGGCGCCGGCCGAGCCACCGGGTCAGAAGCGGCAGGGGCAAACGGTCCACCAAAGGCGCCCAGCACCACTTGAAGGCGTAAGCCAAGCCCACCCAGCTCAGGTAGCCGATGGTGGAGCGGTCCAGCCCAGCCTCGCGCAAGCGGAAGCTCAGCGTGCCCAGCACCAGCAGCAGGGGCAGCCCGGCCGAAAAACCCAGCGCCAGCATGCGCAAACTGGCCGGCTCCAGGTACACCCGCCATGCCTGCCGCCAACTCATGCGGGGCGGTGGAGACGTTTCAGGCGGGGCAGCAGACGCGGAAACCGTGGAAGGGGGCATGAAACCTCAATGTTTGCAAGGCCACACAGGGGCATGGCCTTTTTCCTTATTATTCCCGCATATGTGCTGGCTTTGTGACGCTAAAACCTCCGCCTCCCCGCCGCCCGCTGAGGCCACGCGGTCGGGGCACCGCTGGTCCTCTCGGCGGGCCTTCATGCTGGCCAGCGCGGGTGCGGCGGCGCTGGGTGGCACGGGTGCGGCCCTCGCGCAAGTGGAGGTGGGCAAAGCCTCGTCGCTGCGCAAACTGGTGCCGGCAGAACGCCTGGAGGCGGCGGCCGCTCAGCAGTACGCGCAGATGTTGGCCGAAGCCAAGGCACAGCGTGCGCTGGCGCCCGACAACCACCCTCAGTTGCAGCGCCTGCGCGCCATGGCCAACCAGCTGATCCCATTCACCGTGCCCTGGAACGACCGGGCAAGGCAATGGCGCTGGGAAGTCAACCTGATCGGCAGCAAACAGATCAACGCCTTTTGTATGCCGGGCGGCAAGATCGCCTTCTACACCGGCATCCTCGACCAGCTCAAACTCAGCGACGACGAGGCGGCCATGATCATGGGCCACGAAATGGCCCACGCCCTGCGCGAGCACGCCCGCGAACGCATCGCCAAAAGCCAGGCCACCGGCCTGGGCCTGTCCATAGGCGCCCAACTGCTGGGCTTGGGCGAATTGGGCAACATGGCCGCCAACCTCGGCACCCAGTTGCTCACGCTCAAATTCAGCCGCGAAGACGAAAGTGAAGCCGATCTGGTGGGACTGGAACTCGCCGCGCGCGCCGCCTTCCGACCCCAGGCCAGTGTGACGCTGTGGCAGAAAATGACCGCTGCCGGCGGTGGCAGCGGGCCGGGCTTTTTGTCCACCCACCCCAGCGGCCCCGAGCGCATCCGCGAGCTGCAGGACAACGTGCCCAAGGTCGAAACGCTGTACAACCAGGCCCGCCGCGGGGGCTGATCAGGTGCCGCGCACGTAAGGGTTGCTGCGCCGCTCGCGGCCGAACGTGCTTTCCGGCCCGTGACCGGGGATGAACACCGTGACATCGCCCATGGGCCACAGGCGCTGGGTGATGCTGGCAATGAGCGTGTCGTGGTCGCCCTGCGGAAAATCGGTGCGACCGATGCTGCCGGCAAACAACACGTCGCCCACAAAGGCTCGCTGAATATCGGGCGAGTGGAACACCACGTGGCCAGGCGTGTGACCCGGGCAGTGGCGCACGTTGAGGGTGCAGTGGCCGATCTGCACCGTGTCGCCATCGGCCAGCCAGCGCGTGGGCGTGAAATGTCCCGCTGGCGGGAACCCAAACATCACACTTTGCTGGGGCAAACCGTCGATCCAGAACTGGTCGCCCGGGTGGGGGCCGATGATGGGCAGGTTCAGGCGTTTGGCCAGCTCGGCGGTGCCCCCGGCGTGGTCGATGTGAGCGTGGGTGAGCCAGATTTGCACCAGCTTCACATCCAGCCGTTGGGCTTCGGCCAGCAGGTGGTCCAGATCGCCGCCCGGATCGATGATGGCGGCCTCGCGGGTGTCATCGCACCAGACGATGGAGGCGTTTTGCTGAAAGGGTGTGACGGGAACGGTGTGGTAGCGCAGCATGCAACGGGCATCCAACAGACGCGTGACAAGGATGCGCTATTGTCGGTCAGGCCGCCCGCCCATGCGGGGTGGCGACAAGCCTCAAACGTAGAGGTTGACCTGCGTGCCCAGGTTACCGCTGGGCGCCAGCGGCATCACCGCCGGCATGGCCTGCAACAAGGCCAGAGCGCCGGTGGCCTGGGCGTCCAGCGCGGTTTTGAGCACGCTGACCTGCACCTGCTGTTCCAGCTCGACCTGTTTGGTGGCCACAACGGCGTTGACCATGGCGGTGGGTGAAATGTCCATGAGGTGGTATCGGCAGGCCGGCGCGGCACTTGAGCGCCGGGCCGACCAGCGGCAGGGATTCAGTCCAACAGCTCGCGCGGCACGTTGCCGCCGTTGGCCGCGATGTGCCCCAGCACGTTCTTGTGCAGCCACATGTTCATCTGCGCCGAGTCGGCCATTTTGTCCACCGGGCAGTGCAGCTCCTCGGCCAGGGCTTTGCGCGCGGCCAGGCTGCTGTCCATGTCCAGCAGCTTGAGCAAATCCACAATGGAAGTGCGCCAGTTGAGCTTTTGTGGATTGGCGGCAGCGCGCTGTTCAAGCTGGGCCACCACGTCCACCATGGCAATGGCGTTGACCACGGGGGCCGCAGGCGCTGCCGCAGTGGGCGCCGCAGCGAGATCGGGCGCGAGTTCCGGCGCTGGCACAGGCACTGCGTTGGCCGAACCGATGCCCAGCTTTTCGAGAATGTTGCTGAAAAAACCCATGATGTGCTCCCAAAAGCGATCAGCTGACGAGGGCTGGCGGGAGTGCCTGTCCCTTCACCGATGACCTGATCACATCCTACGGCATTCAGGTGACAGAACGGCCCGCCTCACAGGCCAAACTCGTAAACGATGGTCAACGGCGCGTGGTCGGAAAACTTCTGCTCTTTGTAGATGTCGGCCTGGCGTGCATAGGCCGCCAAACCGGGCGATGCCAGGTGGTAGTCCAGCCGCCAGCCCACGTTCTTGGCGTAGGCCTGGCCCCGGTTGCTCCACCACGTGTAGCAGGCGTCGGTGGTGTCGGGGTGGAGCTGGCGGTAGACGTCCACCAGACCACCTGCGGTCAGGGTTTGGGTCATCCAGGCGCGCTCTTCCGGCAGGAAGCCGCTGTTTTTCTGGTTGCTTTTCCAGTTCTTGAGGTCTTGTTCCTTGTGGGCGATGTTGAGATCGCCGCACAAGATGAAGTCACGCTGGGCCTTCAGCCCCATCAGGTGCGGGTAGACCACGTCAAGGAAGCGGAACTTGGCGGCCTGCCGGTCTTCGCCCGAGGAACCGCTGGGAAAGTAGGCGCTGATGACACTGCGCTTTTGGCTGGGCGTGTCAAAACGCAGTTCGACGTAGCGGCCCTCGCCGTCGAATTCACCGCCGTCAAAACCCACGATGACATCGCTGGGCTCGTGCCGGCTGTAGACGGCCACACCCGAATAGCCCTTCTTCTCGGCAAAGTGGAAGTGTCCCTTGAGACCAGCCAGCGATTCAAAGCGGCCCGCCACATCCGGCGCTTGCGCCTTGAGCTCCTGCACACAAATACAATCGGGCGCGGTGGCGGCCACCCAGTCTTCCACGCCCTTGGTGGCGGCGGAGCGGATGCCGTTGAGATTGAGGCTGGTGAGTTTGAACAAGGAAAACCCCATGTTGGATTCGGGCACGCAAGACGAACTTGCGCAGGCGTTTGTGCAATTTTCGGTCGAATCGGGCGTGCTGCGCTTTGGCGAATTCAAGACCAAGGCGGGGCGGATGTCGCCTTACTTCTTCAACGCCGGCCTGTTCGACGACGGCGCCAAGCTGGGCCGGCTGGCGGCATTCTATGCAAAGCGCATCGTGGACAGCGGGATCGAATTCGACATGATCTTCGGCCCCGCCTACAAGGGCATTCCGCTGGGCGCAGCGGTGGCCATCGAGCTGGCGCGGCTGGGCCGCAACGTACCGTTTGCCTACAACCGCAAGGAAGCCAAGGACCACGGCGAAGGTGGCACCCTGGTGGGCGCGCCACTCAAAGGCCGGGTGCTGATCGTGGACGATGTGATGAGTGCGGGCACGGCCGCGCGCGAATCCATCGCGCTGATACGCGCGGCAGGTGCCACCGCCAGCGCGGTGGCGATTGCCTTGGACCGCCAGGAAATGGCCACCGAGATCGGTGCCGACGGTGTGCAACGCGACCTGGCCCACAGCGCTGTGCAATACGTGCGCAACACCCTGGGCCTGCAGGTGTGCGCCATTGCCCAATTGACCGACCTGCTGCAGTATCTGGAAACCCGCCAGAACGATCCCGAAGTGGCCCAGCACGGCGCCCGCGTGCGTGCCTACCGGGAACGCTACGGCGTCCAATAAACCCACCACACACACCATGCCCTCACAAGCCCGCGCGTCAGCCCGCTCAATCGCCTGCGCTCTGGCGCTGGCCTGGTGTTATGGGGGGCTGGCGCAAGCAGCCATCTTCACCTGTGTGGATGCCCAAGGAAGGCGCATCACCTCCGACCGCCCCATCGCGGCCTGCATGGACCGCGAACAGCGCGAGTTGTCCCCCAGTGGCAGCGTGCGGCGCGTGATTCCCCCCGAACCCACCGCAGAAGAACGCGCGGCACAGGACGCCAAACGCAAAGCCGACGCCGAGCGCGATGCCCGACTGAATGAGGAAAAACGCCGGGAACGCGCCCTGCTCTCGCGCTACCCCAACGAAGCGGCGCACCAGCGCGAACGGGTCAAGGCCCTGGAATCGGTGGACGCCGTGGAAGCAGCCATCCACCACCGCATCGAAGAACTGGTGAAGCAGCGCGCCAAGCTGAACGAGGAAATGGCCTTTTATGCCAAAGACCCAGCCAAGACGCCCCCGCTGCTCAAGCGCAATTTCAACGACAACGAAAACCTGGTCAGCGCCCAACAAAGCGCCTTGAAGCAGCAAGCCGAAGAACGCCAACGGGTGAGCGAACGGTTTGATGCGGAACTGGAGCAACTGCGCAAGCTCTGGGCGCAGTCTGCTGCGGGGCCAACCACCCGCTGAAGCACAGCGGGCGGCGGGTCCGTCAAAGCCCCAGCTTTTTCTTGATCAGCTCGTTGGCCTGGGCCGGGTTGGCCTTGCCCTTGCTCGCCTTCATGACCTGCCCCACCAGCGCGTTGAAGGCCTTGTCTTTGCCGGCGCGCACCTGGGCCACGTTGTCGGCGTTGGCGGCGATCACGTCTTCGACGATCTTCTCCAGCGCGCCGGCGTCGTTCATCTGCTTGAGACCCTTGGCCTCGATCACGGCGTCCACGGTCGAGGACGCATCGGCCCACAACACGTCCAGCACCTGCTTGCCCGCATTGTTGCTGATGGTGCCATCCGCGATGCGCCCCACCAGGACGGCCAATTGGGCAGCGCTCACGGGCGAGGCAGCGATGTCGCGCTCCTCGGCATTGAGGCGGCGCGAGAACTCGCCCATCAGCCAGTTGCTGACCAGCTTCGCCTGGCCGCTGGCTTTGGCAGCAGCTTCAAAAAACGCGGCCATGGCCGTGCTCTGCGTCAGCATGGTGGCGTCGTACTCGGGCAGGCCGTAGTCGCGCACAAAACGCTCGGCCATGGCGCGCGGCAGCTCGGGCATCTCGGCCTTGACGCGCTCCACCCAGTCGCGGCCAATCACCAGCGGCGGCAGGTCGGGGTCGGGGAAGTAGCGGTAATCGGCCGCGTCTTCCTTGGTACGCATGGCGCGGGTCTCGCCGGTGTCGGGGTCGAACAGCACGGTGGCCTGCTGGATGGCGTGACCGTCCTCGATCTGTTCGATCTGCCAGCGCACCTCGTAGTCGATGGCCTGCTGCATGAACTTGAAGGAATTCAGGTTCTTGATCTCGCGGCGTGTGCCCAGCGGCTGGCCCGGCTTGCGCACCGACACGTTGGCGTCGCAGCGGAAGCTGCCTTCCTGCATGTTGCCGTCGCAGATGCCGATCCAGGTGACGATCTTGTGCAGTTCCTTGGCGTAGGCAACGGCCTCGACGCTGGAGCGGATGTCGGGCTCGGTCACGATCTCCAGCAGCGGCGTGCCGGCGCGGTTGAGGTCGATGCCGCTCTGACCAATGAAGTCCTCGTGCAGCGATTTGCCCGCGTCTTCTTCGAGGTGGGCGCGCACCAGGCGGACGGTCTTTTTCTCCTCGCCCAGGAAAAAACTCACCTCGCCGCCCTGCACCACCGGGATCTCGAACTGGCTGATCTGGTAGCCCTTGGGCAGGTCGGGGTAGAAGTAGTTCTTGCGTGCGAACACGCTCTCTTCGGCGATGTGCGAACCCAGGGCCAGGCCCAGGCGGATGGCGCGTTCGACCGCGCCCTTGTTCATCACCGGCAGCGTGCCGGGCAAGGCCAGGTCCACCGCGCAGGCCTGGGTGTTGGGCTCGGCGCCGAAGGCGGTAGGCGCGCGGCTGAAAATTTTGCTCTGGGTGGAAAGCTGGGCGTGGGTCTCGAAGCCGATCACGACTTCGTAGCCGTGCACCAGCAGGGATGTCGTCTGGCTCATGCGAAGGCCTCGGGGGTGCGGGTGTGCCAATCGGTGGCTTGCTGGAAGGCGTGGGCCACGCCCAGCAGGCGCGACTCGTCGAAGTAGTTGCCCACGAGCTGCAAGCCCACGGGCATGTTGCCTGCACCAAAACCGGCGGGCACGCTCATACCGGGCAGACCGGCCAGGCTGGTGGACAGGGTGTAGATGTCGGCCAGGTAGTTGGCCACCGGGTCGTCGCTCTTCTCGCCAATCTTCCAAGCCACGGTGGGCGCCACCGGACCAGCAATCACGTCGCACTGGCTGAAGGCCTGCTGGAAGTCCTGCGCGATCAGGCGGCGGATCTGCTGGGCCTTGAGGTAGTAGGCGTCGTAGTAGCCGTGGCTCAGCACGTAGGTGCCGATCATGATGCGGCGCTGCACCTCGGGCCCAAAGCCCTCGCTGCGCGACTTCTTGTACATGTCGATCAGGTCGTCGTACTGCGCCGCGCGGTGGCCGAACTTGACGCCGTCGAAACGGCTCAGGTTGGAGCTGGCCTCGGCCGGTGCGATGACGTAATACACAGGGATGGACAGCTCGGTGCGCGGCAGGGCGATGTCCACCAAGGTAGCGCCGAGCTTTTCGTATTCGCTGAGCGCAGCGCGCACAGCGACCAGTACGTCGGGCGCGCAGCCAGCGCCGAAGAACTCCTTGGGCAAGCCAATGCGCAGGCCTTTGAGCGGCTGCGAGGCGGTGGCATCCGCAAGGGGTTTGAGCATGCCGGCACTGTAGTCCTCGGCAGGGCGGTCCAGGCTGGTGGAATCACGGTCAAGGTCTGGGCCAGCCATGGCGGTCAGCAAGGCGGCGCAATCGGCCGCGCTGCGGGCCATGGGGCCGGCCTGGTCCAAGCTGGAGGCGAAGGCCACCATGCCGTAGCGCGAGCAGCGCCCGTAGGTGGGCTTGATGCCGGTGATGCCACAGAAGGCGGCCGGTTGGCGGATGGAGCCGCCGGTGTCGGTGCCGGTGGCGGCGGGTGCCAAGCGCGCGGCCACCACGGCGGCCGAGCCGCCCGAGGAGCCGCCGGGAATGCGCGACACGTCCCAGGGGTTGTGGGCCGGGCCGTAGGCCGAGTTGTCGTTGCCCGAGCCCATGGCGAACTCGTCGCAGTTGAGCTTGCCCAGGGTCACCGCGCCGGCCTCGGCCAGCTGGCGCACCACGGTGGCGTCGAACGGGCTCTGGTAGCCCTCCAGCATCTTGCTGCCGGCGGTGGTGGGGAAATCGCGGGTGACGAAGATGTCCTTGTGGGCCAGCGGAACACCCAGCAGCGGCGTGCGTTCGCCAGCGGCGATGCGGGCATCGGCCGCGCGGGCCTGGGCCAGGGACGCGTCCTCGTTGAAGGCCAAATAGGCGCCCAGGCCGCTGTGCTGTTTGGCGCGCGCCAGCAAATGCTGCGCAGCTTCGACGGACGAGGTTTTTTTGTCTGCGATGGCGGTGGCCAGTTCGGCCACACCCATCTGATGGAGGTCGGGGGCGCTCATTCAATCACCTTGGGCACAAGGAACAGGCCGCGCTCGACGGCGGGGGCGCTTTTCTGGTTGGCTTCGCGTTGGTTGGGTTCGCTGGCGACGTCATCGCGCAGGCGCAGGGCCACGTGGTCGATGACGGCGGTGGGGTGGGCCAATGGCGCCACGCCGGTGGTGTCCACCGCATTCATCTGTTCGACGATGTCAAAAAAACCATTGAGCTGCGTGAGCATGCGCTCACTTTGATCGGGCGACAGCGAAAGCCGCGCCAGATTCGCGATACGCGAAATGTCGTTGAGTTGCAGGGACATGGGCAGAGCCGGCCTGGAAGCCGGATGTAAAAGTGCGTGAAATGGTCGCCAAATGGCGGCCTCCTTCACAGGCGATGCGTTATTATCCAGCGTTTGTCGGCAGAACCCGCCAAGATGTGCGTCAGATCGACACACAACGGCACATCGGGCCCGTTTTGCCCCACAGAACCTTTACGCACTCCCGCCGCACAACCCCTTTCTCCGGGGCGAGGTCCCAGCGAGCCGCCGGCCCGCCCCGACAGGACTATCCAACATGTTCGAAGTTTTCCGTCGGCATTTTTCGACCGACCTGGCCATTGACCTCGGCACGGCCAACACCCTGATTTATGTGCGTCACAAGGGCATCGTGCTGGACGAGCCCTCGGTCGTGTCCATCCGCCACGAAGGCGGCCCTCAGGGCAAAAAATCCATCCAGGCCGTGGGCCACGAGGCCAAGGCCATGCTGGGCAAGGTGCCCGGCAACATCGAGGCCATCCGCCCCATGAAAGACGGCGTGATCGCCGACTTCACGGTGACGGAGCAGATGCTCAAGCAGTTCATCAAGATGGTGCACCCGCGCTCCATGCTCAAGCCGAGCCCGCGCATCATCATCTGCGTGCCCTGCGGCTCCACCCAGGTCGAGCGCCGCGCCATCCGCGAAAGCGCCCTGGGCGCCGGTGCCTCCGAGGTCTACCTGATCGAAGAACCCATGGCCGCGGCCATCGGCGCTGGCCTGCCAGTGTCAGAAGCCTCCGGCTCGATGGTGGTGGACATCGGCGGTGGCACCACGGAAGTGGGCGTCATCTCGCTGGGCGGCATGGTCTACAAGGGCAGCGTGCGCGTGGGTGGCGACCGTTTCGACGAAGCCATCATCGCCTACATCCGCCGCAACTACGGCATGTTGATCGGAGAACCCACGGCCGAAGCCATCAAGAAGAGCATCGGCTCTGCCTTCCCCGGCTCCGAGGTCAAGGAAATGGAAGTCAAGGGCCGCAACCTCGCCGAAGGTGTGCCGCGCAGCTTCACCATCAGCAGCAACGAAATCCTCGAAGCGTTGACCGATCCGCTCAACAACATCGTCAGCGCCGTCAAGACCGCGCTGGAGCAGACCCCGCCCGAGCTGGGCGCCGACATCGCCGAGCGCGGCATGATGCTGACCGGTGGTGGCGCCATGTTGCGCGACCTCGACCGCCTGCTGGCCGAAGAAACCGGCCTGCCGGTGCTGGTGGCCGAAGACCCGCTGACCTGTGTGGTGCGCGGCTGCGGCATGGCGCTGGAGCGCATGGACCGCCTGGGCGGCAGCATCTTCACCAGCGAATAAGCGGGGTCCGAGGCCATGCCCCTGGGCACGCTGGACCGCACGCCACCGCCGTTCTTCAAGCAGGGCCCGTCGGCCCTGTCCAAACTCACCGTGCTCAGCGCGGTGGCCATTGCGCTGATGGTGGTGGACGCCCGATTCAAACTCGCCGAACCGGTGCGCAGCGGGGTCGCGACCGTCATCTACCCGCTGCAATGGCTGGTGATGCAGCCGGTCAAAGGCGCCAGCCTGGTGGCGGGTTACTTCACCAGCCTTCAGGCCGCGCAGAACAAACAGACCGAAGCCACCGAAGCCTTGGCTCGGCAGGCCATGCGGGCGGCGCAGGTGGAACTGCTGGCGCTGGAGAACCAGCGCCTGCGCGAATTGCTGGGCATTCAACAACGGCTGGCCACACCGTCGCAAGGCGCACAGGTGTTGTATGACGCAGGTGATCCCTACACCCGCAAAGTCATGATCGACCGTGGCACCGCCCAAGGCGTGGCGGCCGGTGCGCCGGTGCTGGATGGCCTCGGCGTGCTCGGTCAGGTGACCCGCGTCTACCCCCTGAACGCGGAAGTGACGCTGCTGACCGACCGCTCGCAAGCCATCTCGGTGATCAACACCCGTACCGGCGTGCGCAGCCTGGCCTATGGCATGCCCGGCACCGGGACCAGCGGGCTGGAGCTGCGCTTCATTGCCACCCACACCGACATCGAAGAAGGCGACCTCCTGAGCACCAGCGGGGTGGACGGCGTCTACCCCTCTGGCCTGCCGGTGGCCCGTGTCACCCGTGTGGAGCGTGAAACCAGCGCCGCCTTTGCCCACATCGAAGCCGAACCGGTGGCACACATGGATGCCGCCGTGCATGTGCTGGTGCTGCAACTGCCGCCCACCTCGCCCGAGCCGGGCGCAGCAGCCGCCAAGGGAGGCCGACCATGATCATGCGCCCCGGCCAACCGCTGCTGCTGCCGGCGAACCCACTGTTCATCTGGGGCAGCCTGCTGGCGGCCTTGGGCTTGAACATGATGCTCAACATGGGGGCCGCAGGCCGCGCGGCCTGGGTGCCCGATCTGCTGGCCCTGGCCCTGGTGTTCTGGAACGTGCACCAGCCCCTGCGCATCGGCGTGGGCGTGGCTTTTGCCTTTGGCTTGGCCATGGACGTGCACCTGGGCGCGCTCCTGGGCCAGCACGCCTTGGCCTACACGGCCATGAGCTTTCTGGCCGTCACCATGCACCGGCGGCTGCTGTGGTTCCCGGTGGGCGCGCAGACACTGCAGGTGTTGCCGCTGTTTGCCGCAGCACAGGTGTTGGAGTTGCTGGTGCGGCTGATGGCCGGGCACGGCTTGCCCGGCTGGTCCATCCTGCTGGGGCCCTTGCTGGAAACCCTGCTCTGGCCGCTGGCCAATGTGTTGTTGCTGGCACCCCAGCGACGCGCCCACGACCCCGACGACAACCGCCCGCTATGACGGACAGAGCCCCCACGCTCCGCCGCTGCGCGGGTCGCTGCCCCCCGAGGGGGCTGATTCGCCTTGGGGCGGCCCGGCGGCGAATCACACTCGCCATGGATCTTCGACCATGACCGAGCTGCGCAACGTCGAAGCCGAGCTCTCGCGCTTTCGCTTGCGGGTGCTGGTGGCCGGCTTGTTTGTGCTGCTGGCCTTTGGGCTGCTGGTTTCACGCATGGTGACGTTGCAGGTGCTGCGGCACGACCAGTTGTTGGCCCAGGCCGAGACCAACCGCACGGCGGTGCTGCCCGTGGTGCCCCACCGGGGTCAGATTCTGGACCGCAATGGCGTGGTGCTGGCCACCAACTACTCCGCCTACACACTGGAGATCACGCCCTCGCGGGTGCCCGATCTGGACGCCACGCTGGACGCGCTCGCCCAGGTGGTGGATATCCAGCCCCGTGATCGCAAGCGCTTCCAGCGCCTGCGTGAAGAATCCAAACGTTTCGACTCCCTGCCCATACGCACCCGCCTGACCGACGAGGAGGTGGCGCGCTTCACGGCGCAGCGCTACCGTTTTCCAGGGGTGGAGGTGCAGGCACGGTTGTTCCGCCAATACCCGCTGGGCGACCTGGCCAGCCATGTGGTGGGCTACATCGGCCGCATCAACCAGCGTGAAAAAGAAGCCATGGACGACTGGCCGGAAGAAGACCAGGCCAACTACCGTGGCACTGAATACATTGGCAAGCTGGGCATAGAACAGAGCTACGAACGCCAGTTGCACGGCCAGACCGGTTTTGAGCGTGTGGAGACGTCTGCCGGTGGGCGGGCGGTGCGCTCCTTGGCCAACACCCCGGCGCGGCCCGGGCAAACCGTGATCCTGTCGCTGGACATCAAGCTGCAAAAACTGGTGGAAGACATGTTCGGCCAGCGCCGTGGCGCGCTCGTCGCCATGGACCCGCGCAACGGCGAGGTGCTGGCCTTCGTGAGCAAGCCAACCTTCGATCCCAACCTGTTTGTCGAAGGCATCGACGTCGAGAACTGGCGCCTGCTCAACGAGTCGCTGGACAAACCCCTGCTCAACCGCGCCCTGCGCGGCACCTACCCGCCCGGTTCCACCTACAAACCCTTCATGGCCCTGGCCGCGCTGGAGACCGGCAAGCGCACCACGACCAGCATCACCCACGACCCCGGCTACTGGATGTTTGGCAACCACCGCTTCCGCAGCCACGGGGACCACGGCCTGGGTGCGGTGGACCTGCACCGCAGCATCGTCTCGTCCAGCAACGTGTACTACTACGCGCTGGCCAACGACATGGGTGTGGACATGATCCACGACTTCATGAAGCCCCTGGGCCTGGGGCAAATCACCGGCATCGACCTCAAAGGCGAGGTGCGTGGTGTCTTGCCCAGCCAAGCCTGGAAACGAGGCAACTACAAGAAGCCGGAACAGCAACGCTGGTACGCAGGCGAAACCATCTCGCTGGGCATTGGCCAGGGCTACAACAGCTTCACCATGCTGCAGCTCACACAGGCCATGTCGGTGTTGGCCAACCAGGGTGTCAAACACAAGCCCCGGTTGGCCGTGGCCACCGAAGACCCGGTGCTGCGCACGCGCATCCCGCTTCCAGCCGAGGCGCCCGAGAACCTGAACCACAAACCCGAGCACGTCGCGGCCGTGCTGCGCGCCATGGAAGGGGTGACCACCAACGGCACCTCGACCCGCGTGTTCGCCGGTGCGCCCTACCGCAGCGGTGGCAAAACCGGCACGGCGCAGGCCGTCACCATCGGCCAGAAAGACAAGTACGACGCGCGGCGCATGGAAGAACACCAGCGCGACCACTCGCTGTACCTGGCCTTTGCCCCCTTGGACAAGCCGCAGGTGGCGCTGGCCGTGGTGGTGGAAAACGCGGGTTTTGGCGCCGCACACGCCGCCCCCATGGCGCGCCGTGTGTTCGACTACCTGCTGCTGGGCCACTACCCCAGCGAAGAGGACATGGCGGCCGTGAGCAAAGGCCAGGCCGCCGCGCCGATCGGCAAACCGCGTCTGGCCAGCGACATCAGCCTGGGTCCGCAGCCCTGATGCTCAGGCGCTTGCACGCTCGACCAAGCTGAATCCAATATCGAGAATCGGCTGATCGACCGATCGCCCCTCTACGCGATCGACGATGTACTGCGCCGCCGTCTGACCGATGCGGGTGCCATCGATGCGTACCGTTGTGAGCGCGGGTTGCAAGCTGGCGGCGAAATCCAGATCGCCCAGCCCCACCACCGCGAGTTGGTCCGGCACGGCAAGTCCTCGCGTCTGCGCCTCAATCAGAACCCCGAGCGCCAACATATCTGAGGTGCAGAAAACAGCATCGGTGAGTGGGTGCGCGTCAAGCAAAGCCGCCAGTCCCGCACGTCCCTGCGCTAGCGTGGTGGGCGCGGGGACCAGATGCACGGGAGCCGACACGGCCCAGCCCAACAACTGAGCCATGTGCTTGAACCCTTTCGCACGCCGCTGTGCTCGCTCGTCGTCGCCACACAAAAGCGCCGGCACACGGTAACCCTTGCGATGCAGGTAGGCGCACACCGCTTCACCAATGCGCTCGTTGGAGAAGCCCACCAACATGTCCAGCGGCGAAGCAGTCAAATCCCAGGTCTCGACCACTGGAATGCCCGCAGACAACAAACGGCGGCGGCTGTTCGGTGAACGCAGGATACCGGTCAACACGATACCGTCGGGCCGCCGACGCAGAACGGCGTGCAGGAGTTCATCTTCGCCGTCGGGGCCGTAGCCTCCTTGGCCAATCATGAGCTGATAGCCGCGCTCGGCCAATGCCTGATTGAGCGCGCGCACCATCTCTTGAAACACCGGGCCGGTCAGGGTGGGCAACACGGCCGCCACCAGCCGCGCCCGCGCCGATCGCAGGCTGCCGGCGGTGGCATTGGGCACAAAACCGGTGTGCCGCACGACCTCCAGCACCCGCTCACGCATCGCTTGTGACACCCGATCGGGTTGGTTGATGGCCCGCGAAACCGTCATGGACGACACGCCGGCCAACCGCGCAATGTCATGAATAGTTAAGGCTTGCACCATGAGATAACGATATCACAGGCAGCTTGGCTTTGCCTCCATGAAATCTTTGACTTTTGATAGCGAACTTTCGGGTTATTACCTAGATTTCAATGGGGCATTTTTCGTTAATCTCTCAAATTGTTATCGATAACAAATTATGGGAACTTCCTCCAACTCAAACACCCCGACGGTCTCGTCCATGCGCATCATCCCGGTCGCCGGCCGGGACGGCATGCTGCTCAACCTCTCGGGCGCCCATGCGCCCTTTTTCACCCGCAACATCGTCATCGTCACCGACAACGCCGGGCACACCGGTCTGGGCGAGGTGCCCGGTGGCGAGAAGATCCGCCAGACGCTGGAGGACGCGCGGGCCGTGGTCGAAGGCCGGTCCATCGGTGCGCTGCAAGCCATCCTCAACGACATGCGCGTGCGCTTCGCCGACCGTGACAGCGGTGGCCGTGGCCTGCAGACCTTCGACCTGCGTACCACCATCCACGCCGTCACGGCCGTGGAGTCGGCCCTGCTGGACCTGATGGGCCAGCACCTGGGCGTGCCGGTGGCGGCCTTGTTGGGCGAGGGCCAGCAACGCGACGCGGTGTTGATGCTGGGCTACCTGTTCTTCGTGGGCGACCGCCTGAAAACGGACCTCCCCTACGCGAGCGAGCCCGACAACGCGGACGACTGGTGCCGCCTGCGCCACGAAACCGCGATGACCCCCGAGGCCATCGTGCGCCTGGCCGAGGCGGCGCAAAAACGCTACGGCTTCCAGGACTTCAAGCTCAAGGGCGGGGTGCTCGCGGGTGACGCCGAGGTCGAGGCCGTGACCGCTCTGCGCGCGCGTTTCCCCGAAGCCCGCGTCACCCTGGACCCCAATGGCGGCTGGCTGTTGAAAGACGCCATCCGGCTGGGCCAGAAGATGCGCGGCGTGGTGGCCTACGCTGAAGACCCGTGCGGCGCCGAAGACGGCTTCAGTGGTCGCGAGGTGATGGCCGAATTCCGCCGCGCCACCGGCCTGCCCACGGCCACCAACATGGTGGCCACCGACTGGCGCCAGATGGCCCATTCGCTGGCGCTGCAAAGTGTGGACATCCCGCTGGCCGACCCCCATTTTTGGACCATGGCGGGCAGCGTGCGCGTGGCGCAATCCTGCCGCGACTGGGGCCTGACCTGGGGCTCACACTCCAACAACCACTTCGACGTTTCGCTGGCCATGTTCACCCACGTGGGCGCGGCCGCGCCGGGCAAGGTCACGGCCATCGACACCCACTGGATCTGGCAGGACGGCCAGCGCCTGACCAAAGACCCGCTGAAGATCGAAGGTGGCTACGTAAAGGTGCCGAAGAGGCCCGGCCTGGGCATAGAGATCGACATGGCCGAGGTCGCGAAGGCCCACCAGCTCTACCAACAACATGGCCTGGGCGCGCGCGACGACGCCATGGCCATGCAGTACCTGATCCCGGGCTGGACGTTCGACCACAAACGGCCTTGCCTGGTGCGCTGAACCGATTTTTCACACGTCATCACAAGGAGGAGACCCCATGACACACACCACCCTGCGCCAACTGGCCTTGGCCGCTGCCGCTGCCCTCGTTTGCCATACTGCCAATGCTGCCGAGACATTGCGCCTGGCCCACGGCCTCAACGACACACACCCAGTACACAAGGCCATGGAGCGTTTTGCCGAACTGGCCAAACAAAAAACCAAGGGCGAGGTCGAGATCAAAATTTTCCCCAACGGTACCCTGGGTGGAGAACGTGAAACCCTGGAGCAGGTGCAGAACGGCGTGCTGGAGATGACCAAGGCCAGTGCCTCGCCGCTCGAAACCTTCGCGCCTGAGTACAAAGTCTTCAACCTGCCTTTCGTGTTCCGCGACAAAACACACTTCTTCAAAGTGTTGGACGGTCAAGTGGGTGCGAACATCCTGGCCTCCTCGCGTGCGCGTGGCTTCATCGGGCTGGCGTTCTATGACTCGGGTGCGCGCAGCTTCTACGCCAAGAAGCCCATCACCAGTCCTGACGACCTCAAGGGCATGAAAATCCGCGTGCAACAAAGCCCCACCACCATCAAGATGATTCAGGCCTTGGGCGCATCGCCCACGCCCATGCCCTGGGGGGAGGTCTACCCGGCCTTGCAGGCGGGCGTGGTGGACGGTGCGGAAAACAATGTGACGGCGCTGACCAGCGGCCGTCACGGTGAAGTCAGCAAGTTCTTCTCCGTCACGGAGCACCAGATGGTGCCGGACGTGCTGGTGATCTCCACCGCCAAGTGGGACTCGCTCAAGAAGCCGGTGCAGGACGCGCTGCGTGAAGCGGCCCAAGAGTCCTTTGTCTACCAGCGCCAGCTGTGGGCCGATGCCGAAAAAGCCGAGACCACAGCCGCAGAAAAGATGGGGGTGAAGTTCAACACCCCGTCCAAGGCCGCCTTTGTGACCAAGGTTCAACCCATGATGGACGCCGAGCGCAAGAACGCCAAGATTGCCGGACTGCTGGACCAGATCGAGGCCACCCGCTGACCTGACCACGAGACCCGCCGGTGGCCCTGCGGGTCTCTCGCCGCCACAGGAGAAAATCCCATGCTCAACACCTTGCGCACAGGCGTGGACCGACTGCTACAAGCCGCCCTCGTCTTGTGTTTCGCTGTTCTGTCATTTTGTGTGCTGTGGCAGGTCTTCACCCGCTACGTGCTCAACGACCCATCGACATTCACCGAAGAGGTGTCGCGTTTTGCTGTCATCTGGCTCAGCCTACTGGGCACTGCCTATGCCTGCGGGAAGCTTGAGCACATGGCCTATGACATGTGGGCAGCCAAGCTCAGCGGCCCTGCACTGCTGCGCCACATGCAGATGGTGGCCTTGATCGTGCTGCTGTTTGTCGTCGCCGTTTTCGTCTACGGCGGCGGTAAGCTGGTACTGCGTGCACATGAGGTCGAACAACTGTCGGCCACACTGGAGGTGCCCATGTCGTGGGTCTACGCCTGCATCCCACTGTCGGGCCTGTGCATGACTTTCTACCAGCTCGCCATCCTGATCGCCCCCGAGCGTTTCAAGGCTCCCGATGAGGTGAAGGACGCACTCGACCACGCCGAAAAGGAGATCGCCGCATGACCATAGCACTGCTTATTTTGGGCGTCGTCTTCACCGTTTTGCTGCTGATCGGCGTACCGGTCAGCTTCTGCATTGGCATCGGCACCCTGATCGCACTGTTGACGGTGACGCCCACCATTGACACGGCGCTGATCGTCTCGGCGCAGCGCATCGCCTCCAGTCTGGACAATTTCACCTTGGTCGCCATTCCATTGTTCATCCTGGCCGGCAGCCTCATGAACACCGGCGGGATCGCCCACCGACTGATTGACCTGGCCAAAGCGCTGGTGGGCTGGCTGCCTGGTTCGCTGGCCCACATCTCAGTAGTGGCCAATGCGCTGTTTGGCGCGATCTCCGGCTCCGCCGTGGCCAGCGCGGCCACCGTGGGCGCCACGCTGTCGCCATTGCAACGCAAGGCAGGCTACAACATGCCCATCTGCGCTGCAGCCAACGTGGCAGCCTCGCCCTGCGGCTTGTTGATCCCGCCTTCTGGCGCGCTCATCGTCTATTCATTGATTTCAGGCGGTACGCCCATCGATGTGTTGTTTGTGGCAGGTTATATCCCCGGCCTGATGATGGGCGGTGCCGTCATGTTGTGGCTGGCCGTGTTGGCCGCTCGGGGCGACTTGCCGCGCGACGTGCGTCGCTACGGGCTGGGGGAATCGGTGCAAATTTTTCTGCGCGCCCTGCCGGCACTGGCCATGATTTTTATCGTCATGGGTGGCATCGTCGGGGGCATTTTCACCGCCACCGAGGCCGCTGGGGTGGCCGCGTTCTACACCCTGCTGCTGAGCCTGGCCTACCGCAGCCTGAGTTTGGGCAACCTGCTCAAGGGCATGCTCAACGCCGCCGTGGGCACCGCCGTGGTGATGCTGATGGTGGGGGTGTCAATGACCATGTCGTGGCTACTGGCCAGCACCGGCTCGGTGCAGGCTCTGGGCAACGCCATCATTGAGTTGTCGTCCAACCCTTGGGTGTTGCTGTTGCTGCTCAACGTGTTGCTGTTGCTGTTGGGCACCTTCCTGGACATCACACCCGGCCTGCTGATCTTCACCCCCATTTTTCTGCCGGTGGCAGTCAAACTGGGCATCTCGCCGGTGCACTTCGGCATCATCATCACGTTCAACCTGTGCATAGGCTTGGCCACCCCACCAGTGGGCAGCACCTTGTTTGTGGCCGCACGCACCGCCAAGGTGCCGCTGGCCGCACTCACGCGGCCCCTGCTGCCCATGTTTGCTTTCCTCATCCTGGCCCTTGGGCTGGTCACTTTTATCCCCGCCTTGTCGCTCTGGCTGCCTGAACTGCTGCTGGGCAAAACCGGCTGAAATCATCCCTCATGCGGCTCGACCAACCTCCCGTCTTCTCGCTCCACGCCCACCACGGCAACCACCTCAAACTCAGCAGCCCCGAAGGCCACACAGCCCACGTCTTTGTGCTCGAAGACGACATCGTGAGGTTGATGGTGCTGCCGGGTGGTCACGTGCACATGCCACGCACCTGGGCCGTCGCGCCGGGGCTGACCGATCTCCCGCCTGAAGGCCGTGACCGTTTCGACCTCAGCGGCTTCGCGCTGCCCCGCTTTGAACTGGAACAGGCAGATGGCGAGCTGAGCGTCTGTACCCGACAGGTGCGCCTGCGTATCCGCCTGGCTGGCCTTCACTGCAGTTGGGACACCCGTTGCGACGATGGCTCATGGCAAACCGTGTTGCGTGATCGTGCCACCCAGGCCTACAACTTCGGCTGGTGGGACCAGCGTGTGTACCACTACGTGCAGCGCGAGCCAGGTGAGCGGTACTACGGCCTGGGCGAGCGTGCGGGCGAAGCCAACCGCGCAGGCCAGCGCTACCGCATGTGCAACCTCGACCCCATGGGCTACAGCGCACGCCACACGGACCCACTCTACAAGCACATTCCCTTCTATATCACCCGCAGCCAAGGCGAGGCCTGCGCCAGCCACGGCCTGTTCTACGACACACTGGCCGAATGTGTGTTCGACATGGGACGTGAGATGGACAACTACCACGGCCCCTACCGGCACTTCGTCGCCGAACACGGTGACCTGGATCTGTACTTCATTGCAGGTGCGCAGCCAGCCGATATCACGCGCCGCTACACCTGGCTGACCGGGCGGCCCGCCTTTGCGCCGCGTCATGCCCTGGGGTACTCGGGCTCCACCATGGGCTACACCGACGCGCCGGATGCGCACGCGCGCATGGACGACTTCCTGCAGCGCTGCGCCGAACACGACATCCCCTGCGACTCCTTCCACCTGTCCTCAGGCTACACCTCGATTGGGAAAAAGCGCTACGTCTTCCATTGGAACCGCGAAAAGTTTCCCGACCCCGCAGGCTTCGTGCAGCGCTGGCGCGATCACGGCGTGCAGCTGTGCGCCAACATCAAACCGGCGTTGCTGCGGGACCATCCGCGTTTTGCCGAAGCGTCCCAGGCCGGGCTGCTGGTGCAGGACCCGGACGGCCAGCCCACGGCCACACAGTTCTGGGACGACTCCGGCGCATACCTGGACTTCACCCAGCCCGCCACCATCACCTGGTGGAAGGCCTGCGTGACAGAAAGCCTGCTGGAGATGGGCGTAGCCGCCACTTGGAACGACAACAACGAGTACGAAATCTGGAGCGCCCAGGCACGCATCCATGGCTTCGGTCAGCCTCGCGCCGCACGCGAGGCGCGGCCCTTGCAAACGCTGCTGATGATGCAGGCCTCGCATTCGGCGCAGGCGGCGTTTTCGCCGGATGAGCGGCCATGGCTGGTGTCGCGCTCGGGCATGCCAGGCATGCAGCGCTATGTGCAGACTTGGTCGGGCGACAACCGCACCTCTTGGGAAACACTGCGCTACAACATACGCATGGGTCTGGGCCTGGCGATATCAGGCATCTCCCACACCGGACACGATGTCGGGGGGTTTTCCGGCCCAGCGCCCGATCCGGAGCTGTGGCTGCGATGGGTGCAGTTCGGCATATTCATGCCGCGTTTTTCTATCCACTCATGGAACGATGACGGCAGCGTCAACGAACCCTGGATGTACCCACAAACCACACCGGCAGTGCGTGGGCTGATGCAGTTTCGCTGCCGCCTGATGCCCTACCTCTACCACCTGCTGTGGCGCTACCACAGCGCCTATGAGCCAATGATCCGGCCAACCTGGCACGATTTTCCAGCCGACGCGCAATGCGACGAAGAGAACGATGACATGCTGTTGGGGCCAGACCTGCTGGTAGCAGCCGTGGTGGAGCCGGGACAGCGCGAGCGCCGCGTCTGGCTGCCGGGCCAAGGCGGCTGGTACGACTGGCGCAGCGGCGCGCTCCACACCGCCGGTCAGTGGATCACTTTGGCCGCCCCACTCGATGGACCCCCGCCTTTGTTGGCACGGGAGGGCTGCGCGATTCCACTCAACACGGCACAAGCGGGCTTTCGCCGCACCGAGGACGAGCGTGGTTTCCGAGTCTTTCCGTTTCAGCACATCGGTGATTTCGAATCATTCTGCTTCGAAGACGATGGCCTTAGCAACGCTGCTCTTGCTGGGCAACACGGTCACTGGCGGGTGCGGGTCAGCAGCCAAACACAATGCCTGCGCATCGAGGTCCATCGCCTTGGCCCACTGCCCCCCACACAACACACGCTGTCCCTGTGGCTACCGCCGGACGAAAACCGCCCCGTTGAACTGGTAGGGGCATGCCTGCAGAGCGAGCAACACGACACCGACCAGTGGCGCCGTTTGGACATCCGCGTTGTCCAATGATTGAAGCAATCAGCGCAGGTAGGCGTCAAACCCGGTCTTGAGGATGAGTGCGCTGACCACCACAATGAACACGCCGCGCACAAAACCCGCGCCGTGTTTGAGCGCCAGGCGTGTGCCGAGCACGCTGCCCAGCACATTGGCCACCGCCATCACCAACGCAAAGTGCCACCACACGTGGCCCTTCCACGCAAACAACATCAGGGCCGAGGCGTTGCTGGCGGTGTTGAGCAGTTTGGCCGATGCGCTGGCGTTCAAAAAGTCGTAGCCCAGCCAGCGCACAAACAGGAAGACGAAGAAGCTACCGGTGCCGGGGCCAAAAAAGCCGTCGTAGAAGCCGATGACCAGCCCCAGCGTGCTGGCCGCCAGGGCCTCGCGGGCACCCACAAAACGCGGCGTGTGGTGGCGCCCCAGTTCTTTTTTGAGCAGGGTGTAGATCAGCACCAGCACCAAAATCGCGGGCAGCACCTTGCGCAGGAACTCGGGCGATATGACCGTGACTGTCCAGGCCCCGGCAAGCGAGCCGGCAAAACACACGGCCACCGCGGGCAGCAAGGCGCGCCAGCGCAGGTCCACCCGGTTGGCGTATTGCCAGGTGGCCGCTGCGGTGCCCCACACCGAAGCGCCTTTGTTGGTACCAAACAGCGTGGCCGGATGAGCCGCAGGAAAGGTGGCGAACAGCGCTGGCACCAGCACCAGGCCGCCGCCTCCCACAATCGAATCCACAAAACCAGCCAGACCCGAGGCCAGCGTCACCACAATCCATTCCATGGGAAGGATTGTCGCACCCACTGTCACAGGGGCACGCGGCGCTCCAGCAGGGCCTTGAGGCGCGGCAAGGCGGCCGTCATGGCGGCACGCCCCGCTTCAATGGAACGCTGGCGCGACGCAAAGTCGGCGCTGCCGACGCCGGCCAGCGCGGGCCGAACCACCAGATCGGCGCTGCCCAGCTCCAGCCGGTTGATGCTCTGGCCCATGATGGCAAAGGTCTGCAGCAGCATGCGGAAGGTGTCGTTGGTGGGATTGCCCTCGGGCGCGCTGGAAATGTCCACCGCGATCACCAGCTCGGCCCCCATCTGACGCGCCTGGCGCACCGGCACGGGTGCCACCAGGCCACCGTCCACGTACTCGCGGCCACTGATGTCCACCGGCACGAACACCCCGGGCACGGCGCTGGAAGCGCGCACCGCCGTGCCGGTGTCGCCACGCCGGAAGACCACACCTTCGCCGCGCTGCAGTTCGGTGGCCACCACGCCCACGGGCAGCACCATCTGCTCCAGCAGCTTGCCTCCCACCTGCTGGTTCACGTAGCGCGCCAGCGCGTCGCCACGCAACATGCCACGGCTGAACAAGGGCAAGGTCCAGTCGGTGATGGCCGCCTCCTCCATCGACAAAGCGGCCCGCTCCAATTCCGCGCCGTTTTTACCACTGGCGTACAAGACCGCCACCAGGCTGCCCGCCGAGGTGCCGGCCACCATCGCAGGGCGAATGCCGTTGCGCTCCAGCACCTGGATGACCCCAATGTGCGCAAACCCACGTGCCGCGCCGCCTCCCAGGGCCAGGCCCACGCGCAGCGGCCGCGTGGGCGCAGGTTGCGTCACAGGCGCCGGTGTGGGCTCAGGTGGGGTGGGCGGCTGCGGCGGCGTGGTGCACGCCGCCAGCACCACCAGCCCCAGCAGCCCCAGCAGCATGCCCATACGCCACAGCCCATCCCGAACATTGATCTTCATTAAGAATGATTCGCGTTAGTGTTAATATGCCGCTGATTTTATCTGTCCACAGGAAAGTGATCATGCGTCTGAATGTCCGCCCCACCCTCGTGTTTGCTGCTGCGCTTGTGGCCCTGTCTGCGCCGGTGCTGGCGCAAGACAAAGTGCTCAACCTGTACTCGGCGCGTCATTACCAGACCGACGAGACGATGTACGAAGCCTTCACCAAGGCCACCGGCATCAAGATCAACCGCGTGGATGGCGATGACGCCGGCATTGTGAACCGACTCAAGGCCGAGGGCGCGTCTTCGCCGGCCGATGTGGTGCTGCTGGTGGATGCCGCCCGCATGGCGTCGGCCGACAGCCAGGGGCTGTTCCAGCCCATCCAGTCCAAAGTGCTGGACGACGCCATTCCCGCCCACCTGCGCGCTGCGCGCACGGCCGACGGCGTGACCTGGACCGGCTTCTCGACACGCGCCCGTGTGGTCGTTTACGACCCGCTGCGGGTCAAGGCCGCCGACGTGGCCACCTACGAGCAACTGGCCGACCCCAAGCTCAAGGGCCTGGTCTGCACCCGCGCCGGTTCGCACCCGTACAACCTGTCGCTGTTTGCCACCGTGGTCGAGCGTCTAGGCGACGCCCAGGGCGAAGCCTGGCTCAAGGGTTTGGTGGCCAACATGGCGCGCGACCCCAAAGGTGGCGACACCGACCAGGTCAAGGCCGTGGCCTCGGGTGAATGTGGGGTTGCAGTGACCAACTCCTACTACGTGGCGCGCCTGATCAAGTCCAGCAAACCCGAAGACCGCGCGGTGATGGAAAAAGTGCGCGTGGTCTTCCCCAACCAGGGCACCTCGGGCACCCACGTCAACATTGCAGGCGCTGCGGTGGCCAAACACGCCAAGAACCGCGCCAACGCCATCGCGTTCATGGAGTACCTGGCCAGCCCGTCGGCACAGGCCTACTTTGCCGACGGCAACAACGAGTTTCCAGTGGCCAAAGGCGTCAAGTCGGACAACCCCGCCATCAAGGCCATGGGCGGCGAGAACTTCAAAGGCGACAACGTTTCGCTCACCGTGGTGGCCAAGAACCTGCCCAAGGTGCAACAGATGCTGGATCGGGTCGGCTACAAGTAAAGACCACCCCGTTGCTTGCCCGCTTCGCGTGGCCGCATCCCCCTCAAGGGGCGACACCAGCCGTCCGGCAAAGCCGGCCCGGCGGTGTCCCCCGGCAATATCCTCCACAAAAAAAACCGGCCCATGCCGGTTTTTTTGTGGGTAAAACCAAGACGACAGAAAAAGACCCGACCGCTTGCGCTGGTCGGGCCAAACATCTTTTGGAGATGATCTCTCTGACGGCTCAGTGACGGCAGGCCCTCGCGGGCCCGCCGTGTGGTTCAACGGTTGTAGGCGGTTTCGCCGTGCGAGCGGATGTCCAGACCTTCGCGCTCGTCTTCCTCGCTGACACGCAGACCAATCACCATGTCAACGATCTTGTAGGCCACGAAGGACACCACGCCCGACCACACGATGGTGATCAGCACGCCCTTGAGCTGGATCCAGACTTGCGAAGCGATGGAGTAGTCGGCAGCAGTCACCATGGTGGCGGTGACCCAGTCGGCCACGAAGCCAGGGCCACCCAGTGCGGGGCTGTTGAACACGCCCGTCAGCAAGGCACCCACAATGCCGCCCACGCCGTGCACACCGAACACGTCCAGCGTGTCGTCGGCACCCAGCATGCGCTTGAGACCAGTCACACCCCACAGGCAGGCGAAGCCAGCGATGAAGCCGATCACCAGCGCGCCACCGATGCCCACGTTGCCGGCAGCCGGCGTGATGGCCACGAGGCCGGCCACGGCACCAGAGGCGGCACCCAGCATCGACGCCTTGCCCTTGTGCATGGCTTCACCCACGCACCAGGCCAGCACGGCGGCAGCGGTGGCGGCAAAGGTGTTGATGAAGGCCAGGGCGGCAAAGCCGTTGGCTTCCAGGGCGGAGCCGGCGTTGAAGCCAAACCAGCCCACCCACAGCAGCGAGGCGCCCACCATGGTCAGCGTCAGGCTGTGCGGGGCCATGGCTTCCTTGCCGTAGCCGATGCGCTTGCCCACCATGTAGGCACCCACCAGGCCGGCCACAGCGGCGTTGATGTGCACCACGGTGCCGCCGGCGAAGTCCAGCGCGCCGTGTTGCCAGATCAGGCCGGCCTTGCCGGTCATCTCGGCGGCCACTTCGGCCGAGCTGTAGGCGTCCGGGCCCATCCAGAACCACACCATGTGGGCAATCGGCAGGTAGCTGAAGGTGAACCAAATCACCATGAACAACAGCACGGCCGAGAACTTGATGCGCTCGGCAAAGGCGCCCACGATCAGCGCGCAGGTGATGCCGGCGAACGTGGCCTGGAAGGCCGCGAAGCTGATCTCAGGAATCACCACGCCCTTGCTGAAGGTCGCCGCGTTGGCAAATGTGCCCGCCGCGTTGTCCCAGATGCCGTTCATGAACAGCCGGTCAAAACCACCGATGAAGGCGTTGCCCTCGGTGAACGCGAGGCTGTAGCCATACACGAACCACAGCACCGAGATCAACGAGAAAGTGACCATGACTTGCATGAGCACCGACAGCATGTTCTTGCTGCGGACCAGGCCGCCGTAGAACAAGGCCAGGCCAGGCACCGTCATCAGGATGACGAGCAAGGTGGCGACCATCATCCAGGCGGTGTCACCCTTGTTGGGGACGGGCGCCGGAGCCGCTTCGGCGGCAGCGGGTGCCGCAGCGGCAGGCGCAGCGGCCGGTGCGGCGTCTGCGGCTGGCGCCGCCGGGGCGGCCGCAGCAGCAGGCGCCTCGGTGGCGGCAGGCGCAGCGGTCTGGGCCATGGCGGTGAACCCGCCGAAGGTCAGACTCAGGCCCAGGAACAGGCCAGTGATCAGTTTTTTCATGGGATGACTCTTTCTTCTGCGATGGGTTGCCGCTGTCAGAGCGCTTCTTTGCCGGTCTCGCCGGTGCGGATGCGCACGACCTGGTCCAGGCTGTAGACGAAGATCTTGCCGTCGCCGATCTTGCCGGTGCGCGCCGCACCTTCGATGGCTTCGATGACGCGATCGACCAGTTCGTCGGCAACCGCCGCTTCGATCTTGACCTTGGGCAGGAAGTCGACAACGTACTCGGCGCCGCGGTACAGCTCGGTGTGCCCTTTTTGACGGCCAAAGCCTTTGACTTCGGTGACGGTGATGCCCTGCACGCCGATGCCCGAAAGTGCTTCGCGCACTTCGTCCAGCTTGAAGGGTTTGATGATGGCGGTGACCAGTTTCATGGGGTTCCTCTCGATCGCGTTTCGGTCCGGCCCACCCCTGGCGGCGGTGGGTCGGCGGGTTATCACATGGCCTTGGCGAAGGTCACGACCAGGCGGTTCTTGTTGATGTCGCCGTAAGTGGCTTTTTTGTTGGCACCCACCAAAGCGCCCTTGACCGAGTAGCCGTCGCCCAGGTCGTAGCCCAGGCCAACGCTGTAGTCGGTGTAGTCGGTGCCGTTCTTGAAATCGGTGAAGCCGACACCCACGCTGGCGGTCAGGCCTTTGGCCACTTCCATCGAGTAGCTCAGGCTCAGGTAGCCGGCCTTGCTGCCACCGAAGTACATGTCGGACACGGTGCGGTAGTACTTGGCGCCAAAGCCGGCAAAGCTGACGCCAGCATAGATTTCATTGGTGTTGGCCATACCTGCACCGGGGTACATGTAACGCAGGAAACCGACGTCGTAACCCACACCAGCCACTTCGCCCTTGTAGCCACCGTAGATGTCGGTCTCCAGGCTGTTGCCCGGCAGCCAGTTGACGTTGGAGTTCCAGATACCCACATAGGCACCGCTGCTGTGCGCGTAGTCAAAACCGCCTTGCAGGGCGGGCTTGTTGGCGGTCTGGTCCTGGCCACGGAACTTGTAGCTGCTGTTGATCGACACGTTGGCCGACAGCTGGGCAGAGGCCAGCATGGGCGCAGCAGCCAGCGCAACGATGGCCAAGGACTTGAATGCAGAAATTTTCATGGAGGACTCCGGTGGTTGATGGAAGACGGGGCCTCTTAAGCAGGGACTGTGCCAAGCAATGTCAATTCGGTGCCCAAGCCCATGCCAGAGGCCTGTCCGCACGGTAGGATGCGCCCACATCTGCGCCAAAATGCGCCCGCCCCAGCGCTTACGCGCTTGGCGGCCAGCGTTTTCGCACCAACAACGTGCATTTCTGGGCCGGTACGCGCCGCCAGGGCAATGCACCAAATCAGGGAGTGGCGCCATGGGCTTGTCTTTGGTGCACAGCCGGGCCTTGGTGGGCCTGGACGCACGGCCGGTGCGTGTGGAGGTTCACCTGGCCAATGGCCTGCCCAGCTTCACGCTGGTGGGTTTGGCCGAAACCGAGGTGAAGGAGGCGCGCGAGCGTGTGCGCTCTGCCCTGCTCAACGCCGGGCTGGACTTCCCCTCCAACAAGAAGATCACCGTCAACCTCGCCCCCGCCGATCTGCCCAAGGACTCGGGCCGCTTTGACCTGCCGATCGCGCTGGGCCTGCTGGCCGCCAGCGGCCAGATCCAAACCGAGCGTCTGAACGGCTGGGAGTTTGCGGGTGAGTTGTCGCTGGGCGGCGAACTGCGGCCGGTCCGGGGCGCGCTGGCCATGGGCCTGGCCACCGGGGACCCACTCGGTGCCAGCCCCAACCGCTTGGTGCTCCCGCCCGGCAGCGCCGAAGAGGCGGCCATGGTGCCCAGCGCACAGGTCTACCGCGCACACCACCTGCTGGACGTGGTGCGCCAATTTCTGCCCGACGCTTCGCTGGAGTCCATCGCCAACGGCCCGGACGACGGCGCGGGTTGGTGCCGTGTGCGCAACGAGGCACCCACAGTGGGTCACCGCAGTGGCCGGCCCGACTTCGCGGATGTCAAGGGGCAGCCCCAAGCACGGCGGGCGCTGGAGATCGCTGCGGCAGGTGGACACAGCTTGCTGCTGGTGGGCCCACCGGGCAGTGGCAAGTCCATGCTGGCCCAGCGTTTCGCCGATCTGTTGCCCCCCATGACCGAGGCAGAAGCGCTGGAGGCCGCCGCAGTCGCGTCGCTGGCAGGGCGTTTCCAGCGTGAGACCTGGGGACAGCGCCCCGTGGCCGCCCCCCACCACACCGCCAGCGCCGTGGCGCTGGTGGGAGGCGGATCGCCACCACGCCCCGGCGAAATCTCCCTGGCGCACCAGGGTGTGCTGTTTCTCGATGAATTGCCCGAGTTCCCCCGCGCGGCCCTGGAAGCGCTGCGCGAACCCCTGGAAACCGGCCGGGTGCGCATCTCCAGGGCGGCGCATCAGACGGAGTTTCCTGCACGCTTCGTGCTCGTGGCGGCCATGAACCCGTGCCCGTGTGGCTACCTCGGCCATCCCCAACGCGCCTGCCGCTGCACGCCCGACCAGATTCACCGCTACCAGGGTCGCGTCAGCGGGCCACTGCTCGACCGCATCGACATGCACATCGAAGTGCCCGCCTTGCCCCCTGACGCCTTGCTGGCCCCCCAACAGGGGGAGACCACCGCCGAGGTGGGCACCCGGGTTCAGGCCGCTCGGGCGCTGGCACTGGCCAGACAGGGGCGCCCCAACCAGGCCCTGGACGGGGAGGCATTGGACACCCACGCCCAAGCCACACCCGAAGGCATGGCGCTGTTGCAGAAAATCGCCACCCGCCTGGCGTGGTCGGGGCGCAGCACCCACCGCACGCTGCGCGTTGCCCGCACCATCGCCGATCTGGCCGGCAGCCCACAGGTGGAGCCCGCACACATGGCCGAGGCGGCCCAGTACCGGCGGGCGTTGCGCAACCCGTAAATATGTGAGCACTTGTGACAATCACACCCTGGGTGGTGCCGATTCGCGCTTACCATAGGCGCCACCCGCCTGCCCACAGGGCTGTTCTGCTGTAGGGATGGCGACCTCACCCCATTGCACGCCATGTCCATGAGCCCGTCCGCAGCGCAAGAACCCACCCGCACCTCCACCGCACCGGCGGCATTTTTCTGGCCCACCCCACCCTATGCGAGCTACCGCGACGACACCGGTGCGGTGTCGGGCTGGCCTTGTTCGGTTGAAGGGGCCAACGGACAGACCCGCAATTGCCTGCTGATGACGGTGATCCCGGCCAACCGCGCGGCCTTGATCCAGGTGCCGCCCGCGCAAGTGAACATGCCACTGCGGTTTGCCATGTTCCGGCGCATCGTCTTGAAAACACCGCTGGCACCCAGCGGCCCAGCGGTGGACGCCGACGGTTTTGCCCAAAGCGAATTGCTGGACTACCGTCAGCGCCTGCACTACCGCGTGCATCTGGCGGATGGCAGCTCGGTCGAGGGCGAAACCGTGGGCCACGTGGAGAACGCCACCGGCCTGTTTCTGTTCCACCCGCTGGACGACCGCGACACGGTGGAACGGGTTTTTTACCCCCGCGAAGCCTACCGGGAGGTGCAGCTGGGCGAGTCCATTGGCCAGGTGCTGGTGGACAGCCAAGCGGTGACCAAGGAACAGGTGGAGCGTGCGGCCGCCGAACAGGAGAACCTGCGCAACCGCAAGCTGGGTGACTACCTGGTGATCAAGGAAATCGTCCAGCCCGAACAGCTGCTGCAGGCGCTGGACCAGCAGTCCAAGATGCCCATGGTGCGCATCGGCGAAGCCTTGACCGCGCTGGGACTGATTTCGGATGACCAACTCAAGGACGCGCTCGACAAGCAGAAAACCGAACGCACCGTGCCATTGGGGGAACTGCTGGTCAAAAGCGGGCTGCTGTCGCGTCAGGACCTGCAAACCGCGCTGGCGCGCAAGATGGGCTTCCCGCTGGTGGACGTGGCGGGCTTTCCCATCGAGGCCGATGCGCTGCGCAAGGTGCCGTTTGCCATGGCCAAGCGGCTCAAGGTGCTGCCGCTGCTGTGCCGCGACGGGGTGCTCATCGTCGCCGCCGAAGACCCATCCAAACGGGCGACCATTGAAGAGTTGGAGTTCACCACCCAGAACAAGGTGGTGGCGGCGCTGGCGGGCATTTCGCAGCTGGCGCAGGCCTTGCCTGCGGCCTACGGCAAGTTTGGGCTGGATGCGTCGAAAGTGCTGTCCATGCCTGGGCGCAACGACGAACAGGAGCCGGCCACGGCCGACAAGCTGCTGGAGTCGCTGGAACAACAGTCCGGTTTCGCCGAACTGGACAACGAGCCGCTGATCGAACAGTCGGACAACTCGCTGGTGCGCCTGATCAACACCATGATCATCGACGCCTGCAACCAACGCGCGTCCGACATCCACGTCGAAACCTACCCGACCAAACGCAAGGTGCGCATCCGCTTCCGCAAGGACGGGCATCTGGCCCCCTACATGGAGCTGCCCCACACCTACCGCGCGGCCCTGGTGGCGCGCATCAAAATCATGTGCGACCTCGACATCTCCGAGCGCCGCAAACCGCAGGACGGCAAGATCGAGTTCGCCAAGTTCTCCAGCCAGTACCCGGTGGAACTGCGTGTGGCCACCGTGCCCACCCAGGGCGGGGCCGAAGACGTCGTGATGCGCATCCTGGCCTCAGCCAAACCCCTGCCCATGCCCGACCTAGGCCTGAGCGCGCCCAACCTGGCACAGCTCAAGGACGCCGTGGAACGCCCCTACGGCATGGTGTTGTGTGTCGGCCCCACGGGTTCGGGCAAAACCACCACGCTGCACGCGGTGTTGCAGCACCTCAACACCCCGCGCCGCAAAATCTGGACGGCGGAAGACCCCATCGAAATCACCAATCCCGACCTGCGGCAGGTGCAGGTCAATCCCAAAATCGACTGGACGTTTGCGAAGGCACTGCGCTCTTTCCTGCGCGCCGACCCCGACATCATCATGGTGGGCGAGATCCGCGACCAGGAAACCGCCCAGGTGGCCATCGAAGCCTCGCTGACCGGCCACTTGGTGCTCAGCACGCTGCACACCAACAGCGCGCCTGAAACCATCCTGCGCCTGCTCGACATGGGCATGGACCCGTTCAACTTCTCCGACTCACTGCTGGCGGTGGTGGCGCAACGCCTGGTGCGTCAGTTCTGCAACGAATGCCGCAAAACAGAGGTGGCCAGCACCGAACAGGTGGACGAGTTGGTGCGCGACTACCTGCGCGCATTCCCCGACGACCTGCGCCCCAGCGCCGAGGCCGTGAAAGCCGAGTGGCTGGCACAACATGGTCGCAACGGGCAACTGCAGCATTTCCACGCGCATGGCTGCAGCCACTGTGACAACACCGGCTTCAAAGGCCGAATGGGGGTGCATGAGCTGATGGTCAACGGCCCCGAATTGCGCCGACTGATCCAATCCCATGAACGGCCGGAAGTGCTGCAGTTTGAAGCCATGCGCCACAGCCACTTCCGCACACTGCGCCAGGACGGCATCGAAAAGGTGCTGGCCGGGTTCACCAGCATCGACGAAGTGCGCGCCAACTGCAATTGACCCACCGCGCCGCGCCCAAGGGCGCGTCACCCCCCAGGGGGCGACACCAGCCGTTCGGCAAAGCCGGCCCGGCGGTGTCCCCGGGTCAAGGCCCTGCGCCCCGGATTTGGGTGGATCGCTCAGAGGTTGGGGGCCAGCAAACGCTGCAGTTCGCGCTCGTCGGTGTGTTTGCGTGCCGAGAGGTCACGCACCTGATCATCACCAATGCGGCCGACGTTGAAGTAGGTGCTTTGTGGGTGTGCGAGGTAAAAGCCGCTGACGCTGGCCGCCGGCGTCATGGCCAGGCTGTCGGTCAGGCCCATGCCAATGTCGTCGCACTGCAGCAGATCGAACATGTCGCGTTTCACGCTGTGGTCGGGGCAGGCAGGGTAGCCTGGCGCAGGACGGATACCCTGGTATTTCTCCCCGATCAGGTCTTCGTTGCTCAACGCTTCGTCCGACGCGTAGCCCCACAAATCGGTTCGCACCCGCTGGTGCAAACATTCGGCAAACGCCTCGGCCAGGCGGTCGGCCAAGGCCTTGAACAGGATGGCCGAATAGTCGTCGTGGTCGTCCAGAAAGATTTTTTCGCGCTTTTCGCTGCCCAAACCCGCCGTCACCGCAAACACGCCCACGTAGTCAGGCGCCACGCCTTTGGGCGCCACAAAGTCCGCCAGGCAACGGCTCGGACGCATCACGCCGTCGATCACCTGTTTTTCGGTCTGCTGACGCAAGCCGTGCCAAGTCATGGCCACCTGACTGCGGCTCTCGTCGGTGTAGAGCTCAATGTCGTCGTCGTTGACCGTGTTGGCCGGGTACAGACCCACCACGGCGTTGGCGCTCAACCATCGGCCCTCAATGAGCCTTTGCAGCATGCGCTTGCCGTCGCTGAACACGCGCTGCGCCTCGGCCCCCACCACCTCGTCCTTGAGGATGGCCGGGAAAGGGCCGGCCAAATCCCAGGTCTGGAAGAAGGGGCTCCAATCGATGAAGCGCGCCAACTCGGCCAGGTCGAAGTTCTTGAACACCCGGCGGCCGATGAATTTGGGCGCCACCGGCCGGTACGCGGACCAGTCGATGGGCGTCTTGTTGGCCCTTGCCTGACTCAGTGGCCACAGCGGCACCTGTTTCTTGTTGGCGTGCTGTTGGCGCACCTTGTCGTAGTCGGCGTTGAGATCGGCAATGAACTGGCTGGCCTGCTCACTCAACAGACCTTGCGCCACGCCCACGCTGCGCGAGGCATCGGGCACGTACACCACCGGGCCTTCGTAGTGGGGTGCAATCTTGACCGCGGTGTGGACACGGCTGGTGGTGGCGCCACCGATGAGCAGCGGTATTTTGCGCAGGCGGAAGTGGTCGTCTTTCTGCATCTCACCGGCCACGTACTGCATTTCCTCCAGGCTGGGGGTGATCAGGCCGGACAGGCCCACGATGTCGGCATCCTCGACCTTGGCGCGCGCAAGGATCTCGTGGCACGGCACCATCACGCCCATGTTCACCACCTCGAAGTTGTTGCACTGAAGCACCACGGTGACGATGTTTTTCCCGATGTCGTGCACGTCGCCCTTGACGGTCGCAATCACGATCTTGCCCTTGGGCTTGGCGTCGCCTCCGGCGGCCACCAGCAGGCGCTTTTCTTCTTCGATGTAGGGCAGCAGGTGGGCCACGGCCTGCTTCATCACGCGCGCGCTTTTGACCACCTGAGGCAGGAACATCTTGCCCTGGCCAAACAGGTCGCCGACCACGTTCATGCCGTCCATGAGCGGCCCTTCGATCACGTGCAGCGGCCTGCCGCCATCCGCGCGGATGGCCTGCCACATTTCTTCGGTGTCTTCGGTGATGAACTCATTCAAGCCATGCACCAGTGCGTGGCTCAAACGCTCGCGCACCGGCAAGGCACGCCAGGCGTTCTTCGTGCTGTCGTCGCGTGCAGCGCCTTTGGCGCTTTCGGCGATTTCCACCAGACGCTCGCCGGCGTCCGGGCGCCGGTTCAGCACCACGTCTTCCACGCGCTCGCGCAACGTGGGCTCCAGCTCATCGTACACACCGATCATGCCAGCGTTGACGATGCCCATGTCCATGCCGGCCTGGATGGCGTGGTAGAGGAACACGGTGTGGATGGCCTCGCGCACCGGGTCGTTGCCACGGAAGCTGAACGAGACGTTGGAGACACCGCCCGACACCTTGGCGCCCGGCAGGTGCTGTTTGATCCAGCGCGTGGCATTGATGAAGTCCACCGCGTAGTTATTGTGCTCTTCAATGCCCGTGGCAATGGCGAAGATGTTGGGGTCGAAGATGATGTCCTCCGGCGGGAAGTCCACCTCGTCCACCAGGATGCGGTAGGCGCGTTCGCAAATCTCGATCTTGCGCGCAAAGGTGTCGGCCTGCCCGGTTTCGTCAAAGGCCATCACCACGGCCGCTGCACCGTAGCGGCGCACCAGGGTGGCCTGCCGTTTGAACTCGGCCACCCCCTCCTTCATGCTGATGGAGTTGACGATGCCCTTGCCCTGGATGCAGCGCAAACCCGCCTCGATGACGCTCCACTTGGACGAATCGATCATCACCGGCACGCGGGCGATGTCGGGTTCGGTGGCCATCAGGTTGAGAAAACGCACCATGGCGGCCTCGCTGTCGAGCATGGCCTCGTCCATGTTCACATCGATAACCTGGGCGCCGTTTTCCACCTGTTGACGCGCCACGGCCAGCGCCTGCTCGTACTCGCCGTTGAGAATCAACCGCGCAAAGGCTTTGGAGCCGGTCACGTTGGTGCGCTCGCCGATGTTGACGAACAAGCTGCCTTCGCCCACGACCAGGGGCTCCAGGCCAGACAACAACATGGGAGGAACATTCGCAAAATCGGGCATGGACTCACCTGAAGAAAACACAGTACAGGTGAGCGTCGTTGTCATCCAAGCCTGACACCCGGCACCGGGTGCTGCAACGCTCCTTGGTCAAGCGCGTATTTTAAAGTCGATGGGGCCACAAAAGCGCCACCAAAGCGCTGCCAAGGCAACGGGTGAACATCAAATCGGCATAGGGGGCCTCCCTCATAGGAGGCGCACCTGCCACACCACCCGGCATGCGGGTCCGCCCCGGGCGGTTCGAGAGCTTGAGGTCATGACAGCCTTGGTGCTCCCAGTCAATCGAAGTACGCAATGGTGAGCACCGTTTTGAGCAATCGGTCACTGTTGCGCAACCAGCGGCGGCTGCTCACTGCCACTTGCCGCGCCACGTATTCTTTCGCACCCAGTGCTTTGAGTGCCCGGTAGGTGGTCTTCGCCCCCTTCCAGTGCTTGAGCTGGATCGCCCTCAAGCGGTGGCGCAACCACTCGTCCAGCTCTCGCGAGACCCTCGACGTTTGCGCCAGTCCGAAGTACGCCTTCCTGCCAAGCAGGTACCCAGCTCACGCTGGCTCCCATCGGGTTTGGGTATCAACACCTTGCGTACCGGAATGGGCCGGTAGCTGCCTGCCAGAAGCGCTTGGCGGATGTCGGGCCAGCTCGTGCGGATCAGCTGGGCGGTCTGCTCGATGTCGAGCCCGTCCACCCCAGCAGCTCCCTTGTTGGCCTTTACTTTTCTCCACGCGGCCAGCAGGTTCTGCCTCGTCAGCGCCGCCTCCAGCAGGCCAAGGCCCGCCATCGGCTTTGCCGACCCTGTGCCCTGGTGTTCAGCGAGCGGGCCGCTGGCTTCGTCGCTGATGAGATCACGCATGGCTTCACCGTGCGCTACGCTCACCCGCCCAGGTTGCTCCAGCATCTGACGCATGGCCTTTGACATCTCCCTGTCCTCAAGCACTCACTCTCGTTTGGTCCTTCGCCCTTGCCTTGTGACCTCATCGGCCCCGGCGCCTGCTACTACGACCTTTGCTGACTTCTCGCTCCGGCACAGCCGTCGCCCTTTCAGGCACAAGGCGAGATCTCCCCAGGTAAGAACGCACACCTTCATCGCACAGCCGCCGCATCTACGCCACCTCGCCTTGGTCACAAGAGCTTTGCGGTTGTTTACCCGCTTGCCCTGCTTGGCAGCGCCTTCTATGCGGTTCTTGTTCATCGGCTCGCGATTTACGCTTCACGCTTCCTTCCCACGCTCGGTCGCCCTCACGCAGCTGCGCTTCACTTTGCTCACTGTGACCAGCTCGCAGCGGGACTTGCACCCGCGGGTGTGCGCCCAGCATGGGCGCACAAACACAAAGCCCGCTGTGTTTCCACAGCGGGCTTTTCATCTCATCCAAGCTGGCTTACGCCAGCGTATAGATTAGAAGGTGTGGCGAATGGACAGGTCGAAGTTGGCCTTGGTGCTCTTGGCCTTGCCATAAGTACCGATCACGGCAGTGCGCTTGCTCAGGTTGTATTGAGCGCCCAAGCCCAGCTTGTTGGACTTGACCTTGGGGCCAGCAGCCAGTGCTTGGGTCTCAGAGCGGATGTAACCAGCGCTGAACACCGTAGCGCCCATGGGCACATTCACGCCGAATTGCAGGGCGGTGTACTTGTTAGCGGTGTTGGCAGCGGAACCGCCTTCGACGTTGTGGTAAGCCACCTTCAGATCGGCAACGCCGAAGTTGTAGCCGGCACCAATCACGTATGCGTCATCGTCGTAACGGTTTTGCATCAGACCGCCCATCACGGTCAGAGGACCGGCAGCGTACACAGCATTGGCGCTGAACAGCGCCTTGGTGCCGGCAGCAGCGCCGCCCAGCTGAGCTGCGGTTTGGTCTTTGAAGCCGTAGGTGACGCCAACGGTCAGGCCACCGAAGGAAGGCGAGTTGTAGTGAATGCCTTCCGAACGGCCCAGGTCAGCGAGGTCGGGACCGGTCGACACGTTGCCAGCGCCCGCAGCGACGGAAGCCGAACGCACGGTGCCCCAGGGGTCAGCCCAGTTGTTCACGTCGTTGTAGGCTTCAATTTCGCGGCCAAAACGGATGTTGCCGAAACCACCGCTCAGACCCACGGTCGAAGCGCCTTGGAAGGTACGGCGACCAGCGTTGGTGCCGTCGTTGTTACCGTTGGTGGGGTTGAAGCGCTGTTGCAACACGAAGTTGGCCTTCAGACCGCCGCCCAGATCTTCAGTACCGCTGAACACCAGGTTGTTCAGGCCGTTGCCAGCTTGGTTCAGCGTGGTGGTGCCTGCTGCGCCGTTGCGCACAATGCCCACATCCAACGAACCAGACAGGGTCACGGAAGACTGGGCGAAGGCGGCGCCGGTGGCGGCCACGGCGGCCAGAGCAATCAGAGTCTTTTTCATTGAGAGATTCTCCAAGGTTGAAAAAAGAGGCCGTGGGCATCAGCCCCAAGCCAACCTCCGTTTTGGGAAGTTGCTCTTATTGCACCAGAACCTGCCCGGTGACGCAAAACTTTCCCGGCTTTTGGGCACCGGGATGTTGTTTGAGTGCAACGACAAACAGGCACGAGTCACTCGCATCCGTTTCGTCGTTCATTTTCATCACCTTGAAGGTTGGCACTTGAAAAATCGACGGTACAACCTAAAATCAGCACTCGTTGGACTTGAGTGCTAACATCGCACCATCCCACTGGCACTGCCCCGGCAGCACACCGGTGTGGACTCCAGCTTTTACCCACTGTTGTTACACATTCAGGAGATTCCATGAAACTGCGTCCTCTCGCCGACCGCGTGATCGTCAAGCGTCTCGAACAAGAAACCAAGACCGCTTCGGGCATCGTGATCCCCGATAACGCCGCCGAGAAACCTGATCAAGGTGAAGTGCTGGCCGTCGGCCCGGGCAAGACCAACGACAAGGGCGAAACCAAGGCGCTGTCCGTGAAGGTCGGCGACCGCGTCCTGTTCGGCAAGTACAGCGGCCAGACCGTCAAGGTCGACGGCGACGAGCTGCTGGTCATGAAAGAAGACGACCTGTTCGCAGTCGTCGAGAAGTAATTCCCGCCCCACCTATCTCTCTATTTATCTAGGAGTCTGACAAATGGCAGCAAAAGACGTGATTTTTGGCGGCGAAGCCCGTGCCCGCATGGTTGAGGGTGTGAACATCCTGGCCAACGCTGTGAAAGTGACCTTGGGCCCCAAGGGCCGCAACGTGGTGCTGGAGCGCTCCTTCGGCGCCCCCACCGTGACCAAGGACGGTGTGTCCGTGGCCAAGGAAATCGAGCTGAAGGACAAGCTGCAGAACATGGGCGCCCAGATGGTCAAGGAAGTGGCTTCCAAGACTTCGGACAACGCAGGTGACGGCACCACCACCGCCACCGTGCTGGCCCAAGCCATCGTGCGCGAAGGCATGAAGTACGTGGCCGCCGGCATGAACCCGATGGATCTGAAGCGCGGCATCGACAAGGCTGTGGAAGCCCTGATCGCCGAGCTGAAGAAGGCCTCCAAGCCCACCACCACCTCCAAGGAAATCGCTCAAGTTGGCTCCATCTCCGCCAACAGCGACGCTTCCATCGGCGAAATCATCGCCAACGCGATGGACAAGGTCGGCAAGGAAGGCGTGATCACCGTGGAAGACGGCAAGTCGCTGCAAAACGAGCTGGATGTTGTTGAAGGCATGCAGTTCGACCGTGGCTACCTGTCGCCCTACTTCATCAACAACCCCGAAAAGCAAGCCGCGCTGCTGGACAATCCGTTCGTCCTGCTGTTCGACAAGAAGATCAGCAACATCCGTGACCTGCTGCCCACGCTGGAGCAAGTCGCCAAGGCCGGCCGCCCGCTGCTGATCATTGCCGAAGACGTCGAAGGCGAAGCCCTCGCCACCCTGGTGGTCAACACCATCCGTGGCATCCTGAAGGTCGTGGCAGTGAAGGCACCTGGCTTCGGCGACCGCCGCAAGGCCATGCTGGAAGACATCGCCATCCTGACGGGCGGCAAGGTCATCGCTGAAGAAGTGGGCCTGACCCTGGAAAAGGTCACCCTGGCCGACCTGGGCCAAGCCAAGCGCATCGAAGTGGGCAAGGAAAACACCACCATCATCGACGGCGCTGGCGCCGCCGCTGACATCGAAGCCCGCGTGAAGCAAGTGCGTATCCAGATCGAAGAAGCCACCAGCGACTACGACCGCGAGAAGCTGCAAGAGCGCGTGGCCAAACTGGCCGGCGGTGTGGCCGTGATCAAGGTGGGCGCCGCCACCGAAGTCGAGATGAAGGAAAAGAAGGCCCGCGTGGAAGACGCCCTGCACGCCACCCGCGCTGCGGTGGAAGAGGGCATTGTGGCCGGTGGTGGCGTGGCCCTGCTGCGCGCACGCCAAGCTGCTGGCGCCATCAAGGGTGACAACGCCGACCAGGACGCCGGCATCAAGCTGGTGCTGAAGGCCATCGAAGCCCCCCTGCGCGAAATCGTGGCCAACGCCGGTGGCGAGCCCTCGGTGGTGGTCAACGCCATCCTGGCTGGCAAGGGCAACTACGGCTTCAACGCCGCCAACGACACCTACGGCGACATGATCGAAATGGGCATTCTGGACCCGACCAAGGTGACCCGCACCGCGCTGCAGAACGCCGCTTCGGTGTCCAGCCTGATGCTGACCACCGAGTGCATGGTGGCCGAGTCGCCCAAGGACGACGCACCTGCCGGCGGCATGGGCGGCGGTATGGGTGGTATGGGCGACATGGGCGGCATGGGCATGTAAGTGCACCTAGTCTGAGGGCGCATGGCGGCGTTGCAGCCGCTTGCCGTGGCGATGCCACTGTCAGCGCGTCTGCGCCTTGCCCTGCACCCTCATGCTGCGTCGGCGTACATCACTGCACTCTGACGAACCCCAAAACAAAAAACCCCGCGAGGCAACTCGCGGGGTTTTTTGTTGGGGCGCCTTGTTCAAGCGGTCTGGTGACCGAGCTTGAACACACCAATGGCCTCCGCCAAGCCCGCAGCCTGTTGCTTGAGGCTTTCCGCTGCCGCCGCGCTCTCCTCCACCAAGGCGGCGTTCTGCTGGGTCATCTGGTCGAGCTGGCTGACCGCGACGTTGACCTGATCAATGCCTTCGGCCTGCTCGCGGGCCGCGTTGCTGATCTCACCGATGATGGTCTGCACATTGGCCACGTTCTGCACGATGGCACCCATCGCCGCGCCCGCGTCGTGCACTAGGCGGCTGCCGTCGTCCACCTTGCCCACGCTGTCGCCAATCAGGCGCTTGATTTCTTTGGCCGCTTCGGCCGAGCGCCCGGCCAGTGAGCGAACCTCAGAGGCCACCACCGCAAAACCCCGCCCCTGTTCGCCCGCGCGCGCGGCTTCAACCGCCGCATTCAGCGCCAGGATGTTGGTCTGGAAGGCGATGCCGTCGATCACGCCGATGATGTCCGAGATGCGCCGGGACGATGCGTTGATTTCGTCCATGGTCGTGACCATGCGCTGCATCACGTCGCCCCCTTGCTCGGCAGCGCCCGAAGCCGCCACCACCACCGACTGCGCCTGCTGCGCCGCATCGGCCGACTGGCGCACGGTGCTGGTGATTTCTTCCATGCTGGCGGCCGTTTCCTCCAGGTTGCTGGCCGCCTGCTCGGTGCGTTGGCTCAGGTCTTGGTTGCCACTGGCGATTTGCGCGCTCGCCGTGCCGATGCTGTCGATGGACGCGCGCACATGCCCGATCACCCGCACCAGCGAGTCGCTCATGGTGGCCAGGGCACGCATCATGTCGCCCACTTCGTCCCGCCCTCGCGCCAACACCGGCGTGCTCAGGTCGCCTGCCGCCACGCGGTTGGCCACCGCCACCGCCTCGTTGATGGGCGCCACCACCGAGCGGCTGATGATCACGGAAAGCGCCATGCCCACCCCGGTGAGCGCCAACATCAACACCAGGCTGATCCAGGTGGCGCGCTCGCCCGCTCGCGTGGCTGCGGCCTGTTGCTCGTGTGCGTCTTTCGATATCTGTTCAGACAGTTCCCGCACCAGACGTGGCGGATCGCGATCCACCCCTTGCACCGCTTTGTCACCCACCGCCGAATCAAAGTTAGCGGCCTGAAACGCGGCGTAGCCCTGCATGTAGCGGCTGGCCATGGTTTTGTGCGCCGCCAGGAACTGCCGGGCCAGCTCGCGGGCTTCGCCGTCAGGCAAAGTGTCCACCAGTTCGGTGGTGCGTTTGGCCACGGCAAATTCAATCTTGCCAAATGCCGACCAGTAGCGTTCCCGCTGCTGGGGGTCGCCGCCCCGCAGCAAGGTGTTTTTCCACTCCTGCACCTGGGTTTTGAACTGGCTGTCGATCTCGCGCGCGATGCGCTCGCGCTCCAGCGAAGCAGCCACCTCGGTGTTGAAGCGCGCCAGCGCGCCGTTGAGCGCGTAAACGCCGCCCAGCCCCGCCAGCAGCATCAGCAACAAAATGGCACCAAAGGCCAGGGGAAGTTTGAGCTTGAGCTTCATGGCTTGCGTCCTAGAACATGTGGCCACGGCCGGCCACACCTCAGACGCTACCCCACCCCGCTCAAAAGGTAAAGTTTGTTAAATGTTTGCGGTGAATCCGCCACAAAACATCAGAGGCTTTGGATCAAGGCGTCCAGCTTGCGCGCATCGGCGCAAAAGGCGCGTATGCCTTCGGCCAGTTTTTCGGTGGCCATGGCGTCCTCGTTGAGCGCAAAGCGGAAGCCCGCTTCGTCATAAGACACCGGCTCCAGCGGCAGTTCGCGCGCGGCGGTGGCATCCAGCACACGGGGCAACGGCGCGTTGTTGGCGGCCAACTCGGCCAGCAACTCGGGGCTGATGGTCAGAAGGTCACAACCTGCAAGTGCCTGGATCTGGCCCATGTTGCGGAAACTGGCGCCCATCACCTCGGTGGGAATGCCAAAACGTTTGTAGTACTCGAAAATGCCACGCACCGAACGCACACCGGGGTCGTTCACGCCAGACTGGGCGGCCTCGTCCCAGGCAGCGCCGGCCGACTTCTTGTACCAGTCGTAGATGCGGCCCACAAAGGGCGAGATCAGCTGCACCCGGGCCTGACCACAAGCCACGGCCTGCGCGAATGAAAACAGCAACGTGAGGTTGGTGCGTATGCCCTGGCGCTCCAGCGCAGCGGCGGCCTGTATGCCCTCCCAGGTGGCGGCCACCTTGATCAGCACCCGCTCTTTGGCCACCCCCTCGGCCTGGTACAGCGCGATCAGGCGTTGCGCGCGGGCCACGGTGGCGTCGGTGTCGAAACTCAGACGCGCGTCCACCTCGGTGGACACGCGGCCGGGCACCAGCGCCAATATCTCGCAGCCAAAACGCACCAGCAGCCGGTCCACCAACTCATCCAGAGCAGCACCTGAATGGGCGGCCACCGTCTGCGCCAACAGGGGTGCGTAGTCGGCTTTTTGCACCGCTTTCAGAATGAGGGACGGGTTGGTGGTCGCGTCTTGCGGCCGAAAGCTGCCCATCTGCTTGAAGTCGCCGGTGTCGGCCACCACGGTGGTGTGTTGCTTGAGTGCGTCGAGCTGGTTCATGGACGGGGATTATCGAATGAAATAAAGTTACGGTTTTGCCCGTCCATCGCACACCATGCTCGATCGCATCAAGGCCTCCCTGCCCTCCCTGGCGCCCGCTGAACAGCGCGTGGCCCAACTGGTGCTGAGCGACCCACGCCGCTTTGCCCAGTTGCCCGTGTCGGAGTTAGCAGCACGTGCCGAGGTCAGCAAACCCACTGTCATCCGCTTTTGCCGCAGCATGGGCTACGACGGCCTGAGCGATTTCAAGCTCAAACTGGTGGGCACGGTGAGCGAAGGCGTGCCCTTCATCCACCGCAGCGTGGACGTGGACGACAAAACCGGCGACGTGCTGGTCAAGGTGATCGACAACACCGTGGCCGCGTTTCTGAAGTACCGCAACGACGCATCCACCCACGCCGTCGAAAAAGCGGCCGACGCCCTGCTGGCCGCCTACCGCAAGGGCAAACGCATTGAGTTTTTTGGTGTGGGCAATTCAGGGGTGGTGGCGCAGGACGCGCAGCACAAGTTTTTCCGACTGGGCGTGCACACCGTGGCCCACAGCGACGGCCACATGCAGGTGATGAGCGCATCGCTGCTGGGGCCGGGCGACTGCGTGGTGGTGATCTCCAACTCAGGCCGCACACGCGACCTGATGGACGCCACCGACATCGCGCGCAAACACGGTGCCACCACCATCGTCATCACCGCAAGCGGCTCGCCCCTGGCCGCCGCCGGTCACATCCACCTGGCGGCCGACCACCCCGAAGGCTACGACCGCTACAGCCCCATGGTCTCGCGCCTGTTGCACCTGCTCATCATCGACGTGCTGGCCACCACGCTGGCGCTGCGCATCGGCGGCGCCAAGCTGCAACCGCTGCTCAGCGAGATGAAAAACAACCTGCGCAGCAAACGCTATACCTGACCTTAAAAGTGAATTCCCTGCATCATCTGCTGCAGGGCCGCAGCCTCCGGTGAAAGCTGCGGCTTGCCGCTCTTGTCGCCCTTGGCGGCGCTGGAGTCGGGGAACATGCGGAAGCTGGTGTTCATCACGATCTGAGCGATCCGTGGCACAAAGGCGTGCAGCACCTGACCCGTGATGCCCATGCGGGTGGCGATGCGCACCGGCTTGAAAATGCAGGCCTGGGCGATCAGGTCGGCCGCTTCTTCCGGCGCCAAGGTGGGCACGTTTTTGTAGATCTGCGTCGGCGCGATCATGGGCGTACGCACCAGCGGCATGTTGATGGTCGTGAACGAAATGCCCTGGTCGGCAAACTCACTGCTGGCGCAGCGCGTCCAGGCGTCGAGCGCGGCCTTGCTGGCCACGTAGGCGCTGAAACGGGGCGCGTTGGTCAGCACGCCAATGGAGCTGATGTTGACCACGTGCCCTTTGCGCTTGGCCACCATGCCGGGCAGCAAACCCATGGTCACGCGCAGACAGCCAAAGTAGTTGAGCTGCATGGTGCGCTCATAGTCATGGAAGCGGTCGTAGCTGCTTTCAATGGCACGGCGGATGGAGCGACCGGCGTTGTTGATTAGGAAATCCACGCCGCCGTGTTTTTCGATCAACAGTTGCACAAAGCGGTCGCAGTCGGCCATGTCAGCGATGTCGGCGGGGTAGGCCACGAACTGGTAGCCCTTGCCGCGTGCTTCCGCACAGGCCTCATCCAGCTTGTCCTGGTCGCGCCCACAAATGATGGTGGTGGCACCGGCCTCGGCAAACTTGTGCGCTGCTGCCAACCCGATGCCGGACGAGCCACCAGTGATGAGCACCACCTTGCCGCCCACCGTGCCCTTGAGGCTGCGGTCGATCTGCAGGTCCGGATCGAGGTGGCGCTCCCAGTAGTCCCACAGGCGCCAGGCGTAGTCCTTGAGGTTGGGGCAGGTCACGCCGCTGCCCTTGAGCGCGGCCGTGGTTTCGCGGCAATCAAAACGTGTGGGGTAGTTGACGAAGGTCAGCATGTCCTCGGGCAGGCCCAGGTCGGACATGACCGCGTTGCGGATGCGGCGCACCGGCGCCAGCGCCATGAGGCCTTTTTTCACGCTCTTGGGGATGAAGCCCAGCAACGCCGCGTTGACGAACAAATTCATGCGCGGCGCATGCGCGGCGCGGCTGAAGATGTCGAGCACGTCGCCCACGCGGTAGCCCACCGGGTCCACCAGGTGGAAACAGCGCCCGGCCACGTCCTTCTGGTGGCTGATGACGTTGAGGGCATCGACCACGAAGTCCACCGGCACGATATTGATGCGCCCACCTTCCAGCCCCACGCTGGGCATCCACGGCGGCAAAATCTGGCGCATGCGCTGGATCAGCTTGAAGAAGTAATACGGCCCGTCGATCTTGTCCATTTCGCCCGTGGTGCTGTCGCCCACCACCATGGCCGGGCGGTACACCGTCCATGCGCCCTTGCACTCCTGGCGCACGATTTTTTCGCTCTCGTGTTTGGTCATGAAGTAGGGGTGGTCGAGGTTCTCGGCCTCCTCGAACATGTCCTCGCGGAACACGCCCTCGTACAAGCCGGCCGCCGCAATGGACGACACATGGTGGAAGTGCCCGGCATCGATGGCCTTGGCCAACTCCACCGTGTGGCGCGTGCCGTCCACGTTCACCGCCACCTGGCTGTCCTCATCGGCGCTCAGGTCGTACACCGCCGCCAGATGGAAGAAGTGGTCCACCTGGCCCTTGAGTTTTTTGATGTCCTCGGCCGACACGCCCAGTTTGCGCGCCTTCAAATCACCCACCACCGGCACAGCGCGTGCCGCACTCACGCCCCAGTGGCTGCGCAATTCGGCCACTTTGCCCAGGCTCTCCTGGCGGATCAGGAAAGACACGGTGCTGCCCTTGCGCTCCAGCAGTTTCTTGACCAGGCGTTTGCCAATGAATCCTGTGGCTCCGGTGACGAAATAGTGCATGAGAAGTCTCCAATGAAGCGGGCATTGTCAACCGCCCGCGATACAGATGAATTCAGCACAAACCCGAGCCACGATTGGAGTCGCCGCCCCAGGGTTTTAGTTGCCCTTCCCTACACAATGGCTGCGCGGCTTCGTACAGTGCAGCCACTTACCCCCACCGGAGAACACAGCATGGTCAAGAAGCTTCAGAAAATCAGCGCCCAGAAAAAGGGCGGCACCGACGCCGCGCGTGGCCCCCTGGCCGGCGCCATCAAAGACTCGGCTCAGCAGATTTGGTTGGCCGGCCTGGGCGCTTTCTCCAAGGCCCAGGAAGAAGGCGGCAAGGTCTTCGACACCCTGGTGAAGGAGGGGCTGAGCATCCAGCGCAAAACCCAGTCGGTGGCCGAAGAGCGCATCAACGAAGCCACCAGCCGCATGAGCGACATGGCCAACGGCATCTCCTCCAAGGCCGTGGGCCAGTGGGACAAGCTGGAAAACATCTTTGAAGAGCGCGTGGCCAAGGCCCTGAACAAGCTGGGCGTGCCATCGGCCAAGGACGTGGACGCGCTGATCGCCCGCATCGACGAACTCAACCGCCACGTGCAACAGCTCAGCGGCAAGGGCAAGGCACCCACCAAAGCGAGCACCCAAGCCGCAGCCAAGGCTGCGCCGGCCAAAAAAGCTGCGGCCAAATCCGTGGTGAAGGCAACCGCCAAACCCGCTGCCAAAGCGGCCACCAAGCCAGCCCCCAAGGCCGCTGCCAAAGCCCCCGCACGCAAGGCCGCTGCCCGCAAGAGCGCAGCGCCGGCCCCTGCACCGGCTGCCGACGCCACCGCCTGATCGGGCGCGTGCAGCGTGACACACAAGGGGCGTTGAACGCCCCTTTTTTGCGCCCGCTTCACTTGCTGCAATGCAGCAAGTGAAGCCCTACCAGCGATCTACACTTGACCCTATGAGCCGTTCCGCACCGACCGCGCCACAACGCCCCCACAAGCGCCCCTCCAAGCCACCCCGCGTGGCGCTGGCGCTGGCCGGCGGGGGGCCACTGGGAGCGACCTTCGAGATCGGGGCCTTGTGCGCGCTGGCCGATGCACTGGAAGGGCTCGACCTCACCGGGTGCGATCACTACGTGGGCGTGTCGGCCGGTGGTTTTGTGGCGGCGGCTTTGGCCAACGGCATCACGCCCCGTGCGTTGTGCGCTGCCTTCATCGAAGGGCAAGGCGAGGACGCACAAGGCTTCAATCCCAACGACCTCATGCAACCGGCCTACGCCGAAATGGCGCGCCGCGTGGCGTCCCTCCCGGGCCTGCTGCTGGGGGCATCGTGGGACCTGGTGCAGGGCAAGCCCTTGAGCCGCGCCCTGGAGCGCCTGGGCCCGGCCCTGCCCACCGGCCTGCTTGACAACGAAGCGGTGCACCGCCAACTGCAACACCTGTTTGAGCAACCGGGCCGCAGCAACGACTTCCGCCAGCTGCACACCCGCCTGACGCTGGTGGCCACCCACCTCAACAGTGGCCAGGCCACGCCCTTTGGCCGCCCAGGCTGGGACCACGTGCCCATATCGCGCGCGGTGCAGGCCAGCGCAGCGCTGCCCGGTCTGTTCCCACCGGTGGCCATTGACGGTGAACACTACGTCGATGGCGCACTCAAAAAAACCGTGCACGCGACGGTGGCGCTGGACGAAGGCATGGACCTGCTGATCTGCCTGAACCCCCTGGTGCCTTTCGACGCCTCACGCCCCCAGCGGCGGCTGAGCCCGCGCATTCCCTCGCTGGTCGAAGGCGGGTTGCCGGCCGTGATGAGCCAGACCTTCCGCGCCCTGATCCACTCGCGCATGGCGCTGGGCTTCAAGCACTACGAGCGGCTCTACCCCCACACCGACATCCTGCTCATCGAGCCCGAGCCGCACGACGCTGAACTGTTCTTTGCCAACACCTTCAGCTACCACCAGCGCCGCGAGATGGCCGAACACGTTTACCAGCAAACCCTGCAATGGCTGCGCCAGCGCCGGGCCAGCCTTCGACCGCAACTGGCTCGCCATGGCATCAGCTTGCGCGATGCGGTGCTCGACGATCCGCAGCGCCACCTGCTGGCGCCGGCGCACCCACGCCACCGCTTGGGCCAGGCCCTGGCGCGCCTGCAGGACACGGTGGACGAACTGCAGCACACCCTGCGCCAGCGCGAAGCCCTGGCCTGAACCCCATGGTCAAAAAAGCACCACGCCGCACCGCCGAACGCATTCTGGAGGTGACGCTGGACCTGTTCAACCGCTTCGGTGAACCCAACGTCTCCACCACCCTGATTTCTTCGGAGCTGGGCATCAGCCCGGGCAACCTGTACTACCACTACCCCGCCAAGGACGAGCTGATCAACTCCTTGTTCGACCGGTTCGACAAGTCACTCAACGAGCTGCTCAACGCAGCCGACGACGTGCGCAACGTGGAGGATGCCTGGTTCTTCATGCACACCTTGTTCGAACGCATCTGGCAGTACCGTTTTTTGTACCGCGACCTCAACGACCTCTTGAGCAAAAACCACCGGCTGGAAACCCGCTTCCAGGCCGTGCTCAAAAACAAGTCGCGTGCGGTGCGAGCCCTGCTGGCCGGCATGGTGCGTGGCGGCGCGGTGCACATCGACGGACGCGAGATCACCCCCACCGCCCACAGCATGGTGGTGGTGCTGACGTACTGGCTCAGCTACGAATACGTGCGCGACCCGCGCCATGCGCTGGAGCCGGGCAATGCAGAGCAGGCCCTGCTGCGCGGTGCGCACCACACGCTGCACCTGCTGGCACCGTACCTGGAACCCGGCCAGCGCACCCACCTGTTGGGCTTGGCGGGCGCCTACGACAACGACTTCTGACACGACCCACGAGGAGACCAGCCATGGCCAAATGGACCGCCTTCCCCCACACCGGCGACTACAGCTGGGACACCACCAGCGTGAAAAAGCAGTGGGCACGACTGCACCGGGGCGACTGCGAACCCCTGCCCAAAGACGCCACCGTGCTGGCCGCCTGGGTGCTGTTCCACAACGGCGAGTTCCAGAAAGCCGCCGAAGCCGGGGCCAAAGCCGGTGGCGCGGGCATCACCGTGGCCAACAAGGCCACCGCCATTTACGCCAACTACCTCGAAGCCAAGGAAAAAACCAAACTTGACCTGTTCATGCAGATCGCCGAGCAGGCCGAAGCCCAGCAGGCCACTGAACCGAACAACCCCAACGCCTGGTATTGGCAGGCCTACGCCCTGGGCCGCTACAGCCAGGGCATCAGCGTGGCCAAGGCACTGGCCCAAGGCCTGGGCGGCAAGGTCAAGGCCGCACTGGAGCGGGCCATCGCGCTGGAGCCCAAACACGCCGACGCCCACATCGGCCTGGGCACCTTCCATGCCGAGGTGATCGACAAGGTGGGCAGCCTGATCGGCGGCATGACCTACGGGGCCAAGAAGGACACGGGGCTCAAACTGTTCCAGGCCGCCATCAAGCTCAACCCCACCTCGGCCATCGCGATGGTGGAATACGCCAACGGCCTGGTGATGCTGGAGGGCGACAAGAAGATGAAGGAAGCGACGAAGCTGTACGAACAGGCCGCCGCCTGCGAGCCGCTGGACGCCATGGAGCGACTGGACGTGGACATGGCTCGCGAGGAGCTGGATGACGAGTGAGCCAGAGACTCAGCCCTCCAGTCCCCAAGGCAACATCAGCGAGAGCGTGAGCAGCTTCTGAAACTCGGGCTCGAAGCGGTCGATGATTTGCTGCGGGTCGGGGCACAGGCCGGCGTCGGTGATGAGGCCAAACTGCACGCCACCGCCGTAACTCAGGATGGACACGCCCACGCCGATGTCGCCAGAAGCTGGCACCCAGAACATGTTTTGCTCCAACGTGGCGCCACACAGCTGGAGCTTTTGCACCGGGCCGGGCACGTTGGTCATCACCGCAGTGGTCTTGCGGTGGAACAGCGCCAGCAGCAGGTCCTGCACCGGCTTGGCCAGTGTGCCGGCGATGGACAACACGCCATAAACCAACAAGGGCTGGGTGCTGCCCTTGAGGCCGTTCATCCGGCGCTTGACCTCGTACAAGCGCTCCACCGGGTTGGACAGGCCCAGTGGCAGCACCAGCGGCACCAGACCAAAACGGTTGCCCAGTTGCCAGGCCTGGTCCAGCGGGCGCAGGTTGACCGGCACCATGGCGCGGATCTCCTTTCCCGCCGTTTCCTCGCCGCGGTCTTGCAGATAGGCACCCAAAGCACCAGCCACACAGGTCAACAGCACGTCGTTGACCGAACAGCCAAGCGCCTTGCCGATGGCCTTGACGTGGTCCAGCGGCACCGGCTCACACCACGCAACGCGTTTGACCGGGCTGGCCAGGCCCTTGAGCCCCGTGGGCGAGTCATCGGGCATGAGCACCAGCTCGGCCAGATCGCTCAGCACCTGGCCGCCCAGGCGCGCCAGATCGGCCGATTGCCCGATGGTTTCGAGCAAGCCCTCCTGCGGGCGCGACAGCAAATCCAGCGACCGGGCGGCACCATCGCCCGCCATGTTCAGCGCCTTCACGGTGGCCCCGGTCAATGGCTTGAGCACGTTGCCCGCCAACCAGGTTTCCAGGCTGGTCAATGGGTCGTCGGTCGGTCCCGTCGATGCGCGCTTGCGGCGCTCGGGGGGCGGCAGGCCACCATCGAACAGGCTCATCATCACCGAGATCAGCGCGATGCCATCGCCTATGCAGTGGTGTATGCGGGCGATCATGGCCGAGCCACCGTCGTAGGTTTCAATCAACTCGAAGTCCCACAGCGGGTGGCGCCTGTCCAGCGGCCGCATGGCCAGCTCGGCCACACGCGCCTGCAGCGCCGCGCGTTCGCTCTGGCCGCGCCGGCGTTTAAGCTGGCCGCGCCGCACATGGTGGTGGATGTCGAAGTCGCGGTCGCGCACCCAGGTGGCGCCGGCCGCATCTTCCACCACCCGCTGCAAAAAGCGCGGGTATTTGGACAGCCGCGTCAACAAACGCTCGCACAGCGCGTCAAAGTCCACACCGGGCCTGAACACCCACACACCCACGATCATCATGAGGTTGGCAGGCGAGTCCATGCGCAGCCAGGCGGTGTCCACCTTGCTCATGCGTTCACCGCGCAAGCCCAGCGTGCCGGTCACGGCGCGGGCGACACTTTTTTGAAGACGGGTGGCCATCGGTGCGTTCTGGTGTGAAAGCTCTATTGTGTGCGGTGCCTGCCCCGTAAGATACCGCCCGCCACTACCCACAAACCCGAACCCCCGGAGACCTTTCATGTCCGATCTCAAAGCCACGTTCGAAGCCGCCGTCGCCAACTCCAAGAGCCTCAGCGAGCGCCCGGACAACAACACGCTGCTGCAGATCTACGCCCTGTACAAGCAGGCCACCGCTGGCGACATCACCGAGAAAAAACCCGGCTTCGGCGACATGGTGGGGCGGGCCAAGTGGGACGCCTGGAACAAACTCAAAGGCACCAGCAACGACGCCGCCATGCAGCAGTACGTTGACCTGATCAAGTCGCTGAGCTGAAGCGTTCACGCATCAGGCCACCACACCGCGCTCGCGCAGCGCGGCGATCTGCGCGTCGGTGAGGCCCACCTCGCGCAACACGGCCTCGGTGTCCTGGCCCAAGGCGGGCGCATTGCGCCGGTGGCTGCCAGGCGAAGCACTCAGGCGGGGCACAAAACCGGGCACCAGCACATCGCTGCCATCGTCCATGCGCACCGACTGCAACATGCCACGCGCGGCGTAGTGCGGGTCGGCCGCGATGTCGGCCACGGTGTAGATTTTTCCCGACGGCACCTCGGCGGCCTCCAGTGCGCGCAACACCTCATCGGCTGTGAGGCGCGACGCCCACGCGCCAATCGCCGCGTCGATTTCGCCCACACGCGCCACGCGCCCGGGGTTGTTCTGCAAATCGGGGGCGGCGCCCAAATCATCGCGTCCGATGCAAGCCATCAAACGCCGGAAGATGCTGTCGCCGTTGCCGGCAATCAACACATGGCAACCATCGGCGCAGGTGTAGGCGTTGCTGGGCGCGATGCCGGGCAAGGCGCTGCCGGCCGGGCCACGCACGGCACCAAAGGCGCTGTACTCGGGCAGCAGGCTTTCCATGCAGTTGAACACGGCCTCGAACAGCGCCACATCCACCACCTGACCCTGGCCTTTGGGGTGCTGGGGAGAGACGGTGGCGTGGCGGTGCTGCAAGGCCAGCAAGATGCCGATGACACCGTGCAGCGAAGCCAATGTGTCGCCAATGCTCACACCCACGCGCACGGGCACACGGCCGGGTTCGCCGCTGAGATGGCGCAAGCCCCCCATGGCCTCGGCCACCACACCAAATCCGGGACGGTCGCGGTAGGGGCCGGTCTGGCCGTAGCCGCTCACGCGCAGCATGATCAGCGCCGGGTTCAGTGCCAGCAACACGTCGGGGCCCAGGCCCCAGTCCTCCATGGCGCCGGGGCGGAAGTTCTCGATCAGCACATCGGCCTCTGCGGCGAGCTTGCGCACAATGTCCTGCGCCTCGGGCTGGCGCAGGTCCAGCGCCACCGAGCGCTTGTTGCGCGACTGCACCTGCCACCAGACCGAGGTGCCGTTTTTCACCAAGCGCCAGCCGCGCAACGGGTCGCCCCCACCCTGACCGTTTTTGGGCGGTGGCTCGATCTTCACCACATCGGCACCAAAATCCGCCAGGGTTTTGGCGGCAAACGGGCCCGCGATCAACTGGCCCAACTCCACCACCTTGAGGCCTTGCAGCGGGCCTGGTTTCACATCCGTCATGTTTTTTTCTTCTTTGCGGCCGGCTTGGTGGGCGCGGCCAGCAGTTGGTCGAGGTTCTTCACGATCTCGGCCTCGATCTTGTCCTTGAAGGCGCCGAGCAGAAAACCCAGCTGGGCATCGAGCTCAAAGCTGGCCTTGTTCACCCGCAGCGTGCCGGTGACGCCGGAGCGTTTGAAACACACCTCATCCTCGACATCGCCCTCTTCGTAGGTGCACGCCATGCCGAACTCGTTTTCTGCCTGTTCGGCCCAGGCCCAGGCCACCTTGCGGGCCTTGGCCAAGCCCAGGGTGTGGTCGCGGTGGATGTGAAGGTTGGCCATGGGAAGTCCTCAAAATCGTTGGGCAAGCAGGGCGCTGCGGCGTTCGTCCTTGGGCAGGCGGGCCAGCGCGCGCACCGCATCATAAAACCGCGCAAAGTCGCGGCCCTCGCGCTCGAACAGGCCCTCAAAAGCCGGCACCAGTTCGTCGTAAGCGGCCTGTGCCGCAAACAGGGCGTTGTTGGCCTGGAGGGCCCAGGCGTCGTAGCCAGCAAAGCCGTTCCAATGCACCTTCAAAGCGTCGTAGCCGCTGCGAAAACCCGCCATGGCCGCGTGTTTGGCGGTCAGGCGCTGGGTGCGGTCGGGCAGCGCGTAGGCCGCGCGCAGGGCGTCACGGGTCTGCCGCGCCAGGGCACGGAACTGCTGGCGGCGTTCGTCAAAACGCGCGTAGTCGGTCCGCGCGGCTTCGCTGGCCGTGGCCTGCCAGCGCGCGCCGCCCAGGCGCTCCACCGCAGTGGCAAAGGACTCGTTGAACACCGTGTCGTCGCGCACGTAGACCACCTGGTGCGCCAACTCGTGGAAGATCAGCCGCGCCAGTTCGCCTTCGGGGTAACCGATGAAGGTGCTCAGCAACGGGTCACCGCCCATCCAGTTGGTCCAGCCCAGCGTGGAGTAGGCCGGTACCGGGTAGACGCCCACCTCCAGCGCCGGCTCGGCTTGGCGCACGGTGTCGGCAAAGGCGCGCGCCTCGGCTTCGTCGAAATAGCCCCTGTAGCCCACGCAGCCCAAGGCCAGAAAACACCACTGCTTGAGCTGCAGCGCGTCGTCGGGCGCGGCCACGACGTTCCACACCGCAGCGCGGCGCTTGAGGTCGGCGTAGCGGGTGTAGCTGGCGTTGTCAGGCAAACCCAACTCGGTGACGGCAAAGCGGCGCAGCTGCTGCGCCTGCCGCAGTTTCAAGCGCAGGGCATCGCTGGCCTGGGTGTCGGCCAACCAGTCGTCCACCGGCCGCGCGGCCCGCACCATGTGCAGGTGACCACTGACCGACTGCCAATAATAGGCCGGGTCCAGTGTGGCGCTGCAGCCGCTCAACAGCAGCACGCACAACGCCCAACACAGCCTTCGCATGTCAAACCAACTCGACTTGCACGTGGCAGTCGTAAAACGTGGGCGCACGGCCGATGTCGGTCAGGCGCTGGCTGGTGAGCTGGTTGACGTTGGTGCCACGCAGGCCGAACTTGCGCCACCAGATGCCCAAACCATTGACCACACCGGGTCGGGCGCGCTCGCTCACGCGGGCGGCACAGTGGTAGTCGCCGCGTTCGTTGAACACCTTCACCGTGCTGCCGTCCGAGATGCCGCGTGCGGCGGCGTCTTGCGGGTGGATTTCCAGCACCGGCTCGCCTTCGATGTCGCGCAGACTTTTGACGTTGACGAAGGTGGAATTGAGGAAGTTGCGCGCGGGCGGGGAGATCATGGCCAACGGGTAGTCGGCGTGGGCACCGCCCGGTTCGAAGTTGGGCAGGTGGTCGGGCAAGCCGTCTTGCCCCATGCGCGCCAGCGCTTCGCTGAAAAAGGTGCACTTGCCAGAGGGCGTGGGAAAGCCCCCCTCGGCAAAAGGCGCGTCGGGGACCGGCAACGACACAAAGCCCTGCGCAAGCAAGGTGTTGAAGTCCACCTCGCGGCCAAAGGCCTGGCGGCACATGGCTTCGTCGCTGTCCTGGAAACAGGCCTCGCCAAAACCCAAACGCTGCGCGAGGTCGCGGAAGATCTGGCTGTTGGGCCGGGCCTGTCCCTGCGGCGCGATGGCGGGGCGGTTGAGCAACACGTCGGTGTGGCCGTAGGTGCTGTGGATGTCCCAATGCTCCAGCTGGGTGGTGGCGGGCAGCAGGTAGTCAGCGTGGTCGGCCGTGTCGGTCTGGAAGTGCTCGATCACCACCGTGAACAGGTCATCGCGTGCAAAGCCCTGCACGACCTTGGCCGACTCGGGCGCCACCGCCACCGGGTTGCTGTTGTAGACGATAAGCGCCTCGATGCGGGGCCCGAACTCGCGCGAACTGGGACGCAGCAGGTCGTCGCCGATGGTGCTCATGTTGATGGTGCGCGGGCGCCGTCCTGCCAGCAAGTCGGGCCGCTGCAAGGCGGCGCGCTGGATGGGAAACTGGCTGGAGCTGCTGAGCAAGAGGCCCCCCGCGCGGTGGCGCCAGGCGCCCACCAGCGCGGGCAGGCAGGCCACTGCGCGCACCGCGTTGCCACCACCACGCACGCGTTGCATCCCGTAGTTCAGGCGGATGGCCACCGGTTCGCCACGGCGCGCGGTCTCGCCGTAGTCGCGCGCCAGTTGGCGTATCTGCTCTACCGGCACACCACACACGGCGGCGGCGCGTTCGGGTGGCCATTCCAACGCCCTGGCACGCAAGGCGTCCCAGCCCTCCGTGTGGCGGGCGATGTAATCGTGGTCCAGCCAATCGTGGGTGATCAGCTCGTGCATCAGCGCCAGGGCCAGCGCGGCGTCGGTGCCCGGCAGCAGTGCGATGTGCTCGTGGCATTTCTCGGCGGTTTCGGTCTTGCGCGGGTCGATGCAGACCAGGCGCGCGCCGTTGCGTTTGGCCTGTTGGGCCAGGCGCCAGAAATGCAGGTTGCTGCCAATCGAGTTGCTGCCCCAGATCAGGATCAGCCGGCTTTCGGCAAAAAACTGCACCTTCATGCCCACCTTGCCGCCGTAGGTGTGGGTGAGCGCCTCGGCCCCGGCGCTGGCGCAAATGGTGCGGTCCAGCAGCGAGGCGCCCAGGCGGTGGAAGAAGCGCGCCGCCATGCCGTCGCCCTGGACCAGGCCCATGGTGCCGGCGTAGCTGTAGGGCAGGATGGCTTCGGGGTTTTTGCTGGCGATGATTTGCAGCCGGGTGGCGATGGCGTTGAGCGCCTCGTCCCAGCCCACACGCACAAAGCGACCGCCACCCTTGGGCCCCACACGCTTCATGGGATACAGCAGGCGCTCGGGGTGGTAGCTGCGTTCGGTGTACTTGGACACCTTGGCACACAACACCCCGTCGGTCATGGCGTGCTGCGGGTTGCCCGCCACCTTGACCGCGACGCCGTTTTCCACCGTGGTGAGCAGTGCGCAAGTGTCGGGGCAATCGTGCGGGCAGGCGCCACGCACCACCACCGGGGCGGCAGGGGACAGTGAGGTACTCATGCGCCACATTGTGCCGTGGGGACATTGGGAACGCCACGGCTGCGCCTTGCCACTGACACTGCTACGATGTTTCTTTACACCTCAACGACCTTGAGCCCATGAAACTCATCGACAGCATCGTGACCCAGGCCGCCGGCATTGCCGCCGTGCGACGCGAAATCCACGCCCACCCCGAACTGTGTTTCCAGGAAGTGCGCACCGCCGACCTGGTGGCCGCCAAGCTGACCGAATGGGGCATCCCCATCCATCGGGGCCTGGGCACCACAGGTGTGGTGGGCATCATCAAAGGACGTGACGGAGGCGCCTGTGGCCGCGCCGTGGGCTTGCGCGCCGACATGGACGCCCTGCCCATGCAGGAGTTCAACACCTTCGCACACGCCAGCAAACATGCCGGCAAGATGCACGCTTGTGGCCACGACGGCCACACCGCCATGCTGCTGGCAGCCGCCCAACACTTTGCCAAACACCGCGACTTCGACGGCACCGTCTACCTGATCTTCCAACCAGCGGAAGAAGGCGGCGGCGGCGCGCGCGAGATGATCAAGGAAGGCCTGTTCGAGCAGTTCCCCATGCAAGCCGTTTTTGGCATGCACAATTGGCCGGGTGCGGCCGTGGGCACGTTTGCCGTCAGCCCCGGCCCGGTGATGGCCTCCAGCAACGAGTTCAAAATCACCATCCGCGGCAAAGGCAGCCACGCCGCCCTGCCTCACAACGGCATCGACCCGGTGCCGGTGGCCTGCCAGATGGTGCAGGCCTTCCAGACCATCATCAGCCGCAACAAGAAGCCGGTGGACGCGGGCGTGATCTCCGTCACCATGATCCACGCCGGCGAGGCCACCAACGTGGTGCCCGACAGCTGCGAGCTGCAAGGCACGGTGCGCACCTTCACGCTGGAAGTGCTCGACCTGATCGAAAAGCGCATGGAAGAGATTGCCCGCCACACCTGCGCGGCGTTTGATGCCACCTGCGAATTTGAGTTTGTGCGCAACTACCCGCCCACCGTCAACAGCGCGGCCGAGGCCAACTTTGCCCGCCAGGTGATGGCCGGCATCGTGGGCGAGGCCAACGTGCAAGTACAGGAACCCACCATGGGCGCCGAAGACTTTGCCTACATGCTGCAAGCCAAACCCGGCGCCTATTGCTTCATCGCCAACGGCGACGGTGCCCACCGCGAGATGGGTCACGGCGGCGGCCCCTGCACCCTGCACAACCCCAGCTACGACTTCAACGACGACCTGATCCCGCTGGGCGCCACCTATTGGGTGGAGTTGGTCACACAGTGGCTGGCCAAGCCCACCCAAGCCTGAGCACACAAGGAATCCCCATGATCGATGTGAACGCGGCCTTCTCGGCCCGGTACGCGCAGGCGCGTGTCAAGTTCCTGGAAGGTGCGGCCGCTGCTGGCATGGCCATCCGCTCGTTTGAGCACCCACTGAAAGGCCGCGACGGCGAAACCCTGGCCATGGACGTGGCCCTGGACGGCCCGGCCGACGCGCAGAGCCTGCTCATCGTCAGCAGCGCCTGCCACGGTGTGGAAGGCTACTGCGGCTCGGGTGTGCAGGTGTTTGCCACGCACGATGCCGAGTGGCGCGCCAAGGCCGGTGCCGCTGGTGTGGCCGTCCTCTACATCCACGCGCTCAACCCCCACGGCTTTTCGCACGTGCGCCGCGTGACCAACGAAAACGTGGACCTGAACCGCAACTTCCAGGACTTCTCGCAGCCGCTGCCCGTCAACGCCGCCTATGCCGAGATCCACGACCTGCTGTTGCCCGCCCAATGGCCGCCCACGGCCGAAAACACCGCAGCCATCGGCAACTACATCGCAAGCAACGGGCAGTTGAAGTTCCAGGCCGCAGTCTCACAAGGCCAACACCAGTTTGCCGACGGCCTGTTCTTCGGTGGCACCGCACCCACCTGGAGCAACACCACGTTGCGCGAGGTGCTGCGCACCTACGGTCGGCAAGCCAAGCGCCTTGCCTGGATCGACCTGCACACCGGCCTGGGCCCAAGTGGTTTGGGCGAGCGGATTTTTGCCTGCAAGGACGACAAAGCCGCGTTCGAACGCGCCAAGGCCTGGTGGGACCCCAAGGGCGAGACCCGCATCACCTCCATCTACGACGGCTCGTCCACCTCCGCCTTCCTGACCGGCCTGATGTGGATGGCCGCCTACCAAGAGTGTCCGCGGGCCGAATACACCGGCATCGCCATGGAGTACGGCACCCTGCCCTTCAACGAGGTGAGCCAGGCCCTGCGCGCCGACCACTGGTTGCACAAGCACCCGGAAGCGCCAGCGGAGCAACACGCCGCCATCAAACAACAACTGATGGACGCCTTCTACACCGACACCGACGCCTGGCGCGGCCGAATCATCAGCCAGGCGCGGCAGGCCATGTTCCAGGCGGTGGATGGGTTGTCGGGCTAACCAAAGCGCCTTGACGCAATTTCCAGCAGCCCGTCAAAAATCAGGCTTTCAACCAGTTCGCAATGCACCGACATGCTCGGTGCCATCTTCCAGCCGGCGCCACCCGTCATGAAAACCACCGGCTCCTCGCCAGTGTGACGCTTGAGGTTTTCCACCATGCGCTGCACCGCACCGGCGATGGCGAAGGTGCCACCGCTGGTGAGCGCGTCGCTGGTGTTGGTGGGGAAGTCGCGCACCTCGCCGGTGGGCACATGCAGGCCGGCCGTGCCCGATTCGAGCGCGCGCAGCATGATGCCGTGGCCCGGCAGGATGATGCCGCCCAGAAAGCGGCCGCTGGCATCGATGGCCTCCACCGTGACCGCCGTGCCCACCATCACCACCACACAAGGTTTGTGCCGGCCGCTGGCGCGCAGGTGCTGCAAGGCGCCGATCATGGCGATCCAGCGGTCGGAACCCAGGCGCGCGGGGTGGTCGTAGCCGTTGGTGAGGCCGGCTTCGGCGTTGCCCGACACCACCCACTGCGGCGTCGTGTCCCACAGCTCCATCTGCTCCTCGACCCGGCGTTTCACCGCGTCCCCCGCCACCACACACCCCAGCATGCGGTGTGGCACGGGCAAAGCGGCCCAATCGCCCTCGGCCAGGGTTTCGATGTTCTCGAGGAATTGCGCACCGTGCGCCAGCACGCGGGCGCCCAACTGCGGGCTTTCATACATCGCCCACTTCAGGCGCGTGTTGCCGACGTCCAGTGCCAGAAAAGTCATGCGCGCATTATGACCAAGCCGTGACGGGGGTTTTCCCGGCCCGGCTCAGGCGGTCAACACGGGCCGAGGAATGGGGTGCACACGCTCGTAGGCGCGCGCTGCGCGCAGCACCTGCGCATCGCCAAACATGGGCCCCACCATCTGCAACCCGATGGGCAAACCGTCGCGCGTGAGGCCACAGGGGATGGTGCAGGCCGGTTGCTGCGTGAGATTGAAGGGGTAGGAAAACGGCGTCCAGCCCAACATGGCTTCGGGGTCCATGGGCGTGTGGCCGGCCGGCTTCGCGTCAAAGGCCGGCACGGACACGGCTGGCGTCACCAGCAGATCAAAACGCTGCATGAACTGCCGCATGTGAGAACCCAAGGCGCCGCGCCTAAGGTTCAGTTGCTGCACCTGCAGCGCGCTGTAGCGGCCACCGATCTCGGCCTCGGCGCGGAAGTCGGGATCGGTCAGCGCCTGCTGCTCAGGGCTCAAGGTGTTCCACACTGTCCAGGCACCCAAAAACCACAGGCCGGTGCTGATGTCCAGCGGGTCGTCAAAGCCGGGGTCCACCTGCTCCACCACCGCGCCCAGGTCGGCCAGCTGCTTCACCGCAGCCTCAACGGCAGCGGCCACCTCGGGGTGCACGTTTTTGGCGTAACCCAGTGTGGGTGAGTACGCAATGCGCCAGCCTCGGATGCCGTCGTCGAGACCGTTCAGGTAGTCGGTGGTGTCGGGCGGCAACGATGTCCAGTCGCGCGCGTCCGGCTGCTTGATGACGTTCATCATCAGCGCCGCATCGCGCACGTTCATGGTATGTGGGCCCAGGTGGGCCACAGAGCCAAAGGGCGACAGCGGGTAGGCCGGCACACGGCCAAAGCTGGGCTTGAGGCCGAAGTTGCCGCAAAACGCCGCCGGAATGCGCACGCTGCCCGCGCCGTCGGTGCCCACGCTCAGCGGCCCCATGCCGGCGGCCACGGCCGCAGCGGTGCCTCCGGACGAGCCGCCGGGCGTTTTGGCCGGGTTCCAGGGGTTGCGGGTGATGCCGGTCAGCGGCGAATTGGTCTCGCCTTTGCAGCCAAACTCGGGCGTGGTGGTTTTGCCCAGCAACACCGCGCCGGCCTCGCGCAGGCGGGCGGTGGCGGGGGCGTCCACGTCCCAAGGCTGGTCGGGGTTCACGGTGCGGCTACCCCGCAGCGTGGGCCAGCCTTGGGTGAGGATGAGGTCCTTGATGGAGGTGGGCACGCCGTCCAGCGGGCCACAGGGCGCGCCTTGTTGCCAGCGCGCTTCGCTGGCGCGGGCGCTGGCCAGGGCGGCTTCGTGGTCGACCACACAAAAGGCGCGCAGTTCGGGGTTGTGGCGGTCGATGCGGGCCAGCACCGCCTGTGTGGCCGACACGGGAGAGGCCTGCCCGCTGCGGTACAGGTCGAGCAGTTGCGAGGCGGAGCAATCTGCGAGGTCTGAGGGCAAGGCGGTGGGCTGGCTCATGGCGTTCTCCGTGTGGTGGCGGGCAGCTTTTTCCAGGGCAGGTCGGCCGGATCGGCGGCCATGGGGCCGGCGGCCTTGGCCACGATCACGCGCGAAGCGATGGGCGTGAAATCGGCGCGGAAGTGGTTGGAGCTTTTGACCACGATGAGCTTCATGGCCTCGGGCGTGATGCCCACCAGGCGCAGCAGCTCGCGGTCCAGCAGTTGCATCTTGCCGCTGACCACCGCCACCAACACGCCATCGATCTCCAGGCAGGCGCTGGCGCCCAGCTCCACCGTGAGGCCGGTCATCATCGCGCCTTTGAGCACGCAGCGCCCGTCGCTGACCGCACGCACCGTGAAGCGGCCTTGCACCGGCGCATCGCTGGGCAAGCCGGTGTAGGTCGGCACGGCGCGGCCCAGGGCCAGGTCGATCTGCGCGCCCACGCCGGCCGCCACCGCCGCCTGTGCGGCCTCGGGATCGAACAACAGGCCCAGGGCCACCTGACCCGGGAAACGCTGGCCCGCGTGCTGCTGCAGCAAGGCGTGCAGCATGCCGGTGGTGTTGCTGTCGCCGCCGGCGCCAGGGTTGTCCTGGGTGTCGGCCAACACCACGGGTTTGTCGGCGCGGGCGGCCAGGTCCAACGCGGCCTCGACCGCCTCGCGGGCGTCCAACCAATCCGGGCGCCACTGCGTGGGCTCGGCCACGCGCTTGTAAAGCAGCTCGCCGGCCAGTTGGGCCTGCTCGCCATAGCCCCACACCACGGCCCCACATTCGGCGAAGTCGGCAGCGGGGAAGCCCATGCAGAAGCTCAGCATGGCACCGTGGTCATCATCCAACGCGCGCAGGTAGGCGTAGAGGGTTTGCGCCGGCTCCATCCAGGTGCTCTGGGCGTTGAGCGGAATGAGGAAGGGCAGGCGGCGCCAAAACAGCGCCTCGCGCCGGCCCAGGGCCAGGCGGCGTTGCAGCAGCTCGGCCGCCAAAGCGCCGGTGTCGGCCATGTCCACGTGCGGGTAGGTGCGGTAAGCCACCAGCGCGTCGGCCTCGTGCAGCATGCGTTCGGTCACATTGGCGTGCAAATCCAGGCTGGCGACGATGGGCACATCTGGCCCCACCAGGGCGCGCAGGCGGCCCAGCAGTTCACCTTCGCTGTCGTCGGCGTGTTCGGCCACGGCCGCGCCGTGCAGGTCGAGGTAGATCCCGTCCAGCCCATGCGGCAATGCCGCGCGCACATCGTCCAGGATGGCAGCGGCGATGCGCTCAAATGCGTCTTCAGTGACGTAGGACGAAGGCGTGGCCCCGGCCCAGGCCGAGGGCAGCAAGGTCCAGCCGTTGCGGCGTGCGGCCTGGATGAAACCACCCACGGGGATGTTGGCGTCGGCCAGCTGATCCGTCATGACCGGGCCGCGCACATAGGCGGGGAAGGTCTCGCCCGTCTGGAAGGCGGTCCAGTCGGCCAGACTGGGTGCGAAGGTGTTGGTCTCGTGCTGGTAGCCGGCGATCAGGATGCGGGTTGAACGGGGGGTCAAGGGGTGTCTCCGTGTACCACGGCGGGCTGTGCGAAGTTGTGGCCGGGCGCGGCCTCGAACAGGCGCCGTGTGTAGTCTTGTTGGGGGTTGGCGTACAGCTCGGCGGTGGGGCCTTCTTCCACGATCTGACCCTGGTGCATGACGATGACGCGGTCGCACAGTTGGGCGGCCACACGCAGGTCGTGGGTGATGAACAGCAGGCCCAGGCCCAACTCGGCCTGGATCTCGCGCAGCAGCGCCATGATTTGCGCCTGCACGCTCACATCGAGCGCGCTCACCGCCTCGTCGGCCACCAGCACCTGGGGTTTGCAAGCCAGGGCGCGGGCGATCGCAATGCGCTGGCGTTGGCCGCCCGAGAACTGGCTGGGGTAGCGCAACAGCCCTTCGCGCGGCAGGCGCACCTTGTCCATGAGATCGGCCGCAAGCGCTTCGGCGGCGGACCGGCTGGCGCCAAAGTTCATCGCTCCTTCGATGATGGCCTCCCCCACGGTGCGGCGCGGATTCAGCGAACGGTTGGGGTCCTGAAACACCACCTGCACCCGCGAGCGCAAAGGGCGCAGCCGGCTCTCCGGCAACTGGCAGACCTTGTCCTGTTCCCAGAACACCCGGCCCGTGCTTGGCTGAAGCAAGCGGATGAGGCAACGGGCCAGGGTGGATTTGCCTGAGCCCGATTCGCCCACCACCCCCACCGTCTCGCCAGGGCGCACGTCCAAGGTGGCATCCCGGAGCGCGACCGTCTCGCGCGCACGCCCCATCCAGTCGCGGCTGGCGTACACCATGCCCACCTTGTCACCGCGCAACAGGGGCTGGCCGGCCGCTTCGGGTCGGGGCGGCGGTGGCGTGATGGACGGCACCGCCGCCAGCAGCATGCGGGTGTAGTCGGCCTGGGGCCGGAACAACACGTCGTCGCGGCTGCCCTGCTCCACCGCGCAGCCTTTGTGCATGACCAGCACCTCGTCGGCAATGTCGGCCACCACACCCATGTCGTGGGTGATGAAGAGGACCGCGCTGCCCTGCTCTTCCTGCAACTGCTTGATCAGACGCAGGATCTCGCGTTGCGTGGTCACGTCCAGCGCGGTGGTGGGCTCGTCGCAGATGAGCAGCGCGGGCTTGAGGATGACCGCCATGGCGATCACGATGCGCTGACGCTGGCCACCGCTGAGCTGGTGCGGAAAGCTGCGCACCATGCGCTCGGGGTCGGGCAGTTTGACGCGGGCAAACATGTCGAGCACGGCCTGTCGGCGTTTGGCCGCCGACCAGTCGGTGTGGGTGCGCAGCAGCTCATCGACCTGGTCGCCGCAGGTCATCACCGGGTTGAGTGCGGTCATGGGTTCCTGGAACACCATGCCCATGGCCTGGCCGCGCAGCTGGCGCAGGCGCGCGGGCGGCGCGGCCAGCAGGTCTTCGCCCTTGAGCGCGATGCGCCCGCCGCCCACGCGCAGTTCGCGCGGCAGCAGGCCCATGACGGTGGTGGACATGACGGACTTGCCGGACCCGGATTCGCCCACCACACACAGGGTGCGACCAGCGGGGATGGACAGGCTCACGCCATCGACGGCGTGGGGTCGGTCGGCTCCGGGGGGCAGCGCCACTTGGAGGCCGTGGATTTCAAGAATGGGGGTGCTCATGGTGCTCAGACCCGTTTCGCGAATTTGGGGTCGAGCACGTCGCGCAAGCCATCGCCCAGCAGGTTGATGGCCAGCACCGTGGGCACCAGGAACATGGCCGGGAACAAGACGTTGCCCGGGTACTGGCTGAACTGCACCCGGCCCTCGGCCATGATGTTGCCCCAGGTGGGCACGTCGGCCGGCAAGCCCAGGCCCAAGAAGCTCAGGATGGCCTCGGTCAGCACCGCGCTGGCTGCGATGAAGGTGCCCTGCACGATCAGCGGGGCCAATGCGTTGGGCAAGATGTGCCGCCACAAGATAGTGGGTGTGGGCGTGGCCAGGGCCTTGGCGGCTTCCACGAAAGGCTCCTCGCGCAGGCTCAGCACCAGCGAGCGCACCAGACGGGTAACGCGCGGGATTTCAGGCACCGCAATCGCCACCACCACCGTCCACAGTTGGGCGCCCAAAGCGGCCACCAGCGCGATGGCGAGCAGGATGGCGGGAATGGCCATGAGCCCATCCATGAACCGCATCAGCACCGCATCCACCGCGCGAAAGTAGCCCGCCAACATGCCCAGGAGCGCCCCCATCAGCACCGCCACCGTGGCGGTGAACAGGCCCACCAGCAAGGACACACGCGTGCCATAGACGACACGGCTGTAGATGTCACGCCCGGCGTTGTCGCTGCCCATCCAGAAGGTGTGGGCCACGGTTTCGCCGCTGGGCAAGGCAAACTCGCCGCGCACACCCGAGGCGGTGTTGATGTGGCTGAAGTCCATGGCGGAGGGTTCGACCGTGCCCAGCCAGGGCGCGGCCGCTGCAATCGCCAGCAACAGGCCCAGCACCACGGTGCCGAAGCGGATGGCGTTGTTGCGCCAGAGTTTTTTGAGGATGTCCATGTCAGTACCTGATGCGGGGATCTAAAAAGAGGTAACTGAGATCGACCAGCAGGTTGATCAGCACATACAACACGCTGAACACCAGCACCAGGCCCTGGATGACGGGGAAGTCGCGGTTGAGCACCGCGTCCACCGTGAGCGAGCCCAGGCCCGGGATGGCGTAGACGGTTTCGGTGACGACCACACCCCCAATCAGCAGTGCGACACCAATGCCCACCACGGTGACGATGGGCACGGCCGCATTCGCCAGCGCGTGGCGCAGCAGCACAGCAGATTCGCGTATGCCCTTGGCGCGCGCGGTACGTATGTAGTCCTCGGTCAGCGCCTCCGACACACTGGCGCGCGTGACCCGCGCGATCAGCGCCACATAGATGGTGCACAGCGTGACCCAGGGCAGCACCAACTGCTGCGCCCAAGCCCCAACACCTTCGGACGATGGGCCGAACAGACGCCGGTAGCCTTGCACCGGCAGCCAGTTGAGCTGGATGGCGAACAGGTAGATGAGGATGTAGCCCACCACAAACACCGGCACCGAAAAACCCAGCACCGAGAAGCCCGACAGCAAACGATCAAGCCAGCCACCCATGCGCCAGGCCGCCAAGGTGCCCAGCGGCACCGCCACCAGCACCGCCAGCACGATGGTGCCAAAGGCCAGCGACAGCGTGGGCTCCACACGTTGCGCGATCAGTTCGGTGACGGGCTTGCCCAGGTAATAGGAATAGCCGAGGTCACCTTGCAGCACGCCGCCGATCCAGATACCGAACTGGGCCAGCAAAGAGCGGTTCAAACCCAACTGTTCGCGAATGCGTTCGATGTCGGCGTTGGTGGCGCTGTTGCCGGCAATCACCGCCGCCGGGTCGCCAGGGGTGAGGCGCAGGATCAGGAAAACCACCACGGCCACCACCAGCAAAACGGGCAGGATGGCGAGGAGGCGTTTGAGGAGGAATCTGAGCATCTGGGGTGGTCGGAAGGCTTCAAAGTGCGATGGCAAAGAACACAAGCCGGGCCGAGGCCCGGCTTGTGCCGGTATCCATCACGCGGGAAAAACCCTCGTCAGTTCTTCTTCACGTTCCAGTACACCTGTGCACCGGCCGGCACGATGCCGCTGACGTTGTCGCGCACGGCGGCCGGGTTGTTGTACTGGCCCAGGTGCACGTGCGAGGCGGTCTCGATGGCGCGCAGTTGCAGTTGTTCGGCCAGTTTTTTCTTCTCCGCATCGCTGCCGGCCTGGGCGAACTTGACCTTGAGCTCCTCGATCTGTTTGTCGTCCTGCCAGCCAAACCAGCCGTTGTCGCCGGCCGCATTCATCATGGCCATGGTCAGCGGGTTCTGGATGTCACCGGCGGTCCAGGCGGTCATGAAGGCGTTCCAGCCGCCAGCGGCGGGCGCGTCTTTTTTGGCACGGCGCGCCACCAGCGTGGCCCAGTCCATTTGTTGCATGTCCACCTTGAAGCCGGCGGCCTCCAGCTGCTGCTTGGCCACCAGGGGCAGCTTGGCGATGGAGGCCAGATCGGTGGGGCGCATCAGCAGCACCGGCTCGCCCTTGTAGCCCGCGTCCTTCAGCATCTGTGCGGCCTTTTTGGGGTCGGCGCTGCCGGTGTAGAAGCTGGTGTTGTCGCTGGCGTACGGCGTGCCACACGGGAACATGCTCTTGCAGAACTTGTACATGCCCGGCGTGCCCACCTGCGCCTTGAGGTGTTGCTCCTGCCCCAGCGCCACCATCGCGGCCTGGCGGATCTTCACGTTGTCAAACGGTGGGTGTTTGTGGTTGAAGCGGAAGATGTACTGCAGACCCGCTGGTTGTGCATCCACCAGCTGCACCCCTTTGGTGGCCTTGAGCGATGCGTACTGTTCGAAGGTGGGCTGCTCGACGATGTCCACCTCGCCAGCCACCAGGGCATTGAACTGGGTCTGCGGGTCGCGGATGATGACCCATTCGACGCGGTCCACAAACACCGGCTTGCCGCCGGTGGTGCCATTGGGCGCCTCGCTGCGCGACTTGTACTTGTCGTTCTTGACGTAGACCAGCTTTTCGCCCGGCTTGTACTCGGCCTGCACAAACTTGTAGGGGCCGGAGCCGATGTTGTCCTTGATCTGCTCACTGCCCGGTGTGGCAGCGATGCGCGCGGGCATGATGAAGGGCACGTTGCTGGACGGTTTGCCCAGGGCTTCGAGCATCACACCAAACGGTTGCTTGAGTTTGATGACAAAGGTTTTGGCATCGGGGGTGGCGTAGTCGGCCACACTTTTGGCAAGCACACCACCAAAGCTGTCGCGGCTGGCCCAGCGTTTGATGGAGGCCACCACGTCGGTGCTGGTGACGGGCGCGCCGTCATGGAACTCCAGGCCATCGCGCAGCGTGAAGGTCCAGGTCAGGTTGTCCTTGCTGACGTTCCACTTGTCCACCATCTGCGGCTTGACGGCGCCACTGGCGTCGGTGCCAAACAGCGTGTCGTAAATCATGTAGCCGTGGTTGCGGGTGACGAAGGCGGTGGACCAGATCGGGTCCAGAATGGTCACGTTGGCATGCGGCACGATGCGCAGGGTTTTGGCCTGGGCCTGGCCTTGGGCGTTGACGGCCAGGGGCATGACCATGGCTGCAGAAACAGCTGCCGCAGCAGCGATGGAAACCAGGGAACGACGCTTCATGAACACTCCAGTCAGAATGGGGTTTGGTTGAAACTTCAAATATCGACGGTCACACCTGCAATATAGCGCCAACATGAGCCAGATGCCCTCCGACCTGACCCTGATGACAGCCGATGTGCTGTCGCAAGCCATTCACCAAAAGCAAGTGTCGTGCCGCGAGGTGATGGCGGCGACGCTGGCGCGCATCGATCGGGTGAACCCCCATGTGAACGCGATCGTGAGCCTGCGCGACGCGGACGTGCTGCTGGCCGAAGCCGATGCACGCGACGCCCAGTTGGCGCGTGGCGAATCCATGGGCTGGATGCACGGCATGCCACAGGCCATCAAAGACCTGTCCAACACAGCCGGCCTGCGCACCACCTTGGGTTCACCACTGATGCGCGACTTCGTGCCGTCCGAGGACGGGCTGATGGCCGCGCGCATGAAAGCCGCCGGTTGCATCGTGATCGGCAAGACGAACACGCCCGAGTTCGGGCTGGGCTCGCACACCTTCAACGCCGTGTTTGGCGCCACGCGCAATGCCTTCGATCTGACCAAGTCGGCCGGCGGCAGCAGCGGGGGTGCTGCGGTGGCGCTGGCCCAGCGCCTGCTGCCAGTGGCCGACGGCTCGGACTTCATGGGCAGCCTGCGCAACCCGGCGGGCTGGAACCACGTGTTTGGGCTGCGCCCCTCACAAGGCCGTGTGCCCATGTGGCCGGCCAACGACGTGTGGCTGGCCCAACTGGGCACCGAAGGCCCCATGGGCCGCAGCGTGCGCGACGTGGCCATGCTGTTGTCCATCCAGGCCGGGCACGACCCGCGCACGCCGCTGAGCATTGCACAAGATGGGCGCGCTTTTGTCGCGCCCCTGGACAGCGACCCGACCGGCCAACGCATCGGCTGGCTGGGCGATCTGAAGGGGCATTTGCCCATGGAAGCGGGTGTGCTGGACGTGTGTGAATCGGCCCTGCACCGCTTCACCGACATGGGCTGCGAGGTGGACCACACCGCGCTGGGCATGGACCCTGCGGCGGTGTGGGACTGCTGGCTGGTGTGGCGTCAGGCGCTGGTGGGGCCGCGCATCGCGCCTTTTCTCATCAAACCCGACAACCGGGCGCACATCAAACCCGAGGCGCTTTGGGAGCACGACCAATCGCTCAAGCTCACTGGCGCGCAGTTGAACGCCGCCAGCGCGCAACGCACGCGTTTTTTGCAGCAGATGCTGGCGCTGTTTGACCGCTTTGACGTGTTGGCGCTGCCGGTGGCGCAGCTGTGGCCGTTTGATGTGGACATGCGCTGGCCCACGGAGATTGCGGGCCGCCCCATGGACACCTACCACCGCTGGATGGAGGTGGTGATTTACGCGACGCTGGCCGGCTTGCCGGCCATCAGCGTGCCGGCGGGCTTAAACGCGCAAGGCCTGCCCATGGGCTTGCAGTTGATTGGCAAGCCACAAGGGGAGTTGGCATTGCTGCAGTTGGCGCATGCCTATGAAAAGGCAGCGGCGGACTTGATGGCGGTTCGTCCACCGGCGCTTTCTTGAAGGCGCTCCCACTTGGTGTGCGAGATCGGTGCGACGGGGTGCGCTGCGCCGCTCGTGTCCTCCGCCGGCTGCGCCGGCTCCCCCTTTACCTCGCTCTGCAGCACACCCCGCCACACCGATCCGAGGCAGCGCTGGCACGTCACCGCAGGTTCACCTGCACTCGGGCGGAAAGCGCCGGGTGGCCCACGCAGTGAGGTAAAGGGGGAGCATCGCGCAGCGATGCGGAGGACACGAACGAAGTGGGCCACCCGGTGATTTCCGCCAGCGCCCACCACCGCCCAAGGCCAGCAAAAAATCAGTTCTGCCGCCAAGGAAGCCCGTGCAACCGCCAGCCCCCACGCCGCCCCCTGTGGGCATCCGCATCCGGGTCCCCTTCGAAGCCTTCCAGGATGTTGTAGGCCACCAACCCCAACTCGGTGGCCCGCTTGGCGGCCGCAATGGAACGCACACCACTGCGGCACAACAGCACCACCTTTTGGCCAGCAGGCACGGCCGCGCGCAAGCCCTCGTCAAAACCAGGGTTCATGGCCATGCCCGGCCACTGCTTCCAAGCCAACGGCACGGCGCCGGGCACAAAACCCACCCACTCGCGCTCAGCGTCGGTGCGCACATCCACCAGCACTGCCTCGCCAGCCTGCACCCAGTCCCACGCCAAGTGCGGCGACACGTCGCCGGCGTAGCCCGCAGCGCTACGCGGCTGCATCAGTTCGGCACCGTCGGCGTCGTGGCGAATGCCCGATGTGAGGTTGGCCGGCACGGCTTCGTCCATGCGCTTGGGGCGCGGCAGGTTGAGGGCGTTCATGATGGCAACGAACTCGTCGCGCGTCTTGCCGGCCACCCGGGCGTTGTTCGCTTTTTCCCAGCCGATGGTGGACTGGGTCTGGCCCTTGTAGTCGTGCCCCGGCCACACCGTGGTGTCGTCGGGCAACTTGAACAGCACCTCGGTCAGGCTGCGGTACAGGTCCTCGGCGCTGCCCGACTGGAAATCGCTGCGGCCACAGCCGTTGATGAGCAAGGTGTCGCCGGTGAACACGTGGTGTGCATCGCCGGTGGACCACACGAAGCTCATGCTGCCGGCGGTGTGGCCAGGCGTGTGCAGGGCGCGGATTTTTTGCTGCCCAAAGACCAACTCGTCGCCGTCCTTCAACTGCACCGACGCGGTGGTGATGCCACACCCTGCGGGCGCCGCCGTTTTGGCACCTGCGAGTTCGGCCAGTTGTCCGGCGCTGGTGATGTGATCTGCGTGGGCGTGGGTTTCCACCGTCCACGCCAGTTGCAGGCCGTGGTCCTTCAGGCAGGCCAGGTCGCGCTCGATCTGCTCGTCCACCGGGTCGATGATCAGGGCCTGGCGGGTAGCGGGATCGAACAACACATAGGTGTAGGTGCTGGAGGCGGCGTCGAAAAGCTGAATCGGCTTCATGGGTATTCCTGACAGGACACGGACAAATCGATGGTAATTCAGACACGCCAGACTGCGGAATTCCCGGGGTGACACCGGCAACGCTCTGCAGTACCATCGCGAATTGACGTTTACGTAAACGTCAATCAAGAACACCCCCGGCAGAGCCACCCACCCACCGACGCCATGACCGACCTGTCCGCCGAATTCAAAGCCCTGGCCAACTACCGCCCCACGCACAAGGTGCGTTTTGTCACCGCCGCCAGCCTGTTCGACGGCCACGACGCGGCCATCAACATCATGCGCCGCATCCTGCAGAGCATGGGTGCCGAGGTGATCCACCTGGGCCACAACCGCAGCGTGGACGACGTGGTGACCGCCGCCCTGCAGGAAGACGCACAGGGTATCGCCATCAGCTCCTACCAGGGCGGGCATGTGGAGTACTTCAAGTACATGGTGGACCTGCTTAAACAACGCGGCGGTGCCCACATCCAGGTGTTTGGCGGCGGTGGCGGCGTGATCGTGCCGCCCGAAATCCGCGAACTGCAGGCCTACGGCGTCTCGCGCATCTACAGCCCCGAAGACGGCCAGCGCATGGGCCTGGCCGGCATGATCGGCGAGATGGTGATGCGCTGCGACCAGGACCTGACGCCCTACGCGCCCACCTCGGTGGAGGCCATCCAGGGCCACGGCGAAATGAACTGGCGCGCGCTGGCGCAACTGATCACGGTGCTGGAAAACGGCAAAGCAGACGCCGCCCTGGTGGCCCAACTCCATGAAGCCGCCAAGGCCACTCAGGTGCCCGTGCTGGGCATCACCGGCACCGGCGGCGCCGGCAAATCGTCGCTCACCGACGAGCTGATCCGCCGTTTCCGGCTGGACCAGAACGATGGCCTGCGCGTGGCGGTGATCTCCATCGACCCCTCGCGCCGCAAGAGCGGTGGCGCGCTCTTGGGCGACCGCATCCGCATGAACGCCATCGGCCCCTGGCAGAACGGCCCGCGCGTGTTCATGCGCAGCCTGGCCACCCGCGACTTCGGCAGCGAGATCAGCGCCGCCCTGCCCGACGTGGTGGCAGCCTGCAAGGTGGCGGGCTTTGATCTGGTGATCGTGGAAACGTCGGGCATTGGCCAGGGCGATGCGGCCATCGTGCCGCACGTGGACGTGCCCATGTACGTGATGACGCCTGAATTTGGCGCCGCCAGCCAGCTCGAAAAAATCGACATGCTGGACTTTGCGGAATTTGTGGCAATCAACAAGTTCGACCGCAAGGGCGCGCTCGATGCCCTGCGCGACGTGAGCAAACAGGTGCAGCGCAACAAAGAAGCCTGGACCACCCCCACCGAACAAATGCCGGTGTTTGGCACCATGGCCGCCCGCTTCAACGACGACGGTGTGACCGCGCTCTACCAGGCGCTCAAGGGCCGGCTGGCCACGCTGGGCCTGAAGCTGGGCGAGGGCCGCCTGCCCGTGGTGGACGTGCGCCACAGCACCAACCAAACGCCGGTGGTGCCCGGCGCGCGCATCCGCTACCTGGCCGAAATCAGCGACACCGTGCGTGGCTACAAAAAACGCGCCCGCGCCCAGGCCCGCCTGGCACGCGAAATCCAGCAGTTGACTGAGGCCGCGCGCATGCTGGCCATCGACAAGCCGGAGCGGTCCAAGGCCGCCGAGGCCGCCATCGACCTGGCGCAGACCCGGGAGCTGCACCTGGACGCCGACGCGCGCAAGCTGCTCAAGCAGTGGCCCGAGATGCAAAAAGCCTACGCGGGCGACGAGTACGTGGTGAAAATCCGCGACAAGGAAATCCGCACCGCGCTGACCACCAAATCCCTGAGCGGCACCACCATCCGCAAGGTCAGCCTGCCGCAGTACGAGGACCACGGCGAGATCCTCAAGTGGCTGATGCTGGACAACGTGCCCGGCAGCTACCCCTACACCGCCGGCACCTTCGCCTTCAAGCGCGAGGGCGAAGACCCGACCCGCATGTTCGCCGGCGAAGGCGACCCCTTCCGCACCAACCGGCGCTTCAAGCTGGTGAGCGAAGGCATGCCGGCCAAGCGCCTGTCCACCGCCTTCGACTCGGTCACGCTCTACGGCAACGACCCCGACCTGCGTCCTGACATCTACGGCAAGATCGGCAACTCGGGCGTGAGCATTGCCACGCTGGACGACATGAAGGTGTTGTACGACGGCTTTGACCTCTGCAACCCCACCACCTCGGTGTCCATGACCATCAACGGTCCGGCGCCCACCATCCTGGCGATGTTCATGAACACCGCCATCGACCAGAACATCGAAAAGTTCAAGCGCGACAACGGCCGCGACCCCACCGACACCGAAATCGCCAAAATCCGCGAGTGGGCACAGGCCAACGTTCGCGGCACGGTGCAGGCCGACATCCTGAAAGAAGACCAGGGGCAGAACACCTGCATCTTCTCCACCGAGTTCAGCCTGAAGGTGATGGGCGACATCGCCGAGTACTTTGTGCACCACAACGTGCGCAACTTCTATTCGGTGTCCATCTCGGGTTACCACATCGCCGAGGCCGGGGCCAACCCCATCAGCCAGCTTGCGTTCACGCTGTCCAACGGCTTCACCTTCGTGGAGGCTTACCTGGCGCGCGGCATGCACATCGACGACTTCGCGCCCAACCTGAGCTTCTTCTTCAGCAACGGCATGGACCCGGAGTACACCGTGATGGGTCGCGTGGCGCGCCGCATCTGGGCCGTGGCCATGAAGGAAAAGTACGGCGCCAACGAACGCTCACAAAAGCTGAAGTACCACATCCAGACCAGCGGCCGCAGCCTGCACGCGCAGGAAATCCAGTTCAACGACATCCGGACCACGCTGCAGGCGCTGATCGCCATCTACGACAACTGCAACAGCCTGCACACCAACGCGTTTGACGAGGCCATCACCACGCCCACCGAAGACAGCGTGCGCCGGGCCATGGCCATCCAGCTCATCATCAACCGCGAGTGGGGGCTGGCCAAAAACGAGAACCCCAGCCAGGGCGCTTTCATCATCGAGGAACTGACCGAGCTGGTGGAAGAAGCGGTGCTGGCCGAGTTCGAGCGCATCGCCGAGCGTGGCGGGGTGCTGGGTGCGATGGAAACCGGCTACCAACGCGGCAAGATTCAAGACGAATCCATGCACTACGAGATGCTCAAGCACACCGGTGAGCTGCCCATCATCGGCGTCAACACCTTCCGCAACCCGCACGGCGACACCACGCCCGAGACGCTGGAGCTGGCGCGCTCCACCGAGGCAGAAAAACAAAGCCAGCTGCAGCGCCTGACCGACTTCCACACCCGCCATGCGGCCGAAGCGCCCGCCATGCTCAAGCGGCTGCAACAGGCCGTCATCGAGAACAAAAACGTGTTCGACGTGCTGATGGACGCGGTGCGCGTGTGCAGCCTGGGCCAGATCACCAACGCCTTGTTTGAGGTGGGTGGCCAGTACCGCAGAAACATGTAAATCAAAATTTCTGCGCTTGCCCGGCGGTGGTGGTTATGATTTTGTAACCATTCACCGCCTTTTGTTTTTGAGGACCCCGTTCCATGGCCGAGCAAAAATTCCGACTGGTCACCCGCAGCGACTTCGACGGTCTGGTCTGCGCCGTGCTGCTCAACGAGCTGGAGCTGATCGACGAGATCACCTTCGTCCACCCCAAGGACATGCAGGACGGCAAGGTGCCCATCACAGGGCGCGACATCACCACCAACCTGCCGTATGTGGCCGCCGCCCACCTGGCCTTTGACCACCACGAGTCCGAGACCATCCGCAACACCGGCGAGCGGGCCAACCACATCATTTCTGCCATTGCGCCCTCTGCCGCGCGTGTGGTGTACGACCACTACGGCGGCAAGGCCCGCTTCCCGCGCATCAGCGACGAGATGATGGACGCGGTGGACAAGGCCGACTCGGCCCAGTACAACCGCGACGAGGTGCTCAACCCCAGCGGTTGGACGCTGCTGAACTATCTGATGGATTCGCGCACGGGTCTGGGCCGTTTCCGCAACTTCCGCATCAGCAACTACCAGCTGATGATGGACCTCATCAAATACTGCCGCGACCACAGCATCGAGCAGATCCTGGCCCTGCCCGACGTCGTGGAACGGGTGGACATCTACCGCGAACACGCCGACAAGGCCAAGGCCCAGTTGCTCGCCAACACCACGGTGCACGGCAATCTGGCGGTGCTGGACCTGCGCAACGAAGAGACCATTTACGCGACCAACCGCTTCATGATCTACGCGCTGTTTCCGCAGACCAACATTTCCATCCACGTGTTGTGGGGCCTGCAGAAGCAGAACACGGTGTTTGCCACCGGCAAGTCCATCCTGGACCGCAGCAGCAAAACCAACGTGGGCGAGCTGATGCTGCAGTACGGCGGCGGCGGTCACCAGGCCGCCGGCACCTGCCAGGTGGACAACGACCGCGCGGCCGAGGTGCTGGCCGCGCTGATCAAACGCATCAACGCCGACGGCTGAAGCGCCCGCCCGGCCAACGCGCCGGGCTGCGCCTTCAGCGCATGGTGCCCAGTTGCCGCTGCCACTCGTTCAGCTGAGCGGCTGCGGCGCCAGTGGGCTTGCCCGTTCCGGCGTCGGCCGTGTGGGTGTTTTCCAGAGCGGCCTCCGTCAGCACACGTGCGGTCAAGGTCACCTGCAACATCGCTTCTTTGCTGCGGTCGCCCACGCCCCCCACCGACAGGGTGGGCCAGCTGTTCAACGCGCTGCCCGCCCCCGCCAGTGACGCGGCCGTGAACGGGTAACAGCCGCTCAAGCTTGCCAGGGCAATGTGGTAGTGGTGGTAGCAGCCCTGGAGCCTGCCATCGACCAGGTGAAAGCGGTAGAAATCGTCAAAAGCCATGCCGGGTGCGTACAGCGAATGGTTGGCGTAGCGGCTGCTCCAGCCGCCCACCATGCTGCCGCCCCACTGGTTGATGCCCCAGACGTTGTAGTCACCGGCATTCACCTCGCTGGGGCGCAGGTGGGCCAAGGTCCAACGCTCACTGAAACTGCGCCCCACCACGTAGTCGGCCCGCCAGATGCCCAGCAGGCTGGCCGACTGTTGGTGGGCTTCGGCCACATCGGCGTTCACACTCGCCCGCAAGGTGAGCTGGTGCCCATTCGGCAGGCGCAACCGCCCCTCGAATGACGACACCCACGCCCATTCGCCCTCCACGCCGGCTTGCGGCTGCAGCAGGTGGGGCAAGCCGCCCGAGGGTTGCTGCCACTGACCTCGAAACACGCCGTCCGCGCCACGGGTGAGCACCGCTTCAACCCAGGCCGGCTGTCCGTTGTCGGCAAACGCATGGACACCGATGCGCACCTGCGCGGCCTGCTGTTCGAGCAAGAAGCCCATGCCCGGCCGCTCGTCTGCCCACCACACACCGGTGCGCCCATCGGCTGATGCACTCGCAAAACCAAACCGATCGCGCACCAGGGCCCAGGTGCCCATGGGCGTGCGCAACTGCGTCGCCAATGCGTCCGTCTTGCGCCAGCGCACCTCGCCCATATCGGCCGCAGGTTGGGGCGCGCGGGCCGGGCCGTTCAGCCCGGCACCACCTTCGTAGGCAATCAAGCGCCCCACCCATTCGCCCGCCTCCGCGTCTGCCACCAGCCGCGCGTGGGCCCACAGGGGGCGGCCAGCGGCGTCGCGGAATTGCAAGCTCAACAACACCTCCTGGCCACGCACGTCCACAAACGCCTGGCGTGAAGCGTCGGCCGTGTCGCGCCACCAACCGGCCTCGGGTGCCACGCTGCCCAGGGTTTCAGCGGTCAGCCCCGTGCCGATCAGCGGCCGGTGCGCCGGGTACATCGCGGCCAGAGACACCGCTGCGGCCGCGTCCAGCACACCGGCACCACAGCGCTCGGGCACACAGTCGTTGCCTGTGCCCTGCGCAAACGGTCGCGCGGATGCACGCAACAGCGCCCCGACCTGGGTGGGCGTCAGGCCCGGGTTGGCGGCCAACATCAAAGACACCGTGCCCGCCACGTGGGGCGCTGCCATGCTGGTGCCACGTTTGCGCAGGTAGCTGCTGTCGCCCGTGGGGCCCTGTCTGCCGCTGTCGCCCAAGGACACGATGCCGGTGTCGCTGCCCGCATTGCCACCCGGCGCGGCGATCGCCACCCCAGCACCAAAGTTGGTGTACGAAGCCTGCTCGCCCCCTTTGCCCAGCGCGGCCGTCACCAGCACACGCTGGCAACTGGCCAACACGGTGCCCGCCACGTTTTGGGCTTGGTTGCCGGCGGAAGCGACCACCACAGTGCCGCGCGCCCACGCCTCGTCCAGGGCGCCCTGCATTTCGCTGGAGCAGTGACCGGCGGCCCCCAGGCTGAGGTTGGCCACCCGCGCCGGGGTGGGGTTGGCTGGCGCACCGGCCACCGGCGCACCCACGGCCCACCGCAAGCCATCGGCCACGTCGGAGATGTAGCCACCGCCACGCCCCAATACGCGAACCGGCAGCACCCGCGCCCGCGCATCGATGCCAGCCACACCCACGCCGTTGCCGCGCTGTGCGGCCACGATGCCGGCCACGTGGGTGCCATGCCAGCCGCTGTTGCGCGGGCTGGCACCTGACAGCCAGGGCTCGCTGCCATCCACCCAGTCACCCGGGTCGCTCGCATCGGGATCGCGACCATTGCCGTCGTTGGCATGCCCGACGTTGGACACAAAATCGTAGCCCGGCAACAGGCGCCCTTGCAGATCGGCGTGCGGCAGGATGCCAGTGTCAAGCACCGCCACCACCGTGGCCGGGCTGCCCAGGGTCAGTGTCCACGCGGCTTGTGCCTGGACCCCGGAGCGGACCACGGTGGCGGATGCCAGACTCCATTGGTCGGCCCATCGCGGATCATTGGGCGCCAGCGTGTCGGACCACACGCGCATGTCGGGCTCGGCGTGGGCCACGGCCTCGTTCGCCATCAGCCGCTGAACCACGGCCGTCACCTCGGCCTCGCCCATGGCCTTGGGCAAGGCCATCACCACACTGCCGCCGGCGGTGCGACGAACACTGCGCAAGGTCACGCCGCTGTGCAGGCTCAGGGTTCGGGCGTATTCGGCGGCGCGCTCCTCGAACTGCTGGCCGGCCAACTCCTCCACGAGCCGCACCAGCACCTGATCGGTTTGCGCCTCCACGGCACTGCTGTTGATCAACACGGTGTCGGCGGAACTGTCCACCGGCTCGCCCGCAGGCACCGGGCTGGTGGCGCCACCACCACAAGCGGCCAGCGCAGCGCAAAACCACACAGCGGCCAATGGCCACCACCACCCGTGCGCGCCGCAGCGCATGGACTGTTGAAACATGACACCCCCCAGAACCGTCAATTAATGTGAGACGGACTCAGGATATCACTGCTTATTGTTGAAACAAACCAATAACTGACACAATTTAACCATTAAATTGTAAATGTCAATTAATTATTGAATAGATTTTGCGATTTGGCGCACGATTCTTTCAATGTCGCAGCCAACGAGGCACACGGAACCGGACGATGGCACTGTAGGCCCAGAGGTAGCTGACCACAAACAGCACCGTCATCGCCATCAACACGCCGGTGTGGCGCCAGAACAGCACCGCTGGCGCGGCGGTGAGCAGGGTGAAGCCCCACAGATACGGCGAGGTGCGGTTGTTGCGCATCAACATGCGCCGCGACTCATCGTCGTGAAAGACGCCACGCACAATGCGGCGGTAGATCAGCTGGTGAAAATGCAGCGCATCGGCCACGCCGGGCGAGACGCCGCGCGCGGACTTGCGGAAGATGGAGAACAGCGTCTCCCAGACCGGGTAGATCAGCAGCAGCACCGGAAACCAGGGCGACACCAGCGGATGGCGCTGCACCAGCGTGATGCTGATCAGCGCGACCACCGTGCCCCAGAGGTAGGCCCCGCCGTCGCCCGCAAACAACAAGCCGCGCGGGTAGTTCCAGACCAGAAAACCCACCGTGGCGCCGGCCAGCGCCAGACTCAAGGTCATCATCTGCCGGTCGCCCACCTGAAGCGACACATAGGCCAGTGCGAGGCAGACCAACAAGGCCACGGTGCCCGCCAGACCGTTGTAGCCGTCAATCAGGTTGAAGGCGTGGGGCAGGCCAGCCACAGCAAACACAGCCAGGGCCACCCCCGGCCACACCGCTGCCGCCCACCAGCCATCCACCCAGGGCAAGCCCAGGCGCGGCACGGTCAGGTCCATGGCCCAGATGGCCACCACAGCGGCCATGGCGGTCAGTCCAAGACGGAACGCCACCGCGAGCCGCTGCGTGACGTCCTCGTACACCCCGGCGCCCGTGGACACACCCGTGGCAACGGCCCAGGCCAGCAGTTCAGCCGCGGTGAAGTTGGCACGGGGCGGCCAACCCATGGGACTGGCCACCCCAAGCCACACAAACGCCAGCAACAAGGCGCCTCCCATGGCCACACCGCCCACACGCGGCACATGGCCCCAGTGAAATCGCTGGGGCATGTCGCCGGTGTAGTGTTGTGTGTGGCCACGTGCGTAGCGAATCAACCACGCGCTGAAAAAAAACGAAAAGGCGGCGCAGAAGAACAGCAGAAAAGGCATGCCACCACCAAGGCTTGTTGAGTGGCGCGATTATCGCTGCCCGCGCAGCACCCGCTGTTGCAGCCAGTAACGCCAGAACGCAACACTGCACCACAGTCGCAACAGGCTGTGCACATGCCAGCCCAGCGCGTGCCAGCGGCGCAGGCTGTCACGCTGCGCGTGGTGTTGGGCGGTGCCGGGCACCCGCGTCAATCGCAGACCGGCCAACTGCAACCTGAGGCAAAAATCCACGTCCTCGCAATACATGTGGAAGCGCTCATCAAAGCCGCCCACAGCGCGGTAGGCCGACGACGGCATCAGGAGCAAGGCGGCGCTGTACCAATCGCCCCCCCGCTCCGGGCGACGCAGGACACGGCGGCGGAACAGCGCCCACGGCGTGACAAGGGCACGCTGGTTGTCCTGCACACTGCCGTCCGCGTTCAAGAGCGTGGCTGTCACCGCACCGACGCCCGGCAGGCTGGCCGCCGCCAACAGCTGTGGCCACAGCGCCGGGTCGGTCAATCGCATGTCGGGATTGAGCACGCAGAAAAACGGCGACGCCACATGGGCAAAGGCCTGGTTGTGGTTGGCCCCAAAACCCAATGGCCGGGGGTTGTGGATCTCGATCACCTCAAACGACAAACCGCCCACGGCCAGTGGCGAAGCAGGCAGGTTGTGTGTCACCACCACCCGACACAACAAGCCCGATGACACCGACGCCAGATCCTGCAGCAAGGGAGGCAACCACGCGTCATGCCCATGGCTGACCACGGACACGGTGATCGGCGGTGAAGTGGGGTGATCGGGAAACATGCAACTCCTGCGGGCTGCCCAGCGCAGCCACACCAGCACAAAGTGTAGGCCACACGTTCAAGGCAAACGGCCTGCTGGCCTGTTTGCTCGCGGAGCCGAGAAGGCTGGTGCCCATGGCGGGAATCGGACCCGCGACCTCTCCCTTACCAAGGGAGTGCTCTACCACTGAGCCACATGGGCCATCCATCAATAAAGGATGGAGCGGGAAACGAGATTCGAACTCGCGACCTCAACCTTGGCAAGGTTGCGCTCTACCAACTGAGCTATTCCCGCGTTTTTTGACCACATCGGGGGTCAAAGAAAAAGCCCACCAGCGGATGGGCTTTTTGAAATTTTGGTGGTGGAGAACCTCCACCTGAAGAACCAGCATCTTAAAGCATTTCGGGTTTTTTAGGAAGGATTGAGGCCTGCAGGGGCTTCTGAGGAGGCTTTTCGCACTTCTACCACCCCCGCCCACGCACCGAGCCGTAATCCAGCCAAGGGAAATGTCCGAGTTCGATTCCGCAAAACGCAATCGAACTCCAGACCACTTGAGCACAAGAAACTCGAAATGTTCATGCCTCAGCCCGGCACAGGGGGCTTCTCTTTGGTTTAAATTTTTGTTAGAATATCGACTTGTTTAAACCAAAACCAAGGGGGGCGTCATGATTGCAGATCGCATTCGTCAAGCACGCTTGGCAGCAGGACTGACGCTGGGTGGCTTAGGTGAACAGGTCGGCGTTTCGCACACCGCCATCCAGAAGTACGAGAAGGGCCTTCTGACCCCCTCGTCTTCCCAACTCCTCAAACTGGCCCGAGCCTGCGGCATCCGTACCGAGTATTTTTTCCGTAATCACACGGTTGAACTACTACAGCCAGAGTTCCGGAAGCTCTCAACCTTCGGCAAAACGGCACAGGATGCGCTGAAGATCAAAGTCGTCGAACTGGTGGAAAAGCGTGTTGAGCTACTCGGCGCATTTCCCGAGTCTCCCCTCTTGGCGTTCGCCCCTCCGGCCGGATTGCCCGAGCACGTGGAGTCGCTGGATGCGATCGAGGCATTCTCTGATCAGGTACGCAACGCATGGCAGTTGGGCATGAACCCAATTGCCGATCTCACCGACACTCTTGAAGGTCTGGGATTGCTGGTCATCGTGGTCGATGAGGAGAATCCTGGCTTTTCTGGCTTGACTGCAACGGCTCGCACCGAGGATGGACGCGAATATCCGGTGGTAGCGGTTTCCAAGCGCTGGCCTGGGGATCGGCAGCGGTTTACGCTAGCTCACGAACTTGGGCACCTGATGCTGGAGGGCCGCCTGGCCGACGGCATCAACGAAGAGAAAGCCTGCGACCGATTCGCGGGCGCTTTTCTGGCACCGCGTGTCGCGGTAACCCAACTGCTAGGGCAGCAACGTCATGCCCTGGAATGGCAAGAGCTTTATGTGCTCAAGCACGAGTTCGGCTTGTCGATGGCTGGCTGGCTGCACCGCGCAAAACAATGCGGTGTGATCACCGATGCCGCGCATCTGATGATGGTCAAGCGGTTTTCTGCCAAGGGCTGGCGCAAGGCTGAACCGGGCGATCCATTGCCGCAAGAACATCCACGACTTTTCGATCAACTGGTGTATCGCGCCTTGGCCGAGCAGTACATCTCAGAGGGCAAGGCGGCTGAACTGTTGGGCATCCCGATGATGCGCTTCCACAAAGAACGCCAGTTGGAGTCGTCGGATGCAGCTGCTCATCAGTGATGCCAACATATTGATCGACATGGAAGCCGGAGCGTTGATGGAAACGCTCTTTCAGCTTCCTGTGCAGCTTGGCATCCCCGATCTCCTGTACTACGAAGAAATCGAGCCAGGCAGTCCCGGCCTCGAGGATCTCGGCTTGAAGATCATGGAAGTCTCGGGTGACTCTGTGAAGTATGCCCAACAGTTGCCCAACCAGTACAACCACACGCTCCCGGCGAAGAATGGATCGAAACCCGGTCACAACGACTACCTGGCGCTCGCACTTGCGAAACAGGAATCTTGCACGTTGCTGACCGGCGACGCCAATCTTCGAATTGTTGCCAGCAAGGAACAAGTCACGGTCATGGGCACGATTGGGCTGCTGTGCACGATGATCGAAAACCAGCTGCTAACGGTAGACGATGCCTTCAACGCGCTCGACAAAATGAAAGAAGGCAAGCGTCGTCTCCCGTGGCCTGAGGCCGAAAAGATACTAAACGGGTTGCGCTAATCACGCGGTTTTCGTCGGCTGATCAAGATCGACCATCTGCTACTGGTTGAATCTGGTTTCCTCCGCCCAGTGATTCTCCAAGCATAGCCATCCATCTACGATGAGGGCGTTTCCATACAGTCTTTTTACTGGAGACTGGCATGGAGACAAAAACCTGCAATGCATGTGGCTGCACTTTCACCCCTCGGCCTCAAAACCCGAATCAGAAATACTGCACCAACTCGGAATGCCAACGCGAACGCCGTCGACGTTGGCAACAGCAAGCACGTCAGGGCGATTCCGATTACCGCGACAACGACATCCGTTCCAGCAAAACGTGGGCCGCCGAAAATCCTGAGTATTGGAAACGGTACCGCGATGAGAATCCTGCCTACGTTGAGCGCAACCGCAATCTACAGCAGCAACGCAATCAAAAACAGCGCACGACGGTGATTGCAAATGAGGACGTGTCACACGCGTTGATCACCCCGCCATCAGGCCGCTACCGAATGGCGCAAATCCTTGAGGATGGGGCGATTGGCGGCCAGACGTGGATTGTCGAAATCACCACGCTAACAATGGCTCGGGTCGATGAAGACGTGTGATTGCAAATGAGGACGTGATCGGCGGCACCGCTGCCGCCTGTTAACTTCTCGCATGTGCGTTCTCGAACCATTGAGCATCCGAATCCGACTCGACCCGTGTATGCCTTGACCAACCACTCGTCGCGAAGTGACGCCCGATGTTCGAGAGGCATCTTTTCGCATGTAAGGGAGCAGCGCGGCGATGCAAGAACAAGAAAACACAAATGGCGAGGGGCAAACCCAGGCATCCCTATTCCGGGCCGCTGAGTACGTGCGAATGTCCACCGAGCACCAGCAGTACTCGACGGAGAATCAGGCCGACAAGATTCGTGAATATGCGGCCCGACGCGGCATCGAAATCATCAGGACCTACGCTGATGCTGGCAAGAGTGGTCTGCGCATCGATGGCCGGCAGGCACTGCAACAGCTGATCAAGGATGTCGAAACCGGGGCGGCGGACTTCCAGGTCATCCTGGTCTACGACGTCAGCCGCTGGGGCCGCTTCCAGGACGCGGACGAAAGCGCCTACTACGAGTACATTTGCCGCCGCGCCGGCATTCAGGTCGCTTACTGCGCCGAGCAGTTCGAGAACGATGGCTCACCGGTCTCGACCATCGTCAAAGGCGTCAAACGGGCAATGGCTGGCGAATACAGCCGGGAACTATCGACCAAAGTGTTCGCTGGCCAATGCCGCCTGATCGAGCTTGGCTATCGTCAGGGCGGCCCGGCCGGCTATGGCCTGCGCCGCATCCTGGTCGATCAGAACGGATCCGTGAAAAGCGAGCTTGCGCGCGGCGAGCACAAAAGTTTGCAGACCGACCGCGTGATCCTGATGCCCGGCCCGGACGATGAGGTCCGCACCGTCAACCTGATCTACCAATGGTTTATCGATCACGGCATCTCGACCTCCGAGATCGCTGGCCGGCTCAACGCAATGAAGGTGAAAACCGACCTGGGTCGCGAATGGACCCGTGCCACCGTCCAGGAAATCCTGACCAATGAGAAGTACATCGGCAACAACGTCTATAACCGGATCTCCTTCAAGCTCAAGAAAACCCGGGTCGCCAATCCCAGGGAGATGTGGATCAAGAAGGAGGCGGCCTTCGAGCCCATCGTTCAACCTGACTTGTTCTACACGGCACAGGGCATTATCCGAGAACGAAATCGGCGCTACACCGACGAGGAGTTGATCGAGCGGCTGCGTGCCCTCTACGAAAATCGTGGACTCCTGTCAGGGTTGATCATCGACGAGACCGAAAACATGCCTTCGGCCGCTGTCTATATGAATCGCTTTGGCAGCCTGATACGTGCCTACCAGATGGTCGGCTTCACGCCCGACCGGGATTATCACTATCTGGAGGTCAATCGCCTCCTGCGCCGGGTGCATCCGGTCATCGTGGCAGATACAGAGGCGCAAATCAGCGAAATTGGCGGACTGGTCGTCCGCGATCCCGCGACCGATCTGCTGCGAGTCAACCAAGAGTTCAGCGTTTCAGTAGTGGTGGTTCGCTGCCACACCACCGAAGCTGGTGGTCATCGGTGGAAGGTCCGTTTCGATACCAGTCTGCGGCCGGACATCACAGTGGCGGTGCGCCTGGACCATTCCAACCAAACCGCCCTCGACTACTACCTCCTGCCGCAACTGGATTTCGGCCAGCCACGCATCAGCTTGGCTGAACACAATGGGATCGAGTTCGAGAGTTACCGGTTCGACAGCATGGATTTCCTCTATGGCATGGCCGAACGCACACGGGTTAGGAGAGCAGCATGAAAAAAGAGCCCCCCTCCAGCAACTTGCAAATGATTCCGATCGACAAGATCGAGGTACTCAACTCGCGTGACCGTAATGGCAAAGTCTTCGCCGAGATCGTGGGCAATATCAAGGATATCGGCCTGAAAAAGCCCATCACCGTGACACCGCGAACCGACGCGGATGGCAATGAAAAGTTCATGCTGATTTGCGGTGAAGGCAGGCTCAATGCATTCAAATCACTGGGCGAAACGACGATTCCAGCGATGGTGGTCGATGTAAGTGATGAGGACGCCTTCATTATGAGCCTGGCGGAAAACATTGCTCGCCGCCAAGGACGCACTCTGGAACTGCTGGCAGGCATTGAAAAATTGCGTGACCAGGGTTACGACAAAAAAGCGATCGCGCTGAAAACGGGCCTCGGAGAGGACTACGTCTATGGCATTTTGCAACTACTCAAGAATGGTGAAGAGCGGCTGCTGATTGCGGTGGAAAAAGGACGCATTCCACTCAATGCCGCCTTGACCATTGCAGGCGCCGGCAGCAACGATAAGGATATTCAAGCGGCTTTGCAGGAGGCGTATGAGAGCGGGCAACTGCGTGGAAATCACCTGATTCAGGCGCGCAAGGTCATCGAGAAGCGTAGGTCTCTGGGACGGACAATTGCCCGAGGGACGCCTCGGAAAGTTCCGGATGTCACCTCTTCAAGCCTGGTGCGCACCTACCAAAAGGAGGTCGAGCGCCAAAAGCTCATGGTCAAAAAGGCGGAGTTTGCCCAGCAGCGATTGCTGTTTGTGGTGGAAGCGATGCGCCATCTCTTAGCTGATGAGAACTTCACCAATTTGCTGCGTGCTGAAGGGCTGGAAACATTGCCCAAACACATTGCCGAACGTGTCTGGCCCGGGGGGAGCACCACATGACTGAGATGCACCTTGGATTTATTCCTGACCCAATAACGGTTGCTTTTGACAAACTGCTGCCATCACGTAAGCCTCCAGACGGTCTTGCCAACTCCAGGAAATTCAAACAGATCATTTCTTCCATCGATGCAATCGGGCTGATCGAACCCCTGACCATCGCCAAGGCGGACAAGGCCACCGGCATGCACCTGCTGTTGGATGGGCATATCCGAATGTTAGCGATGCAGCAATTAGGGTTCAGCGAAGCCCTGTGCCTGATCGCCAAGGACGATGAGAGCTACACCTACAACAACCGAATCAACCGGCTATCGACCATTCAGGAACATTTCATGATCCGTCGCGCCGTGGAGCGTGGAGTCACGCCAGCACGCCTGGCGAAATCGCTGGAACTGGACATTGAGCACATCACCAAGAAAATCAATCTGCTGGACGGCATCTGTGCAGAGGCCGTTCGACTACTCAAGGACAAGATTTTCTCCGCCAATTTGAGCCCAGTACTGCGCAAATTGAAACCGACCCGGCAGGTGGAGTGCGTGGAACTGATGGTGGCCACCAACAACATCACCGTGTCTTACGCCCAAGCGCTGCTGGCGGCAACGCCCGGCAACATGCTGGTGAATGAAGGTGTGCCAAAGAAGCTAAAGGGTGTTACGGCCGATCAAATGGCAAAGATGGAGCGCGAAATGGCGAATCTCGAGGGGCAGTTCAAATTGGTCGAGCAGTCCTATGGTCAGGACGTTCTCAATCTGGTACTTGCCAAGGGTTACTTGACCAAGTTGCTGGACAACGAAGCGGTGATCCGCTTCTTGTCCCAAAACCACCCTGAAATTCTGCGCGAGTTTTCCGGCATCGTACAAACGACGTCACTGGATAAATAGTGAATGCACTCTGACGCCAGACGCGCACTCGATCAATAACCAGCTTGAAAATCCCTCCGTGTAGAGGGTCGTAGTGCTGCCCGTGTGGGCTATATGTGGATCTTTAACAATCCGGATGCAATAGGGCCGTCGTCCCTGAAACGGATGTCCTGTTTCTGCCCGTGATCCGGGGGACGGCTGACAGGCTTGCCGCTGGCCTGCTCGTTCGTCAATGGTGGGAACGCATGAGCGAACAGCGGCACTCCGAATTCATCGAGAAGTTCACGGTTATCTGTCAGCTATATACGCTTACTTTTACACTGACTATATTGTTGGCCTCCCTCATTGCCTTGACCGCCATTCACCTCCTGGTGGTCTTTCCAGCCGGGCTGCTCAACCACGCTTTGGCCGCTTCTGGATGGCGTTGAGCCCATTCGGAAAAGGCCCTGCCACGCAAGAATGCGTCATTCGAATTCACGAACTGGGCTGGCGGTGGCTCCGGCAAATCCTCCGTTGCGTCGTAATCCTTTTCGAGAATCTGTAGTGGCGTGCCGAAGGGATTGTTCAGCGCTGACCGCATCTCAGGAAACAGCAGTCCGAGCAATCGGTCGTAGACGGTGTCACGCACATACGCCGGCTCTTCATTTTCGATGCTGGACTTCACTGTCTCCCGCCATTTTGCAACTTTCTGCTCCTGCTCACTGGTTAATGTTGGGGGGTAAGTACGCACGGCGATCAGGTACAAGGTGTGCCACTTCAACGAGGACTCGCCCCGGTCGCAGCGGATGGCGTTAATGACGGCCCACGCATTGTCGAATTTGTACTCAACCCCGGTACCACAGCGAATCGACAAGAGCCTTGCGATGATGGTTCGCAGTGGGTTTTCGTCCATCAATGGGGCAATAAGGTACCCATGAGTCTCGAGGGCGTTTGCCGCCGCCAATAGCGCATCCTGTGCTTTCTGCCATGCTTCGCCGCCATTTATGTCATCGCTGGCAGCTAATTGTTCCTGCCAACGCTGCTGCAATGCCTGGAGATATCGTAGTCCCCAATCCGCCGCTGGAATATTCAATATTTCTTGCCGCTTGCGCGCCGCTACGTCCAGCTCATCTGATTCGCGCTTCATATCCGCGAGCAGGTGTCCCTCTTCCTCATCTAGAGTTGGGTGATAGAGCCAACGCTTGCCGGCAATTTCGTCAACGACCAGACGCGAGAATTCCTCACGTGTCACCTTGCCTCCCATGCGCCCGATGTCGATCTCAAGGACCGGAAAACCGAACGACGACAAGCGATCGATCCGCTCCTCTCCAATCGGGTTCGTCACCGTTACCTCGATCAAAATGGAATGCGTCCAGCGATCGTCATCTACCCAGGTCGCGATCACGTCCGGCACCGAGCAACCGAGATGCACTTCGAGTTCAACAGAGGTCAGTTCAACTTCGGAGGCCGGCTCAGACCATGTCCTCCGATCAACGAAGCCATTGCTGCGCCGCCACTGCGCTTCGACATGCAGACCCGGTAAGCAAATCCGCTTTTCGCGCTCCAGAATCGCTTTTACCTCCCGATGCAGCAGAGTCTCGCGTCGTTCCGCCGGCCCCTGGCTATTTGGCAAATCCGTCTGTTCAAGCCAGTCGAGCGCTTCAGCCGCGCTGGCACGTGCTTTCGCCTCCGCGTCACGATCCAGATCGGCATCCACCCAATGCTGTGCCCAACACGCGCCAGACCAGGCAAGCTCTAAGCGCTCAAAGATTTCCTCGGGCGACATCATCGCAATCGCCGGGTCATCGACCTCGAGTTCGATCCGCGCCAGCAATGACTCATCGCCTTCCAGGTGCGAAACCTCACCATGCCCAACGAGCCGGACTACCAACCGGCGCCCGTCATCAAGGGTCAAAATGGCCGTCGCCTCGTCCCGGAACGTGCATTCGTTGATGCGGACTGATTCCGATGGTCGCTCAACCCAAGCATCAAAATAGCGGCCGCTCAACCCCTCGACGTTCCGCGAACGACGCCGGCGCGGCAGAACAATGCGGTCCTGTTGGCCAAAAATTTCAGTCAGTGCCTTACGCGCAGCAACGATAACGCACCGCTCGCGTGCCGCACCTTCAGGGTGGCGAAAATGCGGGCGCTTCTGAAACACTGCTTTCGCTGCGTTGACCGCAACAAGGGGCAAATCACAACTCGGGCATTTGCAGTTGGACTTGCCACCACGATGTGCGGCATCCAGCTGAAGGATGTACCGGGGCTGGTCAGTATCCTGATCGACTGCCCAGGCCATAACCAGATCATGTGAAGATGGCACTCGGAGCGATCGTTCGGAGGACTTGATCACCTCCGTTTTGTGCTGAAGGCTCATGAAGTCAAATCCACATCGCCAGCCAGCAGCTTTGTGCCATTCCGATTGCCGACAGTTCAAGCGGAAAGAAACGCGTCGTATCGGTCGCGTCGGCACGTGGCGCAGGGCCAGTGACCGGCAAAAAGTGCAGTCGCCTCATCAAGAAAGAACTATTCCATGTAATTGTCGGCATCTATGACTTCACGTTTGATGTCCTTGAATTCAATCAGATACGTGATCTTCATAGCGGATGCGCACGATACTCGGAAACTCCACATCGACAGCTCGCTCGAATGAAAGCCTCAGGTCAACCAATGTTTTCGACTCAGCCACTTCCACCGTTTCAGCTTTTACGAAAACCGCTTTGCGGTACTCTCTGAAGCCGACGCAGGAGAACGTCTCACGTGCAAGAAGTAGCGATCCTCCGGGTACCACCGGCCCAGAAAAAACTTGAATATCGTTCAGGTCGCAGATGTACCCGTCACCGCGCCCGTCTTTTTCTTGCCGAATAGCAATATCTGCTGGTCGAGGATAGGCTCCATCCATTTCCGGGTATTGCCATTCCCATACCCAATCAGGCCGTGTGGGGTTATCGAGAATCAGAAGTGGCGTAAGTCCTTGGTCAGTGAGGTGACGAGCTTCGTCTTTCAATGCTGCCCAGTAGGCGTTCGCGTCTGGAGCAATAACATCTCTAATTTTGCACTGACGAACGACATCAGATAGCAGCAACGCGCCAACGTGGTTTGCAATGGTCTTCGCGTAATACTCGTCTTCATTAACTGCACGTTGCGCCATCTCGATCTCGGTAAACTCGCCTTTCCGCTGCTTGGAAATGGTCAGCGTGAATGCCTCTCTGGAAACGGAATCGTGAATGACGTCTTTAAAAAGCTGAATAGGGAACTCGCCTGTTGCTGCATCGAATCCTTGTTTTGAAGCGGCATCTTCAATTTCCCTAAGCCTTTGAGCACTGACCTGTGCGCTTGCAACGGCATCGCTCTGGAGTCCTGCAATCTCATCCAGCAGAGCATTGATGCCACCTTTTGCTCTGGCAACACCTTGGATTCTGGTGTGTGCTTTATTGGTTCTTTGAAGCATGCGATCGACCAGCTCCGCACAAAGCCCATCGCCGACTTCATCTAGGCGCGACTTCATCGCGGATGCCCGGCTCTTCAGGATCTCTGTGCTAGTGAAACTGGATGATATCCAGGTGGCCAGCTGACGCCGCAGCGATTCGCCTGGTTTCCAATCTGCTGAAGAGAGTACCGCAATGAGGACAAGCTGAGCTTCCTGAAGCGACTCGACGTCGTCTGCCCCCGAGTACGAGTAGATACGGCCCGGCACCATATCCGGGCGGAGGATATCCTTTGCGCTGTCCACGAAGCTGTCCAGTCGGGCAATGTATCCCTGTCGGTAGGTACTGTCCGCCGCGTGCTGCCTAGCTTTCGCGGCAAGGTAACCGGACGCGGAGAACGCGCTCAACGAGTCATCGGTACGTCCCCCTGCTCGCCAATGCCGTCCACTCAGGAGGCCGGCCGCAACGTAAAGTGCAAGCGAGGACTCGTCGAGGTTCTCGTCTTCGCTCGCAGCCCAAGACAGCAGAATCTCAATCGTCAGGAGGCTGATATCCCGCCAGTAGTTTCTGATCGCAGCAAGAAAAACGTGCCGCTGCAAACCGCTCTGGTCATTACGGATGAAGCGATAGTCATTTTCGTCAAGACCGAGTGACTGTTCGATGATGGACCACTGCTGCTTGACGGATTCAATGGTAATGAAATCCGACTTCCCATAAAGTACAAATGGCTCATGGTCATAGTGTGATGCGTTGGCCCACCACTTTGACAGTACATCGGCCATCCACTCAGCAGCTGCTTGGTCACCCCGCGCTACGGCCTTGAGCAGCATCAGCCCAGTTTGGTTAATGTGCCTCATGTTGAGTTCCAACGGGGCCTTTGCCTCTGACCAAGCGAACTGTTCATCTCGGTCAGGAAGGGATGCAAGGGTCGCTCTTGCTGAATCCCAGCCACCCACGAAATGCACGAGCGTTTCTTCGTATGCCCCCTGTAGCGGGGGACGAAGTAGCGCCATCCGATTTTGCCCGTGCTCCATAACTCCCTGTTCCTCTAGTCGTTGAGACCACCACTTCTCAAGTGCATACATAAGCCGAGGAGGCAGAAGCATAAGATCGTCACGAATCTCCACCGGGGATTCGTGAACGAACGGACCATCAAGGTGCTGGACGACATGGCACAACCGTTTCAGAGGTCGCGATTCCTTTGGTAGAAGGCTTACTGCAGCATCGAAGATCGATCGGTACGTATTTGTCCAGTGTGTGTGGAGCGGGCGATCGGCAAATCTGTGAACGTCAGGAATCAGAGCCCAACTACCTGTTTCGCCCTCATCGGACTTTGCAAGGCTGGCACCGAGTAGTGACGTGTGCATTGTCGTGACGTTCTCATATGCATCCTCGAAGGCCGACACATCTCCGTTTGCCGCCGAGACACGTGCATCTGTCTCAAGCTCTGCAAGGATGTCTGCGGAACTGACATGCCGCCGCTCAGCCCGGATTGGCGTGAATCGGAAGCTCATACTTACGAGTAAGCGTTGCAACCTCGATAACTGTGGTCCGCCATCCACTCGAGCCAATGCGATAGGAGTTTCATAGACGCCACCTGGCACCACTGGCAGAATTAGCAGGGCAGACTTCGGCTTGTCCAGAATGCTTCCATTTCCTGACACGAAACTCTTCTGAGCAGTCTTGAGCCAGCCGCTAACCGCGATCCGAAGTGGCCAATAGAGCACATTCGAAAGGCGCGAGCGTTCGTGCAAGCGCATCTCAACAGCCGGCGCGCCCATGCGAAGCCCAAAGGAACGCATGAGCACTTGTGGTTTGCCTTCGGCCTCATCGTCCAGATAATCAGGGCCGAGGATCCATCCATTCTTCTGAGCGTTCGCAAAAAGCTGAAATCTTAGTAAGTTCGCCACCTCGCGGGGTAGCGCGACATTGATCGCGTAGCGCTTCACCACCTCCATCTGGAAGTCGGTGCGGAGAAACTCAACGGTGCGGAACAGAAACCAGATGGTCAGAACTACGTTATAGAAAAACCAGACAGAATTGACCGCAACCCATGTCACCGCATATCCGAGCGAGTACCTAGCAAGCAAAACGTACTCAAAAGTCATCGACAAAACAAGAAAGAGAGAACTCAGCCCAGCGACCAACGCACCAGAATCGATAAGATATATCTGCAGAAAGGCTTTTGAGGCCGGTCGCCGTTGTAGAAGCAGAGTGACGAAAGAAATCACAAACGGATATACCAACGCAGCAATAGTGGCTTGGATTCCCCAGAGGGTAGTGAAATAGCTCAGCTGCTCTGCCGGGCCCCATGATGACCAGCGGCCAACAAACCAGTTCTCAGGAATAAGATATCCATTGGCAACAATAAGAACGAGAAGACTGACCAGTGATATCGCATACCGAAGTGGTTGTTCGGTCCCCTTGAGTATCTCTCGACCAAACCAGCCGTAACGCATACGTCGGCGAAGGTCGTTGCTCATAAACCATTCCCGCTCTTCTTGACGAAGCAGAGATGCTATGGACCACGGTCGTTTTGGTTGAGGTGTTTTGTTAGATCGTTCTGTCATTATTAATCCGTTCGTCCGGAAGCATGCGGCAGCGTCAATGAGTCAATGTGCGCGAGGTATGTCGGGGGTGGTCTTGCCTGCTTTCATCATGCTCAATAGTCCTGACGATCATCTGCTACCGCCTTTGCTTTTGGTAATCACAATGCGACGCATAGCGGATACAAATAGAGTGATGGACACATTCTAGTACGTCTAATATACTGTGCGCAACAATCTTCATACACCATCATTCACCCTTACTGGCAAGCCAGGATGTCGAACGATCAGATTTCAGACTTGACCCAACCGCAACGTGACCGACTCGCTTTTGTCGAGTTGCGGGTGCGATTCATTGGGGAGATTCGCCGTCAAGATTTGGTGTCGAGGTTTGGCATCCAGTCGGCGGCAGCTACGCGCGATCTCGCCCTCTACAAGGACTTAGCACCTGGCAACATTGACTACGACTCCAAGGGAAAGACCTACGTCACCGGCAATGACTTCCGCCCAGTATTCGACTTCCCTCCAGAGCGGGTGTTGGCTTGGCTGTCCCAAGGGTTCGGTGACGGGGAACCGGCACAGCTTAAAGCTTGGATAGCCAGCGAGATTCCGTCGCGGATCACGCACCCTGACCTGGTTACCTTGGCCTGCGTCACAAGGGCAATTCATCAGAAAAGTCCTCTTAAGATCCGCTACCACTCTATATCCAGTGGCCGTTCAGATCGCGAGATCGTACCTTTTGCTCTGCTCGATAATGGATTGCGCTGGCACGTCCGCGCCTTTGACCGCAAAAGCCAAGAGTTCCGTGATTTCGTGATTACTCGGATCAAAAGCCCGGTGGTGATGAAAGGTGCAGAGGTGCAGCTTCATGAGCGAAGCGACCAGGATATTCAATGGACTCGTATCGTTGAGCTGGAATTGGTGCCTCATCCCGACCAGCCCCGTCCCGAGATCACGGAAATGGACTACAGCATGGATGGCGGGGTCCTGCGCATGAAGCTTCGGGCCGCCACTGCCGGCTACATCCTGCGCCAGTGGAGTGTGGACTGTTCACCGGATCACAGCCTGCGCGGCCATGAGTATCGCTTGTGGCTGCAAGATCCTCTGGCACTGTATGGCGTGAAAAACGCCCTGTTGGCGCCGGGGTATCGCTCGCCCGACCAAAACAAGGGAGAGAAATAACGTGGCCTACGATCCAAAACGCGCACGTGAACTTCTCCGGATCGGCTCCGGACGTGCAGACGCCATCTTCCGTGACGGCCAAGAGGACGCCATTCGTCACATCGTCGAAGGCAAAGGCCGCTTGCTCGTCGTGCAAAAAACTGGATGGGGCAAGAGTTTCGTCTACTTCATCGCGACCAAGCTGCTGCGCGATGAAGGCAATGGCCCTGCGTTGTTGATCTCGCCGCTACTCGCGCTGATGCGGAATCAGATCGCCGCAGCCGAGCGAATGGGAGTTCGCGCCGCCACGATCAACTCCGACAACGTGGATGACTGGACGGCAGTCGAGGGCAAACTGGCCAAGGGGAAAATCGACATTTTGTTGATCTCGCCAGAGCGCCTGGCAAACGAGCGCTTCCGCACCCAGGTGTTGGCGGGTATTGCCGCACAGATTTCCATGCTGGTCATCGACGAAGCGCATTGCATTTCCGATTGGGGACATGACTTCCGTCCTCACTACCGACTGCTGGAACGCATCGTCAAGACGCTGCCACCCAACCTTCGACTCCTCGCCACTACGGCAACGGCGAACAACAGGGTGATGGACGATCTCGCTGCTGTTCTTGGGCCAAAGCTTGATGTGTCGCGGGGCGATCTCAATCGCACCTCACTCTCTTTGCAGACCATCCGCCTGCCCAGCCAAGCCGAACGCCTTGCATGGCTGGCGGAGCAACTCGCCACGTTGCAAGGCCACGGAATCATCTACACGCTGACGGTACGCGACGCCAACCAAGTCGCCGAATGGTTGAAGACCCAAGGCTTCAACGTAGAGGCCTACACCGGAGAAACAGGCGACCGCCGAGAGCAATTGGAACAAGCACTGCTCGATAACCAGGTCAAGGCGCTGGTTGCGACAACGGCTTTGGGCATGGGCTACGACAAGCCCGATCTGGCATTCGTGATTCATTACCAGATGCCTGGATCGGTTGTTGCCTACTACCAGCAGGTTGGCCGTGCTGGACGAGCCTTGGATTCTGCCTATGGCGTACTGCTCAGCGGCCAGGAAGAGGGAGACATCACAGATTGGTTTATTCGCAGCGCCTTTCCAACCCGGCAGGAGGTAGCCGATGTCCTGGAAGCGCTTGAGGAAGAACCTAGCGGCCTGTCGGTCCCTGAACTACTGAGTCGAGTCAATCTTAGCAAAGGCCGAGTCGACAAAACAATCGCTCTACTTTCACTCGAAGCACCGGCTCCTATCGCCAAGCAGGGCAGCAAATGGCAGCTCACAGCGGCAAAACTGAGTGAAGGTTTCTGGGCGCGTGCGGAACGTCTCACTGCGCTACGGCGGGACGAACACCAGCAAATGCAGGACTACGTCAGCCTACCATTTGGTCAGCACATGGGCTTCCTGATCAGCGCTCTTGACGGCGACCCAAATGTTGTCACTCAGCCCGCCCTGCATCCTCTGCCCGCCACCGTGAATGCCGAACTGGTTAAAGAGGCCATTGCGTTCTTATGCAGAACCAGCCTGCCCATCGAGCCGCGAAAAAAATGGCCCGATGGCGGCATGCCTCACTACAGCGTCAAAGGATTCATTGCACCAGACTACCGAGCTCAACCCGGAAAAGCTCTTTGCGTTTGGGGAGATGCCGGCTGGGGTGGCTTGGTGAGACAAGGCAAGTATCACGACAGCAAGTTCGCTGATGATCTGGTGACGGCCTGCGTGAAAATGATTAATGAATGGAACCCGCAGCCAAAGCCGACATGGGTGACGTGCGTTCCGTCCCTGCGGCATCCTAATCTCGTACCAAACTTTGCAAAGCGCTTGGCTGCGGCGCTCGGTTTATCGTTTCATCTGGTCATCGCAAAAACAGACGAAAGGCCAGAACAGAAAACAATGGCAAACAGTACCCAACAAGCACGCAACATCGATGGCTCGCTCGCGCTCAATGACAACCCGGTTCCCAAAGGACCCGTACTCTTGGTCGATGACATGGTGGACTCACGCTGGACGCTGACCGTTTCAGCTTGGCTCCTGCGGCAGGCCGGGAGTGGCGAAGTTTGGCCAATGGCGCTTTCGCAGACGGGGCACGACGAATGACACCAGCCCTTTCACCTAACACCCAAGCGATTCTGCTACTGACAGCCCCCTTGATCGCAGGACGCGGCCCCTCGTCACCAGATCTACTTACACCCGGCGAATACAAGCGACTTGCCCGGCATTTACGAGAGATCCAGCGCCAGCCGGCAGATCTTGTATCTCCGGATGCGAACGATCTCCTGCGTGCATGCCAGCCAGTGATTGACGAGGGTCGGCTGCAGCGATTATTGGGACGTGGCTTCCTGCTGAGTCAAGTCATTGAGCGTTGGCAAGCTCGTGCCATTTGGGTAATTAGCCGTGCAGATCCTGAATACCCCAAGCGCCTAAAAGTCCGACTGCGAGAAGACGCTCCGGCCGTTCTCTACGGTTGTGGTGATATCAGCCTGCTGGAATCTGGCGGACTAGCTGTGGTCGGTTCGCGCAATGTGGACGACTCACTAATCGACTACACGATGGCTGTCGGCCGGCTGGCGGCACGCGCCAGAAGGACGCTCGTATCAGGCGGTGCTAAAGGTATCGACCAAGCAGCCATGCGTGGCGCTCTGGAGGCCGGGGGAAACGTCAGCGGTGTGCTCGCAGATAGCCTTGAAAAAACGACCATGAACCGCGAGCACCGCAATCTGCTGATCGACGGCCAACTCACCCTGATTTCCCCCTACGACCCCAATGCAGGCTTCAATGTCGGCAATGCCATGCAGCGCAACAAGCTGATCTACGCGCTTGCGGATGCGTCCTTGGTGGTGAGCTCGGATCTCAACAAGGGCGGCACATGGGCCGGTGCAGTCGAACAGCTCGACAAACTCAAATTTGTGCCCGTTTACGTACGGTCCACAGGTGAGCAATCAACTGGGTTAGATGCCTTGCATAAAAAGGGGGCGTTACCGTGGCCAAGCCCACAAGATGTGGATTCGTTTGAAGCCGTGTTCGACGTGGCTGCACCTACCAATGAACCATCTCCGCAGTCTGGCCTTTCGCTGTTTTCCGGCGAGGAGTCGCCAGCTGTGGCAGCCACATCGCCAAAGGTTCCAGAGACACCACAGGCTGTCGAAGTGCCGGCGAAGCCAGAGCCGGCACCAGCTTCTGTAAAGATTGACGATCCAGTTGAACTGGATGCAGCGCGAGTGCCATCCGTAGCGCCGACACATAGAGCCGAGACCGAAAAAGCTGGCCCCGAAGTGCGGGCGGCATCAACACCTGCGGACACCCTATTTGCGGCGGTTCGAGAAGTGGCCCTGCTACTTCTAAAAACGCCGATGAAGGATGCCGATGTTGCTGCTGCGCTAGACATTTCAAACGCACAAGCCAAGGCATGGTTGCAACGCATGGTCGACGAAGGTGTGTTGGAAAAGCAGAAAAAACCAGCGGGCTACATCGTCAAGCAAGAGAGACTGTTCGAGTAACCGATGATTCACAAACAAGGGAATTGGTCGCAGCCGAATGGCGTCCATTAAAGAGGATTGTCGGCCCCGCCAGATTAGACGAGAAGATAGACGGAAAGAACAATAATGGCAAAGACACTAGAAGCGCATGACAAGCTGATCAGGGAGATCTTCGAGGGCAGCTACCAGTTCGAGATTCCGGACTACCAGCGTCCATACGCCTGGACAACGGAGCAGGCGGAAGAGCTCTTCAATGACCTCGTGTCAGCGATGCAGGATGCCCGGACATCAGGGGCGACAAGTCAATACTTTCTTGGCAGCATCGTGCTCATCAAGAACGACCGGGAACCCAAGTCATCCGTTGTCGATGGTCAGCAACGCATCAGTACGCTGACAATGCTTTTCGCCGTGCTGCGGTCAGTGATGCCCGAGGCGGCAGATGACATCACCGACTTTCTCTACAAGAAGGGCAAGGTCAGTCTTGGCGAGACCAATGAGTACCGGCTGATTGCCCGCGAGGAGGATATCGATTTCTTCCGCACATTCATTCAGGAGCCGGGTGGCATCACACGTCTAGTGGCCAGCACCGATAAGCTCGAAGACAGTCGTCTGCGTTTTCGTGAAAACGCTACGCTGCTTTTGGAAAAGGCCAGTGCACTCTCAAGTGCGGAGCGCGAAGCGCTGTGGAAATTCCTCGCCAATGACTGCTCATTGGTCGTTATTTCGACGCCCGACCTTGAAGCCGCATATCGCATCTTCTCGGTGCTGAATAACCGTGGGCTTGACCTCGCCCCTATCGACATTCTAAAAGCGGCAGTGTTGGGCTCGATCCGCACCATTGCGGGTGACGCTAAGAGCCGGGCCTACGCCAAACAGTGGAGCCAAATCGAGAGCGCCCTCGGGCGTGATGCCTTTGGCGACCTCTTTGTCCACATTCGAACCATCTACGCCAAGCAGAAGCAAAGGGCGACACTCGTCAAAGAGTTTCAAGACTACGTCACCGAATATAAAGCCCCGATTGACTTGGTCGACAAGGTCATAAAGCCATATGCCGAGGTCTGGGATTTTGTACGTGATTCCGACTTCGAAGCGACAGAATATGCCGAGGTGGTCAACGACTATCTGTCTTGGTTGAATCGCGTCGACTTCAAGGACTGGGTGCCACCTGCGTTGGTCTATTTCAAACGGTTCCGGCAACAGCCATCTTTGTTAGCCTCATTCTTCAAATCACTCGAACGCCTGACCTATTTCCTGCTGGTTACAAAGGTAGGCATCAATGAGCGCATTGACACCTATGCCGCCCTCACCAAAGAAATTGAAGTAGAAACGTTCGATGGTGACGCAGCTGTCCTCAAGACCTTAGACCTTACCGACAAGCAGAAGCGCGAGTTCCTCGAAGCACTGGACGGTGATATTTACCGCCGCTTGCCCAAGGCCCGTATGGCTTTGATGCTCAGGCTTGAGGCCTTGGTGAGTGATGGAAGCAAGAAGCAGGCATTTGCCCATCTGTCCCTTGAACACGTTCTGCCGCAGACCCCGCCAAACGGGTCCGAATGGATGACGTGGTTCCCTGACGATGATGCGCGCGACTCCTGGACGCATCGGCTGGCCAACTTGGTTCCCTTACACGTCCGCAAGAACCCCGCCGCCAGCAACTACGACTTCGTCACCAAGAGAAATGTTTACTTTAGTGGCAAGGGTACGAGCTCACCTTTCATCCTGACCAATGAAGTGCGCGGCCTCTCCGACTGGACACCGGCACTGCTCGGCACACGACAGCAGCGCCTCGTAGGCGTTCTCAGCAAGCACTGGAGCCTCGGCGTTTCCGGTGCTGGCTCAGATAGTCAAGTTGCAACGGCTGCAGCTCAAGGATAAGCAGATGACTCGGGGCGATATGTACCAAAATGGCGGCGATGCTGACAATCTTGCAGCGGCTCAAATGCTCACTACATCCAAATCGAAACGAGGCTGAGATGCATCAAGCGGAATGGGTTATCGATGAGGGGCGGCTAAAAATAAAGGATCGGTCTGGGGGCCAATTCTTCCCGAGCGCCATGCAAGTTTATTCGGCCGTTTTTTCTAGTTTGACCGAAATAGAGGGGCGAACTCTTGATTGCTTGCTGCCGGATGCGTGCCCGAACCTCAGCTTTTCCCGCTTTCCCGCCGAGCCTGCGGTCTGGATCAAGAATACGAATCCAAGTTCAATTGTTGTGACTACTGGGGTTTCCACCGACCTTGGATATTGCGATGTCCCGGATGGAGCTGACCAGGTAATTAGTGGAGGGAAATGGTACCCCGTCAACCTTGAAGCACTGCAGGCCGCCAAAGTTTGGATCGCAGGGCTAGGGGTAACCGAGGGCAATCCGATTTCATTCGGACAGTTGATTGCACTGCGCAGTGCGCATGATGTTCCTGCAAAGCTTATCGATGATTCCCTTTTGGTTGCTTCAGATATTGCAACGAGCGCTGGAAAGGCTTTTTGCGACGTACCCGGGCTAAATGCAGAGCTTTATCCATACCAAAAAGATGGCGTGGCCTTTTTGCGGTTAATTGCCCAGCAGGAAATTGGATGCGTATTGGCAGACGAAATGGGCTTGGGAAAAACTTTGCAAGTCATCGGCCTTCTTCAGTCAGAACACAACCGGTGCAGCGTGCCATCGTTAGTTATTGCGCCAGCTACTATTGTCGAGAACTGGAGGCGAGAACTCGCACAGTTCTCACCGCTACTCAAGGTTCACGTTCATGCAGGAGCGGGAAGAGCCGGGATTGCGGAGCGCCTTAGCCCGTTTGATGTCGTGATCACATCTTTCGACACCGCCATACGAGATGAGCCGCTACTTTCTTCGATAGAGTGGAACTTGCTCGTTCTTGATGAGGCGCAGGCAATAAAGAATCCTGACGCACAGAGGACTCAGGCGGTTAAACGAATTCCGCGTCGGGTGTCACTAGCAGTAACCGGCACTCCTGTGGAAAACCGGCTCGATGATCTTTGGTCGCTTGCAGATTTCGCACTTCCTGGGTTGCTTGGGTCTGTTAGTGAATTTCGAGCAAGCTTTTCCGATGACATCAACGATGCAAGCCGACTCGGGCCAATTGTTTCGCCTATTCTTCTGAGGCGAAAGGTGGCTGATGTGGCCAAGGATCTGCCCCCAAAGATAGAAATCCCCCAGCCGATAAAGATGACCGAGGGGCTTGCTGAAGCGTATGAAGCCCTGCGACGACAGACGCTAGAAGAATACGGACCGGCAGCAGCAATGGTTGCCACTTCCCGCCTTCGAATGTTTTGCACTCATCCCTATCTTATAGATAACGGCAGCGGCGACCCGTCTGTCGACATGCCGAAATATGCTCGTCTATTGGAGCTTCTCGCCGAGATATTTGAATCCAATGAGAAGGCTCTGGTATTTACAACCTACCAAGGAATGGCAGATCTGTTGATGCGGGATATTCCTCAGAGGTGGCCGAAAGGGTTCTTCCGATTCATTGATGGTCGTGTGCCGGTTGCAACCCGGCAACCAACAGTTGATCAGTTCTATGACTTCAAAGGATTCGGTGCGCTGTTCTTAAATCCTAAAGCAGCTGGTGCAGGGCTGAATATAACGGCAGCCAATCACGTGATCCATTTCAACCCAGAATGGAATCCAGCTCTCACTGATCAGGCATCTGGGAGAGCGTATCGGAGGAAGCAATTGCTACCTGTGACAATTCACTATCTCTACTTCGTTGACAGTGTTGAAGAGGTAATGCTGGACCGCGCCCAATTCAAGCGTGGCTTAGCCGGTGAAGCTGTCATTGGCCACGAAGGTGAGATTGATCCATCAATAATTGTCCGGGCGCTTCAAATTTCGCCCCTTTCAAAATTTCAGGAACACGGAAAATGACGACCACAATTTCAAAGAAGCTTAGTGCCAATGATGTTGGTGCAACGGGCGGCCACCAAGCAGGAATTCTCGTGCCTAAAGCTAAAGAGATTCTTTCGTTTTTTCCTCAGTTGAATCCAAGTATTAAGAATCCGCGAATAACACTTTTGGTTCGGGAGCGCGCTGATGGATCGAAATGGGAATTCAATTTCATTTATTACAACAACGCACTCTTCGACGGCACGCGCAATGAGTACCGCCTTACATGCATGACCAAGTACCTGCGCGCAATTGACGCAAAAATTGGGGACGACCTAATCTTTTCCAAAGACGAAAATGGCTCCGTGTATGTGGAATGTGTTCGCGCAGGCGGTACTGCTGCAAGACTCAACGATGATGGCGTTCTCATCCTGAGTGGCGGTTGGAAAATTATCAATTCTTGAAATTAAAGGGGGGAATGACTATGTCGCAAATAGAAACTATTGAGGTGCCACCAGACGTAGCCCGAGTCAGTGAGGGGCTGCGCGACACGGGTTATGAATTCAACACCGCAGTAGCGGACGTTATCGATAACTCTATCGCTGCTGGTGCGACTGTCGTTGACGTTCGGGTTGGTGCTGACTTCATTGGAAACATTGCTGTATCAGTCGCGGATGACGGTTGCGGCATGGACAGGGATGGACTCATCAATGCGATGAAGTATGGATCCAAGAAACGAGCTGATCCCGCCAGCCTAGGAAAATTCGGACTGGGGCTGAAAACTGCTTCAACAGCTTTTTGTAAACGACTGGCATTAATTTCGCGCCCGGATGGTCAGGCGGCACCACTGCGCGCTGCATGGGATCTTGATTTTTTGGGACAGTCGAATAGTTGGGGTCTTGAACTTGGCCCAGCTGCGTCGCACGAAGCGCAGCTACTCAATGAAAGCGCGAAAGGCAAATCCGGAACGGTAGTCATCTGGGAGAAAGTTGACCGGCTCCTTTCCGACTATACAAAACCAGATGGAAAGCCACTGAAGAATGCGCTCAAACGATTAGAAGAGTCATTGCGGGAACACATCGCAACTGTTTACCAACGATTCCTTGACCCCTCAGACAAACGTTCACGGACGCTCAGCATTAAGTTGAACGGTTTTGCGGTCGCTGCGTGGGACCCCTTTTGTGTGGCAGAGGTTAACACTCCGGTCGTTGACAAGACTATCCCGGTTCAATTACCCAGCGGGCAAACAACTTCATTTTCCATTCGGGCTTTCATCCTTCCAAGAAAAGAAGAGTTCTCGTCGTCTGAGAATCGAATCGCGGCCAAGATTTCCAACGAACGCCAAGGGGTCTATGTCTATAGAGAAAACCGACTTATTCATGGGCCGGATTGGCTTGGCATGTACAAGCAGGAACCACACTTTTCGCTCCTGCGTGTAGAGCTGTCTTTTGACCACAAACTGGATGACGCTTTTCAGGTGGACATCAAGAAGTCAAGGATTCTTCTGAATGAGCAGCTTTACGAGTGGTTGAGGGACACTTTTCTTGCAGCGCCGCGCCGCGAAGCGGAAACTCGCTACAGGAAGGGCGCTGCTGGGGCAGTGAAAGGAGCCGCTGCCTTGCTGCACACCGCCTCCGGCAATGCAATTCATCAGAAGGTTGGAGCGCTGAAGGTAGCAACGGTAACCGATGTCAATTCAGCGAATGGCGAGGTTGGGATAACGAACAACTCTGGTCATTCCACGACAAAGCTCAAGATCGTTACGACCGACGAGCCTAGTCTGGTTCACATATCAACCAGTGAAACGCTTGACAATGGCGTGCTTTGGGAACCGGCCCTCGTCAACGGCGCGTTTGGCGTTACGCTAAACACGGGGCACCCCTTCTATCCAAAGGCATATCTGCCAAACAAAGGCGACAGTGTTGTAGTTCAGGCACTCGACTTTATGCTCTGGGCGTTGGCTCAAGCCGAATTAAACAACGTTAACGACGAGAACCGGGACGCGTTCGAGGAATTTCGGATTGAGGTGTCACGCAATCTTAAAAAGCTAGTTGCTGATTTGCCCGATCCGCCGGAGTCTGGAGCTGAGTAATGACAATGCTCGACGCGACCGCCTTGGCTCAAAGGCTTCAGGCGCGATTTGGTCTTGGGCTTTTTGGGGGGCTTGAGGACGTTGACGGCGGTACGTTTGTCGTTCTGCGACCTGTTGATCTTCCGCGCCCAAATGGGTTTGGCATTGTTTTGGCGCGCACACCACGCCAGGTGGAAGCAAGTTTTAGGGCGGATGCCTTTTCCAGAACCCTGTTACGACATATGGCAGAGGCAGACGAAACTGCAAGGACAACGTTTTCGACTTTGGCCAGAAAAGCTGCGTTGGATGGCTTTCGTTTAAGCATTAGCGTGAATGGAAATCCCGTTGATGCTGCAGATGACCTGCCACACGGTGAATGGGCAAAATTTGAACTTGACTGCGACAAAAGGGTAGTGAGCGGAAAGCTGTCAGGTGATCAGTCCCATGATTTCGTCCTCGAAGCTGCCTCGACCTGTCTGGGTATGGCGCTGGCCCTCTTACCATTGGAAGAAGTGATCGACACGGTTCCGGGTTTTGAAGTTGGACTACCGGAGGGTGCGAAAATTCAAGTGGAGGTCAACAAGTACGAAAGAAGTCCCGTTAACCGTGCAGCGTGCATCGCCCACTTCGGTACGACTTGCAATGTCTGTGGCTTTGATTTTGGCGTTCATTATGGTGATCTTGGCCAAGATTTCATTGAAGTTCATCACCGAGTTCCGGTGTCGTCAATGGGGGGGGCGTATCGGGTTGACCCAGTGAGGGATTTGGTGCCTGTCTGTGGGAACTGTCACGCGATGCTACACAGAACGAATCCGCCACTTTCTACTGATGACCTTAAAACTCTGATCGCAGAAGCTGTGTCGAAACGGCTAAAAATAGCTGGGGGATAGACATGCCGCCACGCCAAATTGTAGGGACGTCATGATTGCTTTGAGACATTGCTATTGACTACTTACGTGCGCAGGCGGGATCTCAATGGAGGTTCGGGCCGATTTCAACCAGTCTGATAGCCGTAGGGTTAAGCTGAGTTGATCTTCATTCGGCCTTCTGCAAATTTCGCATTCCCAGACGACCGCAACGCGCCAGCCTGAGGAAACTAGCGCTTCGAATGCTCTTGCATCGTTGATTCTGTTTTTCTCTATCTTGGCACGCCAGAACTCAGTTCGGGTTGACGGCAGTTTGAAAAACTTACAGTCGTGTCCGTGCCAGAAACACCCATGAATCAAAATGGCGGCATGAAATTTTGAAAAAACGATATCCGGCTTACCTGGCATGCCAAGTACATGGAGCCGGTAACGGAATCCTGCTGCATGAAGGGCACGCCTGACCAAAATTTCTGGTTTGGTGTTTTTTGAGCGTATTGCCCGCATGTTTTTTGAGCGGATGTCGGGGCTATGAACATCAGCCATTTTTGGGGCGAATTTTCGTTTTAAGGATGGCCTCCTTGATTCTAGGCTTCATCAATTTTGCAACTGCTGCAAAAACAGGCACAGCAACTGAGTTACCAAACTGCTTGTAGGCCTGCATATCTGAGACCGGGATCTTGAATGATGGATTATCAATCTCGTCATAACCCATCAGCCTTGCGCACTCACGAGGGGTTAGTCTGCGAGGCCTGTTCTTTTGATTCTTGGCAGTGTAGAAATCCTTATCTGGATTAAAACCTCGATCTATCAGAATCTCTGAGCCATCTTTGTAGTATCGCGCCGAAAGAGTCCGAGTTACATCTCCTTCACCCACTAAACCATAACCGAATCCATTGCCCTTTGCCTTGTGCTTGATCGCATAGTTAAACAAATACTCCCAGAGCCTCGGTGTAAGAATGTATTTCTCATCTACACTTTTTTCAAGAATATCTCCGAGGACAGGTTTCTTTTTTGGGTAGTGCTTCCTTATATCTTTTAGGGTAAAGCCGTCATGCACGTTCAGGTCTCGCCTAAAGCCTACGAGCACAATTCGTTCTCTGTGCTGCGGAACAAAGTTCTGAGCATCAATGACTTTGGGATCTGATGACCCTACAGCATCCACATCTGCAACCCAATAGCCCAATTCATTCAAGGTTTCCATGATGACCTTGAAAGTTCTTCCTTTATCGTGACTCTTCAGGTTTTTGACGTTTTCCAGTAGAAATGCTGCTGGCCGTTTCACCTTAATAATCCGCGCCACATCAAAGAATAGCGTGCCTTGGGTTTTACATTCGAATCCGTGCGCTCGGCCGAGGGCATTTTTCTTTGATACTCCGGCGATCGAGAATGGTTGACAAGGAAAGCCAGCCAAAAGGACATCATGGTCTGGGATCAGTCTGTGGATATTTGCAGCGACCACTTTCTCTGAGACGTCTTCCTGCTCACTGAGCGTCACCTTGCGAATATCGTCATTGAAACTATGCGCCACAGGGTCAGCATAGTGATTCGCCTTGTATGTTCTGATCGCGTAATCGTTCCATTCGCTTGTAAAGACACACCTGCCTCCAGCATGTTCAAATCCGCGTCGTATGCCGCCGATGCCCGCGAAAAGGTCAATAAAGTCGAACTCGTAATCTGGGTGATTTGGAGGGGGAGCTGGCAGGAGCGTGCACAAAGCATCATGTTCGCGATGGCTAAGTCGTGGCGATGCTTTCCCTTTTAGCCAACGATTGATGGTTTCTCTACACCATTGCCCAGGTGAAACTCTGTTCAAGTACTCACCGAGATACTTCTGATCGTAGATCTCCAAGAGTTTTTTGATGAGATCAAGATCTTCCAATTCAGCTGCCATGTATTTTTTGTTCTGGGTTAATTGTGTGACGTATTGTCACTCATTTTACCCAGAGCGTCCAGTCCTAAGTTCGTCGGAACACAGCATCAATTGCACCTCTGCCTCACGTCTTGTCATCAATCCCTGCAGCACCCGACCGCCTCCATAGACCCACCGCTGCAGCTCCATTGCAGCACCCGACCAGTCGCGCTGATTGATCCGCCGTCGGAGCGTCGATGTCTGGAGCCGCCCTGCACCGAGATTGAAGGTGAAGTCCACGATGGCGGCGAGCCGTCCTTCGGGCTCGGTGGCCAGCACCGGGCAGTGCCGCAACGTGGCGTTCAACGCTTTCACGAGGTCTTGCGCCAGATAGGCTTCGGCCTCGTCCTGAGTGATTGGCGGGTGATCCTGCGCGCAAAGGTGGCCGTAACCAATCGTCCAGAATCCTGCCGGGCAGACGTAGGGGACGGCGGAGATCTCCGTGCCGCGCTTCACTCGCTTTTCAAAGCCCTCAAAGCGCTTGGCCAGTTCGATTGCTGACTGCGGCACCATCACGACCGCACCCGGTCGAACACGCGCCCCAGGAACCAGAAATTCAGCACCCCGGCCCATAAGGCTTGGTCTGCCTCCGTCCACGCGTGCAGGATTGCGACGCCATAACCAGCGCCAGCGGTCACGGCAGCCACAAACGCAGCGGTTTTGGCAGCGCAGTACAGCGCCATGAACCAGTAGGTGATCACGGGCCGCACACTGCTTGAGAGCGCATCGGCCCAGCGCACGCCAGTTTTCTCACCTTGGGTGCGCACGGCATCGCGCAGAGTTTCGATGGCACCGACGTTCCACGCGGCATCAGCGCCTGCGCCGATCTCGTCCATTCGTTGCGCACCGCGAATCTTCTCGAATTCCAGCGCTTTGTCCTGCATCGCCAGCTCGTGGCCACGTTCGCCATTGCGGTCCAGCCATTTGAGGATTTCCGGAGCGAGGCGAAACGCGCCGCCCAGTAAGCCGCCAAGCAGTGTCTCGATCATTGCGCACCTCCGAACAGTTTGAGTTTTACGAACGCGCCAGCGAGCAGCGCCATCACCAAGCCCGTAACCAGCATCTTCACCATGGTCAGGCCGGCGGTTTTCTTGGCCTCCGTGAAGGCGTCCAGAAGTCCACGCAACTCATGGATATCGCGTGCGGCATCCGGTCCATCAAGGCCAACTTCCGACAGTGCATGCCGGGCACCGCGCTCGGCGGCGCGCTCCAGGATTTCCTCGAAATCTTCCTGCGGCAGTGTCACCATCTTGCGCCGCTCGATTTGTGCTTCGCTCATGTTTTCAGTCCTCCAGAAATGCGAAACCCGCCTCGAGGGCGGGTTCGGTGGTTGCATAGTTTTCAGTTCAGATCCCGATGCCAGCACTCCATCCGGCGACCTTGTAGGCAGATAGAACTGCCTCGTCCTCGACAAAACAGAGCCAGCCAACTTTGGGGACGTAATATTCCCAGGCATTCGCCACACGGACGGCGATCTGGTTGCTCTTACCGACCCAGACGCCGGTGGCGGCGGCCGGAACGATGTAGCGATCACCGTCGACGGGGCTCGCCGGGGGCGTGGTCAGATCCCGATCCTTGACCGAGAGTCCGACCACCGCGCCAAGCCGTTTCAGGTTGGAGTCCATGCTGGTGTTCCAGCCCGATTCGCCCAATGTCCAGCCGTAGGTGAGTCCAAGATTGGGATCAGTATTTGCCATCAGGTGCCTCCATAGTATTTGCCATAGTTCAGCCCGTAGCCTGCGCGGTCGACGCTGCGCGTCTGCTTCTGCCAACTGGTGTAGCCGGCGCGCACGGCTTCGATTTCAATCTTGAACTTGCCGTTGATGCGGCCCAGCCCGCTATCGGTCGCCTCGTCCGTGGTGAGATACGTCCAGGCTGTCGTAGAGAGGCCCGTGACGGTTTTTTGCAACCCATTGTTCTCGTTGTAAACGCGTACCGTGTAAGTGGTGCCTGCTTCGGGGCCGATGTTGGCTTCCGTTTGCGTGACCAGATAGACCGTCTGCTGCATCCGGTCGCGGTGAGACCAAGTCAAAGCAATCTGGCCAAGAGTCACCGTCGGCCACATCACGTTATTCACCTTGACGTTCCCCGGCGGATAGGGACGAATCATTCGGCTGGCGAATGTGTAGTTGTCCGCCGGTGATGCAGATTCCGCCAGCCGCCCAAGGCCTGTCGCGGGCAGCATTTTGACCTGCAGCGACTCGCCAGAGAGGTATTGCTCGGTGACCAGTGCCTCCAACGCATCAGCGAACCAGATGCGCGCTGCGGCCAGGTGCGGCACTGGAACGGTATCGAGTACGCCACGCTCCACCGTCACCGTGCCGGCCACCAGGTTGATCGCCTTGATCGCTACGATCTCGTTGTCGAGATAGGCAAAGATGTCGAGTTTCACCACGTCCAAGTCTTGGCCATTGCCGATGGTCAGTACCGTAGCCTGCTCGTCGATGGTATTGGTGACTGTTGCGTTGGGTGTAAAGCCCATCGTTTCCACTTCGGCGTAGGCGGCACTACCCTGGCGCGTCAGCAGTTTGACGTTGAGCGAATCGCCAGAGGGGCGGCTGGCGCAGACGATTAGCAAGCCGCCTTGAGGATCCAGTTCATCCCTGGCCGTCTGCGATTCGCCGACCACTCGTTTGACGACCGTCCACCACGGCGCTTCATTCAACCGTCGATACGGAACGGGGGCTGGCGAGGTCAGCGGCGAAACCCATGACGTCGGCGTCGGAGAAACATAGGAGGCCGAAGGCAAACCAAAAATATCCTCTACGCACTCAATGCGCACCCGGCCATCTGTGAGCGTGCCGTAGGACACACGCACCACCCGCATCACTAATTGGGCGATGCCCAACTCTGGCCAGGTGAACTTGAACACTTCGCCGATGTTGAGGTTGGAGGCCTGCCGGTTGGCGATCAGCGTGGCTTTGGCGAGCGGCACCGATAGTTGCTTGAGATCGCCCAGCGCGACCCGCGAAGCCAGACTGCCATTACTGACACCTGGGTAGTCGACCGTCACCGATGACACCACGCCGCCGGCCAGTTCCAGTGCGGCCAGGTCATGCACCGTGATGGCCGCATCCTTGTCGGTGGATCGGTCGCGGTAGCGCACGGTGATCTGATTGACCAGTTCCGATTCGGCCGGTCGCGAGAAACTCTCCAGTTCCAGGATGTTCGATGCATCGAGCACCAATAAGCTGGAAACGGTGTAGTCCGCCCGCGCCAGTTTCAGAACGAACTTGCCGGTACGGGGATGCACGTAGAGCGTGCCATCGGTATGGCGCAGCACCTCGGCGATGAATTCCTCCAAAGGTTGTTCGCGATCCCACAAGATCGACAAGCCATATTGTTCCGAGGCCAACGTGTTGGCCGCCGCCTGGAAACTGGGCGCATCGATCTCGCTCGCCGCGTAGCCCAAGCCCCACGTGGCGTTGTTCAGGCACTCGTAAATAATATGCGCCGGGTTGGCGTCCCCATTGATATAGCCACTCCCCAGTGCTGCCGGGGCGGGAATGCGCCGCGCTTCGACGCTCCACGGTTTGACGTAGGGATTCATGGCCGACAGCAAGCATTGCTGGGCAATGAGCGACACCACGCCACGAAAGGCGGGAATGACGGCTCCGAGTTTCTGCTGCAGGTAACCGGAAACCGTTTCGGTCGCGCCCCCCATCTTGACCTCGACGTAGCCTTGGACGCCGCCCTCGCGCGATTCCCCGCCGAAGAGTTCGGGTGCGTTGATGTAAATCGTCTGTGAGGACGTGATGCTGCCACTCCAGGCCGTGCGCTCGCCGACGATGATGCGCGTTACTGCATCCACTGGCCCGTGGCATAGCGCCAAATGGAGCCCGGCGTAATAGCGATGGCCGACGACATAGGTGGATGAACCGCCGCCGCTCTTACCACCGCCGCCCATTTACGCTATCTCCTGTTGCTGTGCGCGTTGTTGCTCAATCGCATCGGCCAACCGGCTGGCCATTGCATCGCCGGTGGCGCGCAACCAGTCGGTCGTCACACCTTGCTGCCGAAAGTCGTCAAAGGTGACGCCCTCACGCGGGAACCACTTGCGCAGACCTGCATTGCAATAGCCGAAGGCTTTGGCATCGTCATGCGTCACGATCATTTCTTGCCTCCGCTACCCGACGATTGGCGAATCTCGGTGGTTTTGACGTCGCCATACCAGACCACGTTGGGCTGGTTGATGACGCGCGTTCCGAATAGCACCGGAATGGCTTTGCCGGATTCAGCGACCGGCACATCGAGATGTCCAAGCGTCGCGGCCGCCGGTTTCGGCGGCTTGGGCGTAAGCAGCATGCCGATGACCGTCGTGATGACCCAGATCGCAATCTGTACCCACATGATTCAGTCCTCAGACAATGGAGTCGCCCGCGAACGGGTTCTTGACGGGGATCCACGGAAACCCTCCGAAATTAAGACTGTTGCCGAACTTGCTCTGGCAGGTGGCGAACGTCCGGTCACAGCCGGCAAAGGCTTCGAAGGGCACACCCAATGCCAGCCCCGGCAGCACAGCGGAGAGCGTGATGGTGTCGCCGGAGTGATTGGTGATCATGCGCGGCACACCGGCGACCCGGAGATAGCCCCCGGTCAGCCACGCGGACGCCTGCGAGAGAAATGCGCTGGAGGTGACGTTCAAGCCGGAGAGCGCACTCACCGTGCCGACGACCTTGTACGCCTGGTTGTTCATGCCGCAACCGGGATCGAAAAGCGCATGGCGGCACCCGGTCTGGTAGTGAGCGCGCAAGCCCGGCCGCTTCAGCGCCGTGAAGATCGACTCGCAGCGGATCTTCGCGGTACTGCCACTGAACACCACAGAGGCCACGCGCCCCTTCCACCAGGTGATGTACTCCGAGTCACCGAGATGGTTGCGAAAGAGCGTGATTGACACGACGCCATTGGGCCGCGCCGCTGCGAAGAGTTGTGCCACGGCGAAATCGCGGGCGCACTCGAGGTCGATGCCGTTCCTCGCAAATTCCGGCGACTGCTCGACGGCAGAGCGCCTAATCACGGCGGGTACATAACTTTCAACCTGATAGGTGATCGCTTCCCGGCCACTGGTCACTGTCCACACTTGCTGGCCAAGGACGAAGCGATAGAGTTCGACCGGCTGACCGGCGGCCGCCGATATTTCCTGCGTGTTGTAGCTCATGAAGGTTTCCGGTCAGGATTTCACGGAGAGCATCGGCAGCGAGACTTCCGCGACACTGTCGGTTTGCCAGTTGATCTCGATCTGGTCAGCGTCGAGTCGGGTCTTTTCCAAAAAGTAGACCGCGAGCCAGTCCTCGGGGTTGGCGTCGAAGCCGAAGGACTGATTGATCGTCATCACTTCTTCATCACCGATTGTTCCTGCGCCGAAACTCAAGATCGTGCGGAAATACCAGGTGCCATTTTTGTGCAGGAACGCGGCTTCGGTGCGACCCGGCATCGGGTTGAAATACAGCGCGTAGCCGCGCGAGGCGACCGTCATCACCGTCTGGTTCGAGAGGATTTTCTTGACCGGGACGATGGAAGCTTCCCAGGTCGGATGCCAGAACGCGGTCAAGCGGCCCTGGCGGGCGGCAAGCCACGCCTTGAAGGCAGCGACTTCGGTGCGGTTCTTGAACAGGTAGTCGAAGGAACGGCGCACGAAGGGGCGTGCGGCATGGTCATCCACTGCCGTGATACCGGTGTCGAAATCCAGGACTTCGGCCAGCCGCTGATAATCACTCTCCACGTCACGCACCCGGTTCGGGCGTGTGATCCAGACTGGGGTCGAGTTGAAGGTCGTGATCGAGTCCTGCTTGGTAATCGCCGTGGTGCCAGCGATATCGAACACCAGTCGGGCGGTTGCGATGGCGTCCGTCACCCGCGAAACCGCCTGGGTTATGCGCAGCCGAGCCGTGCGTGCCGGCGTCACAAACGCGCCTGCCGGCCAGGGTTGTAGCAAAGGCTGCTTCAAGGACACGGCATTACTGGCGATTGAAAGTACTTCGGCCGCTTCGGTGTTGCGGCTGTCCGTACCGATCACCAGGAGTCCGTCGGCCTCGTATTCGAGATTGGTGGTAGTCAGCGGTATCACCGTACTGCCTGCTGCGATGGCTGTCGTCAGCACTCCCTTGTCGGGCCAGATCGGGAGGGCATAGACCCGCGATTGCCAGGCCGACAGCAGCACGTCGAGAAGCGCTGCATCCGCACTGCCTACAAGGATTGAGAACTCCAAGGACCGGCGCGGCTTAGCCCGCAAACCGACCCGCTGCTCGGTACCGTCGCGCGCAGTGAGGACATCAGTCGCCCACATCAAGCGCTCCAGCCAGCCGTTTGCCCAGTTTGGTTTGAGCCCAAAAACCACGACGCGCCGACCAGAGATCGACAGCGTCGGCGCTTCATCCGGAAACTGGAAGGTGAAATCCGCTTCGATTACCGGCGGTCCGTCGAGGCTCACCGATACATTGTGCAGGCGCGATTCCAGCATGCCGTAGGTCGTTGGCGGATTGGCCGGGGCCGCAAGCGTAATGCCGCCATCGTTTTCCCCGACAACCGCCGACAAGGTCTTGGGGGCGAAGTGGGCGTTCCACACTTCGACCTGGCGCATTTGCGTCGACAGCAGATTGCCCAGTGCGATCTTAGCCGGCAGCAGGTGGACATGGTGATACCAGTCCTGCTCGAACTGGCGAATGATCGTTCCCGAAAAGCCAATCACGATCTCGGCAACCGGGAGGTTGTTGGCCATCGCCCCCGCATTGGGCGGGTTACTGGCCAATGCGCCCGGAAAAGGCAAGGTCAAGGCGGCTGGCAAGAACTTGTAAGCAGCGCCATAGGCGGGATCAGACGGCAATCCGGAGGGCAGGATGGCTCCAGCGTAAGTCGTCATTTCAGGAAACCGTAACCGCCGTAACTCATACTGAAAACCATCCAGTCGCTACCGCCGAGCGTGACGATGTCTTTGTTTACATACTGACCATTCATGCGCAGCAAGCGCACGCCGGGGGCATAACCCATCATCGAGCAAAAATAACTGGGCGTCGGACGACCGACTTCGATCGTCGCCGGATAGAGTGGCGTCACGCCGTTAAAAGCAATGGGCGAATAACCATCCAACTGGCGCGTGGTCGCCGAATAGAACGCTTTAACGGTTTCCTCACCAGAAGAGTAGTAGCTCCCCGATTTCCACTTGTTGGTGTTGCCGTCGATGTCGGCCCGCACATTGGTGCTGTAGGTGTCCGACAGGAAGGCGCCACCGGTAAATGTGCAGGCCTTGGTGATCGTCCCAAAGATGAGGGGCCCATAAGTTGTACTGGCCGTCTGCACGATGCAGTAACACCATCCGTCGCCGCCAAAAAGGAAATACTCGGCGCTGCCTGACATCTGCGACACGGAGAACGAACCCGAGGCGACGATTTGTGAACTGTAGGCCAGCCCACTGTTAAAACTCGTCGATCCGTACCAGGCGATGTAACCCGCGTAGGAATGCAGGTTGACGAACTGGCCACTGACGGCGTGCTGCAGGTGTAAGCGGTAGTAGCCAGCGTCGGCCTGATGCAACAACTGTGTATAGCCGCAGGACCCGATGGCAAAGAGGCGGATCTTGTCGAGGAGGTCGTTCGGCGACGTGGTAATGCCGGATTGAAATGCCATCGCTTACCTCACGCGAGCTTCAAGGCCCAATAGTCGCTGTAGCCGGTACGGAACACGTCCTGTACCACCAGATGATCGATGCCGCCGACGCTGATAATGTTCTCTGCCGCATTGTTGAATCCCGGCACCGCATAGCAGCCATCCATTTCTCCAAGTCCGTTCAGAATGAATGGCAGCAGCGGGTAGGAGCCATCCGGGCATTCGCGCGTGTTGTTGCCCCAACTGCTCGGCCACATCGGCGGCACACCCGTCCATACGCCGGTCGGCGCGTAGAACGCCCCCGAGTAGCCCTGTGACTTGGGCAGATGATTTCGGTAGGTGTAGCTGTTGCTCCAGCGCGTCGACCCGTTGTAGGTTCCGCCCACCAGCAGTGGATACGGATACTGCCCCGGCGTGGCATAAGGCAGGAACAACCCCAGGTGCATCATTTCGTAATAGGTGCCGGTCTTGGCGACCATGACGATGCGTCGACCGTTGGCCACGATCCAATACGGCATGGCCGATGCCATGAGCAGCGCGTAGAACGTCCCGCTCGGGTTGTACTGGCCGTCGAAGGACTGCGCCGGATTCCAGCCGACGAAACCACGCAGTTTCCAGTTGCCGTAGTCCGCACCGGCCTCGGACAGGATGCCGACGTTGATCTGATCGGTGCCGGCAAGACCGGGCCCCTGTAACACCAATTCTGCCGGGGGCCCAGGCACCCAGCGCAGCACCGACCAGCGCTCGCCGGCAGGCAGCATGTCCTGCGTGACGAACTGTTTGAGGCGATTCAGTAGATCGAGATAGTCGGTGGCGGTGCCGCTGGTAAATGCCATGGCTTACCTCAGCAATTCGCGCACGGCAGAGCCATTGCGAGAGAGAACATTGAGAATGGTTTTTTCTCCGGCGGCCGAATTGAGATAGTCGGCCGCCATGCCGGGATCAATGACGTTGACGATGCGCACTGATTGCGACGGTGCAGCGGCGGTTGCAGGCGATACCGCCGGCACTAAACCACCGTCGGCAAAGGCCAGTCGCTGCCCACTCCAACGCGGCGTGAACAAGCCACCGTTCAAGGCGTGCAGGAACTCGATGCCGACGCGGCGCACGGCATCCGCCCGCAGCACATATTCACCAGCAGAGAGCCGAGCCGGGATGGAGTCACTGGTTCCGGTTCCGGGGCCAGTGACATAACCACCCGAAGCGAAACCTGCAGATTGAAAGAGGCCGGAGATCAAGCCCCCCAATCCACCACTACCGCCCTTGGTCATGCTGCCAAAGAGTCCCTCGGCGATCTTTTGCGCCGCGATGCGATTGATCGCCGAGAGCACGGATCGAGCAAAATCCCCAAACGCGTCGGAGGCCGATTTCGCGCCTGATCCGATCTGTTCGAACATCGTCGTGAAGGCGTTCTCCACATCGCCGTTGATGCGCGTGGCCACGTCATCCGCCACAGTCTTGAGGCCCGCCACTTCCACCTTAAGCCGGGCCACCCGGTTGATGGCTTCCTCCGATCCGGTAGCAGTGGCGAGTGCCTGCATTTTCGGGATCATCCCGTCCACTTCGGTGGCCGTCTGCTGATGCAAGGCCAGCACTTCGCGCCGCATCTGCGCCTCGGAAATCATCCCGGCATCTTTCTGCACCTGGAGTTCCCGTTCGCGGATGCTCATACGGTCGGTGACGTTCTGATACTGGCGTTCGAGTTTCGCCAGTTCCGCCATGTCTGCTTCAACGTTGATCAGACGGCCGACATCGGCAGCGCCGGTGGTGTCTCCCATCAGTTGCAGTTTTTCGATCAGGGGTTGGTATTCGCGCTCGAGCCGTGCCCGGGTGACATCGCCGCCAGCCCCACCACGGATTTCGGCCATGCGGTCGCGCACGCGAGCCAGTTCGTCTGCCAGTTCCTTTTCGGCCTTGGCGGCGGCATGCGCGTTGATAATCTCGACGTCGCCGCGCTTCATGTTGAGCACGATGATCTCGCCTTCGAGCTTCTTCACCTCGGCCTTGGCGCGCAAGCGCTGCGCTTCATCCTTGCCGCCGACCGCCACCGTCGATTGCGCCCTCAGTTCCTGCTGCTTGGCGGCAAGCTCCTGGTCGATGGCTTGCTGCTCAATTTGTGTCTTGCGTGCGTAGTAGTCGCGCACGGACACCAGGCGGTCGTCGAGGGAACGGTCCAGTGCTGTTTTTTGCAGATCGAGACTTTCCTTCAGCACTTTGAATTCGGACTCGGCTTGCGCCTTGACCACGGCGAGTTGTGCACCGGTCGTGTCCTTTTCGGTTCCGCCTGTGGCTTTCTTTTCGCACTTGCCATTGACCCATTGCCCTCCCGACACCACGCAGGCGATCCGCTGCATGTCCTCGGTCGGCTTGCCCGTCGGGGTCTTTTCTTCGGGGCGCTTCGGACTGGTCAGGTCGTCCAATCGCTTCTTGGCCCCCGCCAGTTCCTGCTCCCACTGGGCGAGATTCTTGCGCAGGGTCGCCATCGCACCCTCGTTGAACTTGACGTCAAAAGGCATAAACGGCACAGGGGCCTTGCCGGAGTCGACCTTCGTCCGCGTCGAATCGACCAGTTCCTGAATGCGTTTGATCTCGTCTCGTGCCTGCTTGATCTCGGTGCCGTTGAAGATCAGATTGCCGACTCCACCCAGACCGACCCACAAGGCCTTCAGCGTTCCTGCCTCGTTAGCGGCCTCGCGCATGGCGTTGGTGATGTTGGTCAGTTCCGGCAGGAAATCGCGGGCCAAAGCGATGCCTAGCGAAGAGCTTGAAGCCTTGAGCGCCGTGAGGTTGTCGTTGAACGCCTCAGCGGAGCGTGCCGTCTCTGTGGTGAGCTTGAGGCCTAGCCGCTCGGCCTCGGCGGTCAGTTGATTGATGCCAGCCGCCCCCTGATTCAGGAACGGGATCATGTCCATGCCGCTCTTGCCGAACAGCTTTACGGCGAGCGCCGTTTTGACCGCGCCATCCTCCAGGTTGGCGAAGACATCGGCCATCTGAAGCAGCACGGCTTCGGTGGACTTCATGCTGCCATCGGCGTTCTTGACGGAAATTCCCAGGGCATCGAACACCTGCGCCCCGTCGCCGATGCCGGTATTGGCTTCGGCGATGTTCTGTGACAGCCCCTTGATGCCCTTCTGCAAAGTCTCCAGGCTCACATCCGACAGTTGCGCTGCAAAGCGCAGCGTCGACAGGGCTTCGACCGAGATGCCAATCTTCTGCGACAACTTGTTCAGCTGATCGGCCGCATCGATGGCGTTCTTGATCATGGCAGCGAAGCCGGCCACAGACAGCGAAACGCCCAGGCCCGCCAGGAGTCCTTTGACCCGGTTCGATTCATTCCCAAGCTTGGCGAGATTGCCGCGAATCGAGTCGAAGGCCGAGCGGGTCTGGTCGACGGCGGTAATCAGCAGTTGGGCACGATCCTGAGTCACGACGAGTTCATCTCTCTCAAATCTTGTTCAGTTGCTTCTCAATGGCACGGGCCAGGACGGGCAACTGGCCGCGCACCGTGCCTTCCAGATCGAAGCGACGCTTCATGGTTATGTTCGGTACCAGCACGGCAATGGGAATCTCCGTGCCGCGCTTGATCGACTTCGTGCCGGTGCGCTGGCGTTCCGCGCGCTTGAACCGGGTCAGGGCCGAGGCGTTCTCTCGGAGGTTTTCTGCCATCAGAATGGCTTGGCCGTTTTTACGGATGAAATACGCGTTGCCCGAGCGAATCAGCGTGTCGATGACCCGCTTGAAAGCTCGACGACCGATGCGGCGACCTTCCTCGGTCAATGGAATCAGCATTCGGCCAGAAAGGGTTCCGCCGCGGACATGGATACCCAGCCAGGGAATCTTCGAGCCGATGAGAACCGCCGGCAATTTGTCGGGGTTGCGGTCATAGACCCTGGCTCGCAACGAATTCACGAAGGCTGCTTTCTTCACCGTGAAATCCGACTTCATTTTGCTGCGCACGAGATCGGCCACCGACTTGCCGCCAGCCTGCATGCCCGTGGCCACAGCCTTGTGAATGGCGGCCTGCTTTTGTCGCGTCCAGGCCTCGAGCGTGGATTTGTCGAGCAGGCCGGAAGTGGTCAGGGAAATCTTAAGCATCAAGGCGCCTCATGAACTTCTTGATGGCATCACTGCTGCCCTGTGCCCCAACACTCACGACCGACAACAGATTCGCTAGTCGCCGCGACTCCTGCCGATCGATCGCGGCGATGAAGGCATCGACCTGCGCCAGGGTGTAATTCAGGATGCTGGCGTAGGCATGCCCGGCATCGATCAGGCGCTGGACTACATCGCTCCAGGGATCCTGGCTCTCAGGGTTTGGCTTACCCGCGTCGCAGCCTCGGTCAGGCTCGGCAGCACGCGCTGGATAAAAAAATCAGCATTCACCTCGAATACCGCTTCAGCCAAACGTACTGCGTCGTCGAGTGCCAGATTCGTCACCCACTCGGGCGGGCGACGACTGGCGATTGCGACCGCGTCGATTACCGCCTCACCATGCTCGGCCAGGAGCGCCAGCCAGTCGGGAGACGCCGACAGGCTGGCTACCACTGGTTGCAAGGCGCGAGCGAAGGCCGGCACATCGCCGACCTTGAGCGGCGTGAGATCGAGGCGTTCGCCGCCGATGACGAGCGTCACCGGCACCGGCGGCAGCGCAGCAAAAGTGTCGCCTCCCATCACAACAACACGATGCGGCCAAACTGACCCAGCGCACCGGCGGCCGCCTTGGTGAGATCTGCCAACACTTGACCCGACAATTCGAACTTCATTAATTCCGTGCCGATCACCGACAAGTCCTTCGTCGGATTGATGGCCACCCGATAGAGGTCGATCACGACTTCCTTGTTAGCGTCCGCCGTGTTCAGACCCTCGAAGCGCACCCAGCGCTCGGGCAGTGGCTGCGTGAACATCGCCGTGACGTTGGCCGCGCCGTAGCTGTAACTGGCGACGATGGCACCCGTGACGCCGGTGATGTCGTTAAACATGATCGAGCCGTGCTTGGCGTTGACCGTGTATTTTTCTGCCGCCACGGTCGCCGCCCCCGCCTTGATCACCACGGTGGAGACGTTTTGCTTGCCCAGCAGATAGAGCTTGCCGAGTTCGGCGGTGGCAATAACGGGCTCGTCGGTAACAGTGCCGGTGGTCACAACGGTGGTGGAACCGTAAAGCGCGAGTTCCAGATTCGACTGAATCAGTTCTTCCAGCGTGCAGGCAAACTCGCCCTTCTTGGTCTTGATGAGTTGCAGATCGGTTAGTCGCTGGCCGGATTGGGATTCCTGATGCTCCAGGGTTTCGACCGACAGCGAAACCTTGAGGTCGGGGACGTTACCGACGAAGGTGAGCCCTTGCGGATTACCGTTGATGTCACGCGAACCGATGAAGACGCGTCCTTGTCCAGAAAAATAGCTCATGAGGTGTTACTCCTTGTGTGAGGTGAGTGGAGAGACTGGGGTTGCTTCGTTGTGACGGGATCGTCGTGGCTCTGCTGCCGTGGCGGCCTGGCCAACGCCGTGCTCGATGAGCCAATTCGCCGTGCTGCCATCGACATCGATGACGGCACCTGCGCCATGCTCGACGCCGGCATGGGTGTGGATCTTGAGAAGTTCGATTTGCGGCATGGACTTATCCTTTCTGGGTGAGGTCGTGGGCAAATGTGCGGTAGGTGATGCGGTAGCGGGATGGCAGTGCCGCCACATCCATGTCGGCGTCGTCTTGCTGCCAGTCGGTGTCGGTTTCTTCCATCCCCAGCGCCAGGCCACCGAGCGTCACGTCGGCCAGTAACGCCGCGTGTGCGGCGGTCATCAGGCGATCGGCCATGGGCTCGGGGATTTCCGTCGCCGTTCCAACCGCCAGCGCCACGATGCGAATCACGAGTTCTCGCTCCGTGCGATCGTTGACGCGACGCACCGCTTCGGAGTCGGGAAACACAAGCAGCGTGGGCAGTTGTGCCCGATCAGTCGGCACCGTGGGTTGGCGACGGATCGTCGCTCCCTGTGCCGAGGCAACGAGCGTGAGCCTCGCCACCACGGTTTGAATGATCTGTTCGCGGATGCTCTGCATCACAACCTCGACAAGGTCGCCACCGACTCGGAACCATCCCGGATCTGGCGCACTTCACGCACACGGTAGGATTGGCCTGCAATTTCCACTGCATCGCCCTGGCTCAGCGTCAGACGCTCGCTCGGGTACTCGATCTGGTAGTCACGCGAGAGCGCCAGGCCATCGAGTACGCTGTCATCCGGCGCACGAAACGCCGCCTGCACCGTGACAGCTGCTGCCCCCGTTCCCACCTTGACCGGGGTCAGTAGTCCGCAGCGCGCGGCAGCGTCGTACAGATCAGCGACGTTCATTGGCGTCAGGCCGCTGTGAGTTTCACCAGCACACCCGGGCGATGGCACATCGGCAGCGGATTCGCTTGGGTATGCAGATCGGTGCCGCGATCAAACTTGCGGGGTTCCTGCTTGGCGTACAGCGGCTGGCCAAGTGTGTTCGCGGTTTCGTTGAAATCAGCCGGCGCAAAGTAGGTGCTGAAAGTGTCCACCGTGCCGATCGGGAAGCAATGTGCTTCACCCGCCGCGATGAAGCGACGCGTCGCACCCGTGGCATCGGTAGCCTGGCCGCGATACTCCTCGAAGGTCACGCCACCGAAGGTAAAACCGGCACGCATGTCGTTGATCAGCACGGCACCTTGCTGCCAGTACGTGTAAGCGTCCTTCACCTTGGCGTGGTCGGTCAGGGCATCGAAGAACTCCGGCGAGCACAGGCAGTGGATGCCGGTCATGAACTCACCCTTAAGGTTGTCCTCGAGGTGGCGCAGCACATCGGCACACTTCTTCTTGACGTTGGTGCCGGCGACGGCGAGTTCGAAATTGACGGTGGCCGGGGTGATGCCAAACTCGTCGTAGAGGTCGTAGATCACCGAGCCATCGGCATCCAGAATGACGCCCTTGAGCGCGCCCATGCGCAGGTGCTCCAGGGTGATCGAATGCTTGTTGCGCATGGTCTCCAGATGCCGCGCCATGACACCGGCCACGGACTCCATCTCAGTTTCCGAGCCAAAGGCACGAATGCCCTGAACTTCCTCGGGCAACACCACATCGTCGTGCGGGATGTGGGGAATGACGAAGGAGCGCACGGTGCGCTTGCCACGTGCGCCAACCGTGCCGGGCGACCCTGGCGGCATCGAGGGCAGCAGGTTGAGCACCCCGTTTTGCTCTTCGACGATGACCTGCCGGGTACGCACGGGTTTGGCCGGAAACAGATTGAGTGCTTCCATGCGACCGTAGCGGTTGGGAATGATATTGATGGCCGACGTGAGTGCCGCCATCGAGAAAGCCGGGGTGTTGAACACATTGTTCATGGTGATGAGTTCCTTAAGCGGATTGACGGATGAGGATGCCGCGCGCTTCGAGGGCGGCAATGGCGGCCGCTTTCTGCTCGGTGGTAATGCCGACAGGCCAGACCACAGCATTCGAGGCGACGATGGCGTGACGCGCGAGCAGCAAAGCGTCGTCGCGTTGAATTAGGGTGGCGTCGACCGCGCCCAGCAGAATGCCGGCGACGTCTTCGGTGCCATCAGTGGCGACCGGATCAAAGCGCTTCAGCTTGCCTGTGGCCGTGACGCGGCCAACGACCGCACCAAGTTCCAGGTTCTGCCCTGAGGCGACCGTGACCTGCTCGCGGGAGTAATTGAGGCGGCCTTCTTCGTACTTGAGGAGATCGCCGAGATTGACGGGTTCGCGTAGTGGCGTAAATTGGGCGTTCATGGATCAGTCCTTTCCAGTGAGTTTCTTGACGGCTTTCATGAGCAGGTTTTGCTCGGGAGAAGCCGCCTTGGTAGCGGCATCGGGATGGATCACCGAAGTGATCTCGGGGCTCTCGGCACGCGAGGCCAGCAAGACCCTTCGCACCTGAGATTCACTGGCACCTTCAGCGAGGAAGGTGGCAATGCGCTGTGGCTGACCAGCCAATTGGCAGAGTTCCGCGATCGCCAGAGCGTCGGCGCGGGCCGCTTGAGTCGCGGTTTTGATGGCATCGTCGACAACGTCATCAGTGGTCGCCGTGCTGGACGACTCGGCCGGGGATTCGGCAGGCGATTGCGTTGGGGGCAGTGTCGGTGCTTCGGGTGCAATGGGAACGTCGGGTGTTTCGAGCTTCATAGGAATCTCCTGTTGAGAGGGCGCGGAAACGGACAGGCTGTGGGCCGCCGCATTCCGCGAGCGACGTGCCGTGAGAAACGAACTAAAGTCAGTGAGAACGGTGTCGAAGCTGGCTTGCGCATCGGCGAGCCCTGCGGTCACAGCCTCGGGGCCGAAGTACAGCCCGGCTTGGGTGGAGCGAACGAAACGCGGTTCAAGGTTGCGCATCACGGCCACGTGATCGACGAAGATGCTGCAGAGCCGGTCCACCTCGGCCTGCAGTCGTACTGACGCCTCTTTGTCCAGCGGTTGGTGGGGCGAGAAATCGTTCTTCTGGTCGCCGGCGGTGATGGCCGTGTAGCGATAGCCCTCCTGGGCGTCACGCGCGGACTGATCGACGTGCATGGCAATAACGCCAATCGAGCCGACCCCGGCGGTCTGCGTCACATAGACCCGGGATGCCGCTGAGGCGATGGCGTAGGCCGCCGAGAATGCCGAGTCAGAAGCGATCGACCAGACGGGTTTCACGGCGTCGGCGGCACGCACTCGCCCGGCGAGTTCGAACACGCCACCGGCTTCGCCACCAGGGGAATCCACATCGAGCAGGATGCCGGTGACACTCGGGTCGGACAGAGCTGCGTCGAGCATCGCGCTGATCTCGCCATAGGACGTAAGTCCGGACGCTGCTTCCATGCCGAGCGAGCGACGAACCAGCGTGCCGTAGACCGGAATCACGGCAATACCGGGGGGCGGATCAGGCAGACCACGCGGGGGCGGAATTGGCAGCGCGGATTTCGGATCTGGCCAGCCGATGCGATCACCCAACACCGCCAGGATGATGTCGAGCTTGGAACGGGCGACAAGGAGCGGCGTCCCGTACAGACGGGACGCCAGGTGCGGTAGCTGCATTTCAGTTTCCTTGCGGTTGAGAATCGGGTGGCTGGACCACTGGTGCCGGCGTCGGCAATTCGTGACGCGGGTCGGAATCAAAGACCAGGCCGAAGGCATCCGCCCGGGCGTTGTCGGCAGCGATTTCGCGATCCACGTCCTCGGCGTCGTAGCCGTTGGCCGAGATGGCTTCCGAACGGGACATGAGGCCCGAGCGAATCGCCGCTTTCATGGCATCGGCCTCCTTCAATGGATCGACCCACTGCCAGCCTTGGGGAATCCATTTGACGGCCTGATACTCACGGCGCTTGGCAATCCCGCCACGGGCATAGCCTGTCAGCGTGAGTGCGCCTTCGAGAACGGCTTGGGCCATCCAGGCTTGCCAGATCGGACGGCACAGTTGATGGACGATCACGCCATGCTGCAAGGCTTCAACGCGGCGGCGAAACTCCAGCAGCCCGGCCCGGATCGAGGAGTAATTGACTTGAGTGAGATCCCCGGTCAGTTGCTCATAGGTAACGCCCATCGCTGCCGCCACTGCGCGAAACTGCATGCGCAGAAATTCCGAGTAAGAACCGCCGACATCCGCTGGCTGCGAGAACTTGATGTCTTCGCCCGGTTCCAGAATCTGCATGGTGCCGGGCTCGAGACCCGCGAGCGCCACACCGTTGGGGTCGGACAGGCCTTCGCCGAGCAGGTTGTCCTCGGGAGCGAGACGTGTCACAAAACCGGCGAACATCGCGGCGGTTTTTTTGCGCACCAGTTCGGCGTCGTCGTACTGGTCGAGTTCGTTCAGTTTGACGAGCGCACGCGCCAGCCACGGCTCGCCGCGAATCTGTCCCGGGCGCAGTGCTCGGAAAAGGTGAATGATCTCGGCGGCATCGACACGCACAGTCGTGAGCCCGCCGTCCCCGGACATCGGGGCCAACATGCCGTCCTCGGGATGCGAGCGGTAGAGGTGATAGGCCACGCGCCGTCCAAGCCGGTCAAACTCGATGCCGGCACGGATCAGGTTTCCATTTTCTGCCGTGGTGTTGAGTGTCACCGGCAGATGCTCGGCTTCAAGCACTTGAAGCTGCAGCGCCACCGGCAATCCATCTTCGGGTCGGCGATAACGTAGCCGCACCAGGGCTTCGCCACCTTCGAGCATCGCCCGACAGGCCAGCGCCTGCAGTCCATAGAAGTCGGTGAGCCCTGCGGCATCGGCGTCGACGGTCCAATCACGCCACAGTGCCTGAATGGCTTCGCGTACCGTGGCCTCCGGCACCATCGATTGCGGCTTGATGCCGGTACCGATGGCGTTGGCCACGTAGGACTCGAGCGCCGAATTCGCCCAGGCATTGCGACGAACCAGATCACGGCTCTTGGCCCGCAGTTCATGCTGGGTGAAAAGCAGCGCCGCGACGGCACCGGGATTGCCAACTGACCAGGCCAGCGCACGACGACCGCCGCCCACCCCATCATAGGTGGGCGAGCCGCCGAAGAGCTTCCGGCCCATGCTGCGAAAGGCTTTGAACAAGCGCATCACGTGCCCTTCGATGTAGTGACCCGGATCTGCCGAGGTGCGCGGGGCCACAGACCGGTGTCAGCCGCTTGCTCGTAGAGGCCACGTTCCACATCCAGAATGGCTTGGCGCAATTCCTCAACGGATCGGTACTCGACCGTCTTGTCGCCGAAGGTGACGCGCTTCTCGCCCTTGGCCAGCGCGGCTTCGAGGGCGCTGAGTTGTTCTTGCGTATAGGCCATGATTTTCTAGGCGACCTTGGTGGCCACGAGATTGCTGCCGGCCTTGACCACTGCGTTGGAGCCGGCAACCTCGGAGGCAAAGCGAATTTGTAGATTTCCGGCCGTCGCGCCAGTTATGACAAGGATCGAGCCGCTGGCCAGCGTGTTGGCATTCGCCACATCAACCCCGGTCGTGGCTGCTCCCGAATCGGCGGCGCGCTGATTGGCCAGCGTGCGGGCCGTCAGCGAAGTCGGCGTGTTCCACTGCGCCACGACTGTCGCTCCAGTAGGCACCGTCTGGGTGAGGCGTATGCCGGTAGCGGTCGCTGCCGTCTGGAACATCACCTTTGCGTCAATCGTGTAGGTGCTGTTGGCCGCCAGCGCAAACGCCAGCGAAGTGACGTCGGCAAGTGTCTTCGTATTGTTGATGACATCGGCCGCAAGGCGAACCGTTGTCAAGCGTGTATCGGTGCTGCCGAGCAAAGTCATGTCGACCCAGGTCGTACCGTTGCACCAGTACGGTTTGTTGTCGGTGGACAGCCGCACAATGACGCCGGCCAGTGCGGCTGATGCGGCGGGTAGCACGGAGACCACCGAAACTGCCCGGTAGGAGAGATCTTTCACCGATCAGCTTCCGATCAACCCATCACCACGACACGGTATGCATTGCTGGCCGGCGCGGCGGCAAAGTTGAGTCGTGCCGAATTGGCCGTGGGCAGACTCACGTCGCAGTTCACCTGCTCGTAGTTGCCGGAGGCTTGATAGACTTGAACGAGGACATCGCGCGTAGCAAAGTTGTGATTGACGTCGAACTGCGTGGCGCTGCCGTCCCCAATGGTTGCCTGTGCGCGGCGGGTTTTGTTGGCCCAGGTATTGAGCTTCAGGGGCGTGACGAAACGCAGATCGTCGGTGCCACCATCGGTTTCCGCCTGCGTCGCAATTTCGGCGATGCCGGAACTGGTTTCCGAGGCCGCGCCGATCGCGGCACCGAACTGCAACCAGGTCACCGACCCGGTATCGAGCACGAAATTGACGACCGACTGCCGCCAACTCGTACCCGCTGAAGTGCCTTCCTCGACCGTGGTGACCGCCTGTTCCAGTTCGCTACTGGTCGAAGCATCGAGACTGCGCGTCATGGCCACCGCTGCGCCGTTCCAGATGTAGAGTCCGTTTTCCGATCCAACGGTCTGGGCCTTGACCAGGATGCGGTCGCCGACGGTGAGCGTGATGCCGTCGATCGATGCGCCCGGCGACGAGAGGTTTACGTTGGCCTGACTCGCCACCCGGCACGAGTCCTTCCACGCCAAGCCTTCAACCGCCGAGTTGAGATCCTGCTGGCGTACTGGTTCATCCGGATTGACCGGGGCCGGTAGATTGCGGATGCGGGCGACGCCGCCAAAATCGAGATCAGAGAGTTGCTTGCGAGACATGGAGGTTTTCCTTTCAGGTGATCAGGTAAGACGAGCGATCCCGGCGATCGGGACGGCAAAGCGAATGACGAGTTGGTTGAAACTCGTGTGCACGACATCGGCCTCGACCTCGTTGCCGCCGGTGTCGAGAATCGTCACGGCGGGCCGCATGCCGAGGTTGTGGTTGATCGTCCAGACCGTGTTGGCCAGGGACTGCAAGTGCGTATAGGCCACGCCGCCGCTGGTGCTCCCGCCATTTCCTCGGGCGGCCAGTTCGTTGATCGCGGTGACCAGATTCGACTTGTCCAGCGTGTCCAACTGGTCGATGCCGCCGATCCGGGCATCGACGCCGGCAAACTTTTCGGCAACGCGTTCGACGAAGCTGAGGATCTGGGCTTGCAGCGACATGGCGCTCCGCTAAGTGGCGAGTTGGTTACGTAAGCCAGCGGCTGCGCACCAGGCGACGAGTTGGCCTCCGGTTGTCAGAAACAGCGAGGCCACCTCGCTGGGTGGCCTCGGGTTTGGCTTCGTGGTTAATCGGGTCGGGCGGTGGTGCCAGTCCGAGTTGCTTTTCCAGTTCTCGCCAGTGGCGTTCCTCGAAGCGATCAAGACCGGATGCGGCGGCTGCCGCGCGGGCATAGACGTAGCAGTCCAGTGCTTCGTTGCGCTCGCGCATCTTCTGCCACTCGCGAATCGCGAAGCCGTTACGGTCACGCCGGGTCACCAGTTGCTCGGCGCAGAGTTGCTGGATGAACTCGGCGTCGACTTTGGGCAGATGCACGAAGCCGGCTGGATAGACCGTGTTCACACCATCGTCTGCCACATCGGCTGACTTGCGCAGGTTGTTGTAGAACTCCAGTTTGGCAATACCACCCGCGACCGAGAACACCTTGATGCCCCTGCGCAGTTTCTTACCGCCGGTGGTCGCATCCACTGCCGTCGGGGTGCCGACCAGTGCCGCGCCACGCGCCACACCCTTGACCGCCATCACGCGGGAATCACGCACTGCGCGCACGAAGGCATAGGCTTCCTGTGTCGCAAAGCCGGTATCCAGCGCGAAGCGCACCAGCGGTACCGATGCCCCGGAGGTATGCGTCCAGGTTTCATCAAGCAGGCGAGCCAACTGATTCCAGACCTCGGGTCGCGCGGTGTCGCCCATCAGCACCCGGTGCTCGACAAGCCACGAAGCCTTGCCACGCCCGAACGCCCAGATGGAGACCTCGATGCGATCTTTCTGCACGTCGCCGCCACCCGTCAGGAGCAATCCACCTTCCTGAATGGAACCCATCCGGTAGTCTTCGCGGCGTTCCAGCAGGCGCTGCCAGTCGGGTGCTTCGCCTTCCTCGACCCACGTTTCACCGAGTTCAGTGTTCTTGAAGGTCTTGATGGCGGCGGCCGATCCGGCTTCCTTGCTGATGGCACTCTCCCATGCGGCGGCGATTTCCCGCCAGTTACGCCAACCAATCGGGCTGTACAGGCTCGACAAATGGAAACCGGCGGTCTTGCTCGGTACGTCAGCCATTGCTCGCCATTCGCCGTGTTCCAGCATCCACGTCTTGTGATGCTCAGGAATCGGTACCTCGCAGGACTCGCAGACGTAGGCGGCCGTGTCGGGCCGATTACCGTTTTCGTCACGCTCCCATCGTAATTGCTCGAAGCGCAACCACTGCCGATGCCCACAATGCGGGCAGGGAACGAAGTAGCGGCGCTGGTCGCTAGCTTCGTATTCGCGCTCGATGGTACTGACGCCAGCAATCGTTGGCGTCGATACGATAAAAATCTTCCGGCGCGCAAAGGTGCGGGTGCGGGCCTCGGCCAAGGCCACCGCGCTGCCCTCACTATCAACATCGATCGGATAGCCATCGACCTCGTCGAGGAACAAGTAACGCACCGGCATTGAGCGTAGCCCCACGGCGCTGTTGGCCCCGGTCATCACCAGGACACCGCCGCGAAACTCTTTCGCCAGAATCGTATTGCCTGAGTCGCGACTGCGTGCCGGCGCAATCAGTTCTTTCAGGATGGCCGACTCCTCGATCAACGGATCGATCCGCTGCTTCGAGTTCCGTTTGGCCATCTCGACGGTTGGCCACACCGCCATCATCGGGCCGGGTGCATGGTGAATGACGTAGCCGATCCAGTTGCTGCCCATCTCGGTCGCACCCAACTGGGCAGCTTTCATGAACACCACTCGCTCGACAGGCGAGGTCGGCGACAGGCAATCCATGATGGCTTTCAGGTACGGCGTGCGGCTGGTGCGCCAGCGCCCCGGCTCACTGGACGCCTTGGAGGACAGCATCCGATGCCGATCCGACCATTCCGAGACCGAGAGCAATGGATCCGGAATCAGACCTTCGCGCCAGGCACGCTCGATATCGAGTTCGCCGTCGTAGTCTGTATCCATCAATCCACCCGGGCGCGCAGTTCGCCCAACTCCATCAAGTGCTCACGCACGGCCGCCTCGATCGCGACATGCAAAGCATGGGCATCCACTTCGAGCTTTGCGGCCATCTGCGCTGAGATGCGTGCCGGCCAGTTGAGCCACGCATCGCGTTCGGTGCGGGCCAGTCGAAACACATGGGCGATCGCTTGCGAGCGATCAACCAGATCACCTTTGAGCCGCGCCAGCCGCACCTTGTTGGTCTGTGCCTTGACGACCTCGTTGACCGTGCGCGCCTGCAGAAGCGAGGTGCCGCCAGTAGAGAGTGTCGGCGTAGGCGATTCGGGCGGCGGTTCCTGAGCAACGGCACGTGGTGTTTTCGGTGCGACCGCGACTTTTGGCGCAGGCGATGGCTTGCGCGGTGACGCAGTGTTCTGTTCCCACTGCCGATCGGCTTGCTCAGGATCAATCGTGCCATCCGCCCCCTGAGTAATTCGACCCGTGTCGATGGCCTTCTTGACGGCAACGTGAGAGACGCCGCGATGCCTGGCGTAGGCGCGAATCGACAGACCCATGATTTACCTCAAGCCGGGTGCAGATGTCCTCAAACAGATGCAATTTCCCGCTTGGCTTTCCTCCCGAACAGCGCGTTCATGCAATCACCATCAACGACGTCACAAGGACATCACCATGAGCCAGATCGACACCCTCCTGACCCGCATTGCCCTCGATCACCTTTTTGTCGACACCCTCGAAACACGCAAATCCGATCGCCTCGATTTTCACGAAGTGACCGTGTGGGGCATCAAGAGCGCCCTCGAAGCCGCGTTCAAGGCTGGCGTAGAGGCCGGTGGCAATCCGCCGAAAGATGACTAAAAAAGATTCGGAAGCCGGGCAGATAAGGCTTGGCTTCTGTATTGAACAGCGCGTTCATGCAATCACCATCACCAACGATCAAGGAGATCACCATGACTACCGAAATCAAACTCACCGACACCCAGCGCGAAGTCCTCGAGCACGCTGCTGATCAACCCGATGGACGCATCATCTGGTTTCCCGATGGGGTCAAGGGTGGGGCTCGGCAGAAAGTAATTGCCGGCCTCTTCAACAAGGCCCTAATTACCAGCAACGGCGGTCAGGACTGGTTCGTCGCCGCAGAGGGGTACGACGCCCTTGGACGCGCACGGCCAACGCCGGCTACTAAGCACCCCGACCCAGAAATCGAGGCCGCCGTGTCGACCGCTGAGGCCAACTGGGCGCAAGAAAAAGAGAGTTCGGCCAAGCGACTGCTGAAAGTTGGCGTCGAGGGCAAGCCACGCCGCCGCGAGCACAGCAAGCAGGCTACGGTTATCCAGATGCTGCAACGTCTCGAGGGCGCGACGATCCAGCAGATCATGGACGCCACCGGCTGGCAGGCGCACACGGTGCGCGGCACATTCGCCGGCACGTTAAATAAGAAGCTCGGACTGATCATCGTGTCCGAAAAGCCGCAGGGCGGCGAACGGATCTACCGGATCGCCTGAGCAGAAAGATCTACGAAAGGGCCAAGCGGCTGGCTTCTCCACCAAAGCCTCAATCGATCTGCCTGGAGTGCATAGGCGCGATTTCCGGCGAATTCGTGCCTATGCTAGTATCGAATGAGTCTACTGACATCCCTGCGGAGAATCCCTTTGTCCCAGCCAGAACCCCCTCGCCTCGTAGGTCGAAGGAAGCTTAACGGTTGCCTGAATCTCTGCGCCGAGACCCGACACGTCCACAGCAAGTCCGTGCAGTACGAACGCGGCACCGGTGGCGTGACCGTCGACATTTTCCGTGCACAGGACCCAAAGGATGTCGGCGTCGTGCTACGAATCACGAGTACTGGCGATGTGGGTTTCATCGCACACGCCGCAGTGATCGACGGTGGCGTCGAATTGCACTTAGCAGGCGACCAGGCAGAGCGCTGCCTTCTGGACGCGCTACATGCGGCGATAGGCGAGTTTCGCGTTATTACGGACTTGCTCAAAGGTTAGGGCCTCTGTTTATCTGAGATTACATGCCCGTGCAAGGCCTAGGGCCAAATCCGAAGGGCTGGCGAGTGTCGCACCGCGAATAAACCAACGACCAGGATTACTTCAATCTTTCGCTTGGCTTCTTGATTGAACAGCGCGTTCATACGCATGTCGCATCAATCAACCAGAAGGAGATCCTCATGCAAACGAACGACGCCCTCCAGCAGCATGCCAATTATGACGCCGACGATTACGCCTACCTCACCGCCAAGGGCTGGACGGATGCTGAAATCGCAGCGCGATGGGACGCAGAAGCAAAGAGCGGCAAAGGTCCGTGCCGGTGGCAGACCGAGTCGGCGCGCAGCAAACTGGCCGCCGTGACGGGTCACCGCTAGTACGCAATCAGGCCAAGCAGAAAGATCGAAAATAGTTCAATCTTCCGCTTGGCTTCTCAATCTAACAGCGCGTTACTACGGGTGTCGCAACGATCAACCCGCAGGAGACACAAATGACCATTAGCACCCTCAAGACCCTGATCAAGAGCACGATGTTCCGGTTCAACACCCTGGCCAACGCCTCGAATTTTGCCAACCGAGCCACCTACCCGATGCGCATCGTCCTGGGCGACCACGACGGCGAGCGCGGTGAGTTTTGGGTGGTGACCCCGGCCGATGCATCGCGCCTCGAGTGCGCCGGCTACGAGATGGCATAAAGGGGATTGCAATGACAACCACCATCGACCAACGAATCAACGGCCTCGAACCCGGCCAGGAAATCCGCATCTCTGGCACCGACGAGCTCTGGGTCACTGCCGAGCGCAGCGGCAACGGCAAGTGGCTACGTTTCGTTCGCCACACACCCAACGGCTTCACGGTTTTCAAGACCACCCGGTTCTGACACCAAGGCATCGAACGCCACTCCGTCCGATTGGCGGGTGGCCTGCGCTCCGGCATACTCTTGCCAACGACGCACGATCACATCGACGTACTTCGGATCCAACTCGATCAGCCGGGCCTTGCGGTCTGACTTCTCGGACGCAATCATGGTTGTTCCCGAGCCGCCGAACGAGTCCAGCACGATGTCGCCCGGGCGACTGGAATTTCGCACCGCACGTTCGACCAACTCGACCGGCTTCATGGTCGGGTGCAGATCGTTCTTGTGCGGCTTCTTGATATTCCAGACGTCACCCTGGTCGCGTGCACCGCACCAGTGCCGTATTCCATCGGCAGGCCAGCCGTACAGGATCGGCTCAAACTGTCGCTGATAGTCGGCATGCCCCAGCGTGAAGGTGTGCTTCGCCCAGATGATGAACGTCGACCACTTGCCGCCCGCCGAGCGAAAGGCCGACTGCAGAACATCAAGTTCGGAGGAGGACATCGCCACGTAGATACCGCCACGGCAGTGGGCCAACGTGGGCGTCAGTGCTGTCAGCAAGAAGTCGTGGAAGCCAGCACCGAGGTTGTCGTTCAGGATGGGGCGATCCGTTCCCCGCATCTTGTCCTTGGCGGTGTTGGCGTAGTCCACGTTGTAGGGTGGGTCGGTAAATACCATGTCAGCAATCTCACCGGCCATCAGCGCATCGTAGGTGCTGGCATCCGTCGAATCACCACAGATCACGCGGTGGTTGCCGCAGATCCAGACATCACCCGGGCGCGTTATCGACGGGCCGACGTTAGGAACAGAATCCTCATCGGTCTGACCATCAGACGTCGTCTCCTCTCCGGCGAGAAGATCAGCGAGTGCATCGGCATCGAAGCCCGTCAGCGATAAGTCAAAGTCATCGCCCTGGAGATCGGCCAGTTCGACCTGCAGCATGGCCTCGTCCCACCCGGCATTCTCGGCGATGCGGTTATCCGCGATTACCAGAGCGCGACGCTGGGTCGGCGTCAGGTGGTCGAGGATCACGACAGGTACGATAGCGATACCGAGTTTCTGGGCTGCAGTCAGGCGACCATGCCCGGCCACGATGACGCCATCGCTACCCGCCAGGATCGGATTGGTGAATCCGAACTCAGCGATTGAGGCAGCGATCTGGGCCACTTGCGCATCCGAGTGCGTGCGCGCATTCCGCGCATAGGGCACGAGTTTGTCGGTCGGCCAATGTTCGATCTTGTCGGCCAGCCAGGAGATCGTCATGCTGGTGCTCCCAATCGTTCTGCGGCAACCGCACTAAAGGTCTGCCCAGTAGTCGCCAGCGTGACCGGCACCTCCGGGAAATTCTGCTGGAAGCGTTTGACAGTTACTTCGACATACTCGGGTGCAATCTCGGTGGCTCGTACCACCCGGCCAGTTCGCTGTGCCGCAAGGAGCGTCGTACCAGAGCCGCAGAACGGTTCAAACACAATGTCACCTGCGTCGGTATACGTTTCCATGACGTGCTGCGGTAACGCCACCGGGAACACGGCCGGGTGATCGATGTCCTGTCCGATCTTGCCCTTGTGCCGCATGACACGAATCACCGAATCAGGGATCTTGGTCTCTTGCGTGGGCGTGCCGGCGGCAGTCCAGCCACCGATCGTTCCATCTTTCTTGCGCATGGCCGTGGAACTGCCATCCTTGCGTAGATGCGTTTCCTGACCCGCAAACTTGCAGGGCATGATCTTGTTGGCCTGACGTGCCTGGCGGTTGAAGTGGAAGACAAACTCAAACGAAGGTGCCAGCCGACCATTCCAGTCGCCGGGCAATCCCGGCCCCTGATCCCAGACGTACCAGGCAAAACGCCGCCAGCCCTGCGTGCGCATCCAGTCGAGCCAGCCATCCCAGTACGGAATGACTTCGTTGTCACGGTGGATCAGCCCGAGATTGACCAGCACTTGGCCATTGGCGGCCATGGGCAATTGATTGAAGACGCCGCGCATCAGGGCGTCCCAATCAATGATGGTGTTCGTGTAGTCCCGTTGATTGCCATACGGTGGCGACGTGAAACAGAGCGCTGCCTTGTCGCCGGCCATCAAAGCAGCGACCACGGTGGCATCGGCGGCATCACCACAGATCACGCGATGCGCACCCAGTTGCCAAATGTCGCCAGAACGCGAGACGGGATTGGCAGACGCATCGGGCACCTCGTCAGCGGCGTCATCGCCGGTATCAGTCGAGTCATCTTTGCCCGTACGTTCCTCGGCATCGACCAACAGCTGCTCGATCTCGTCGTTGGAGAATCCGGTGAGTGTCAGGTCGTAACCCGACTCAGACAACTCGGCCAGTTCAATCGCCAGCATTTCCTCATCCCACCCGGCGTCGAGCGCCAGGCGGTTGTCCGCGATCACGTAGGCGCGCTTTTGCGCCAAGGTGAGGTGACCCAGTTCGATGACCGGCACTTCGGCCAGCCCCAACTTTCGTGCAGCGGCCAGACGACCGTGGCCAGCAATGACTCCCTGGCTTCCATCCACCAGAACGGGATTGGTCCAGCCGAATTCGACAATGCTGGCAGCGAGCTTCGCCACCTGGGTATCGGAATGCGTGCGTGGATTACGCGCAAAGGGGATCAGCGTTTCGACCTTCCGGTACTCAACGCGCAGGGATTCGATCATAGGAATGCAAAAACCCGCTCAGTGTTTTGCACTGGGCGGGTCGTAAATTGGGTGGAAACTACTGGGGGCGGTAACCGAGGTGGTAACTGGTAACCGTGGTAACCACGTTTCACGGCCTGACGCTATCGAAATGCCGCGCTGTCGCCCCCCGCATGGGTTTTTGACCAGGAAGGACCCGTCGAATTTTCTGACTGAGAGCGATGTGGTTTCACACCCACACCGCTCGCCAGATCATAGCTGTCATGCTACCGAAAATACGGGGTAGATGTTGCATGGTCAAAAACCGCTGATTGCCGTTGATTGCAGCTCTTGCACACCCATTCCCGCCAATTCACGTCAAAACACTACCGCGCGATGAGCCTGCTCGTTGAGGCGTTCGGCAACGATCTGCAAGGCCCGTTGCCACCGTCTCCACGCCGTTGTTCGCTCGCAGCCGAAGCGACGACAGATGACTTTCCACTCGTATTGCTTGGCCCGCATCCAGACAAGGTGTCGCTGTTCCACCTCGAGCCATTGCACCCATCGCATCGTTTCCATCATTCGATCGATGGCCTGCGGGGTGGGCGGCAAGGGTCGGTAGACGTGCTCGTCATCGGGGCAGGACTCCCATACCTCCCGAGCGAAGGCAGGCCAGACATTGAAGTAGCCCTGCACCCTGACTCGAGGCAGCCGCCGTCCGGTCTCTGCCGCATCAGAAAATCGTGCTGCCACATCCTCCATCGTCCATTCAGCCATGACGTTTCCCTCCGTAGAGGCGCTCGCCGATCCGTCGCACGAACTCCCGCTCGACGAAGTCCAGACGGTCGTCCTGCTCGGACACCACGAGGATGTGCTGGTCGCGCCAGCCGGACTGCTTGATAGTTTCCAGGTCGGTGGTCTGCGGTTGCAGGCGGCCGAGAGGGCAGCGGTATTGCTGTGCCGGGATCTTCACGTCACACCTCCTGCGTCTCGATGGCCCAGTGCAGCAGTGCCAGGGCATCGGCTTCGTTGTCGTCCTTGGGGTCGTGACCACGTGACCGTGCGGCTGCGATCATCTCGTCCTTGCCGGCATTGCCTTTACCGGTCGCGTGCTTCTTGATCGTGCCGACTGGCACGCCCTGATAGGGGATGTTCTGGTGCTCGCACCAGGCAGTGAGGTGGCCCATGAACCCGCCGTAGGCGTGCGCGGCATCGACGCCTGCGTGACGCCGTACCTCTTCGAAGTACACCGCGTTGATGGAATGGCTGGCCGACAGCAGTTCGTTGAGCCAGCGCTTGAAGCGCAGGAAGCGCATACCGCCGCCCTCGAAGCGCTGCGGCTTGAAGCATTGTGTGCCGCTGATGATGCTGCCGTCCAAGTGGTGCAGCGCCCACCCGGTATTCGTGCCCAGATCGAGGGCCAGGATCGTCGTGTTCATGTGTTCAGTCCTTTCTTGCTCTGGGTCTGACGCAGCCGACACGGTTTGTCGAAACATTCCATGAGGCGCGCACGCGCACACGTGTGGCGAGTTACGTGAAAGAGCGTCGGCTGCGTCAGGCAGATGGTTTTTCATGAGCGTCAGTTGTCGGCGTAAGGGGTGTAGGCGGGCGCTGGCGGGTTCTTGAGGCCGATCCCCTGAAATCCCCGCACACCCATGCTGTTGCGCCACTTCTCGATTCCGCGTGTGATGAGCAGATCGGAAAAACGCCGCTGCGACCCGATGAATTCGCCCGCCGCTTCCGCCCATTGCTTCCAGTCGGTGAACAGTTCGGCGGTCAGCGACTTGGCGTTGGGCTCACGCACACAGCTTTCCTCCAGCCAGCGGCCCAAAGCATCCTCGGCTTCGAAATACTCCTCGGTTGCTTCCACCACCCGCTGAGGAGGGTCGAGCCGTCCCAGGCGTTGCCAGTCGAGGCAGCCCTGCACGGCCCAGGCCAGGATGCCGTCACGCTCGGCCAGCAATTTCTGCTGCAGATGTTTATCGCGGCGCTCGGGCGGCACGGTGATCGTGAACGGGATCAGGTGCAGTCGCCGCTTCATCGCCTCGTCGATGTTGCGAATCGCGGGCTTGTGGTTGCCGGCCACAAACAGCTTGAACTGTGGGAAGAACTCGAAGAAGTCCTGGCGCATGAAGCGCGCGGAGATCTTGTCTCCACCGGTCAGGTTTTTGACCTTCGATTCGGCCCAGCGTCGCCCCTGTTCAGTTTCGATGGCCGCCACGAAGCGTGCACCGCGTAGGCCAGCCATATCGGTCGGATGCCGGTCGGTGCGCGTTTCCATGAAGGTATCCATCGGCGCGTTGGTGGCGTAGTCGCCAAGGATGGTGGCCAACGTGTTCACGAACACCGACTTGCCATTCGCACCCGTGCCGTACAGGAAAAACAGTGCATGCTCGCGCGTCGAGCCGGTCAGTGCGTAACCGACCATTCGCTGCAAGTAGCTCTGCAACTCCATATCGCCACCCGTGACCTCGTCGAGGAACTGACGCCAGGTCGGACAGTCCCCTCCGGGCGTGGCCGTGGTGATTTTCGTCATCCGGTCAGCACGGTCATGGGGACGCTGGCGTCCGGTCTTGAGATCGACCACGCCCCCCGGGGTGTTGAGCAGCCACGGATCGGCATCCCACTCTTCGGTGGTGGCGGCATGCCTGCGATCCGCCCGTGCCAGCCGTTCCACGCCGCCGACCGTGCTCGAACTCGCGAGCTTGGCGGCCACCTTGGGATTCTCGGCACGCACGGCGGCATGCCGGCAAACGCTGCGGATCAGATCAGTGGCGGCCAGTGTGTCTTCGGTGCGCCAGCGATTGCCGTCCCACACCAGCCAGCGGCCCCAGGTCGCCACGTATCGCCAGTCGCGGTGGTAGCGCCGAGTGAAGGCCAGGGCCAGTGCATCCTCTGTGCCCCATACCGACTCGTCGCTGCTGGCTACCGGCTCGGCATCAACCGTAACGTCGTGCATCTGCAGACGTGGGCCATGAGCGAGAAATGCCGCAACGTCAAAGCCCTCGGCGATGGCGTCAGCCGCATCCCACCCTTCAGCCGCTTCCTCTGGCGGGTACAGGATGTGGCAGGTTTTCGCGCCCGCCGACAGGATGGCCTGCGCTGCCTGCGTCGCATAGTCCCAGCCCGGCTTGTCGCGGTCAGGCCAGATCAGTACGGACTTGCCGGCTAACGGCGACCAGTCGGTTTTCTCCACCGGGGCATTCGCGCCGTGCATCGCCGTCGTGGCAGTGACGCCCGTATCGATGAGCGCCTGCGCGCATTTCTCGCCCTCGACCAGTATCACCTGGCTGGCCAATGCCAAGCCGGGCTGATGGTAGAGCGGGCGCGGCTCGGGTGGCGTCATCTTTCGGCGTTTGGCGTCCCACGGACGAAACTCCTTCTTCCGTCCGGGTGGGTCGTAGCGGTAGACCACCGCGATCAGATTTCCGGCCGCGTCGAAGTAGTCCCACTTCGCGGTGGCCGGGCCGAGGTCATCGACGGGTGGCTCCTTCTTGGCCTTGCGGGAGGTCGTCGACGGTGCTTGCCCAAGCAGATCTGCCGCGTGCTGAAGCACACGCGGAAAATCCGTCTGCACATTGGCACCCAAGTGGGCAGCGATGAGATCGAAGATGTCACCGCCATCCCCGGTCGCACGATCGGTCCACAGCCCGGCCTTCTCACCATCGAGAACGACCTCGAGGCTATCGCCTGGGCTGCCAAGCACATCGCCGATGAGGAATTTCCCTTTGCGCTTCTTGCCCGCAGGGAACAGTGTGGCCAGGACCGATTCCAGTCGAGCGACGAGATCGGTCCTTAACGACTCTCGTGTCACTCCGCTGTCCTGTGGCAACTCAACATGGGCTTCGTTGAAATCAAGCATTCGACGCGCCCCCCTGTGCCAGCATCCAAGCTTCCAACTCCTGCAATTTGAAGCGCACGAGCTCGCCGACCCGGTAATGCGGTATGCCAAGCCGCTGACGCTCCTTGGGATGAGTGAGCAAGTACATCGGCAGATTCAGGCAATGGGCGGCCTCGCTTGCATCAACTAAGCGCTCGCCAAGTACATCGGTGATGGACGAAGGGTTCATGGTGTATTCCTCCAGCACCGGTCCTGCCATGCGCACATCCGGCACTCAAAGTGGGTGGATTCGAGAAAGCTGCGTGGCAGCAACTCTCCGGCATCCGTGGCCGAAATAATCCTCAGCGCTCGGTCGGACATGCGCTGGGCCAGTGCAGCATCGAACGGCACCAGTTCGGTGTAGATCTCCATGGTGTCGGCATTGATCGCCGTGAAGATTGCCGGCTGTTCATGCAACTCCAGATAGGCCTGGTAGATCGCTACCTGCGCGGCATAGATCGGTTTGGCCACGGCCAGCCGGTTTTTCTCCAGGTCACGCCACGACTTCGATCCGAGGCACTTGCACTCCCATAGAGATGGGTAAGCAAAGCCCTCGGGGCCATCGACTATGACGCCGTCGATGTGCCCCTGCAGGCGTCCGCCGACCGCCGAGAAACCGAACTGATCGCCACTGGGTTTACGGGTGCGCAGATCGAACCCGGCTGCCCGCAACCACTCGACCATGCAGTCCTCCATGACATGGCCACGCTCGAAGATGCGTAACAAGCGCCCATCGGTTTCTCGACCGTGATCGACCGGCGCCTTAGCAAACTCGTACTGCAGGGCACGTTCGCATGACGTCCCGAGGCGCGAAGCACCCAGGTACTCACGCTGCACCTCAGTGGAGCGCACGCGCTGCATTCCGGCATCGACCAGTGCGGCGATCTGTCCAGAAATGCTGGAAGAGGAGTTGAAGTCCATCATGACTTGCCTCCCTTCCCGTCTTCCCAAGGCAGGTCATCCTCCAGATCGGCGAACGGACTCGCCAGCGGATCGCGGGTAGGCGCCATGCCCCGCACCGGTGGGAATTTGGTCGCCTCGTGGTGCACGACCATCGCATCGGTGTAGCAGGTCACGATGGCATCGATCACGCGCAGCGCCTCGGCCTCGGAGTAGTTGCCGAGCGGCTTGGTGAACCCGATCGCGCCGGCTGCCTCGCCGAACGCTTTGAGACAACTGCGCATGGCTGCCAGCTCGACATCAGACGGATCGATCATGACGACCTCCCTGATGCCCTTGCCGCCATCCTTGACGCGCAGCCAGTTGCCATACAGTGCGTGAAACGCGTCCTGGCAGCGTCGGGAGCAGAACACCCAGTCGATGGGGTAGCGCCGAGGGTTGCCGATGCGATGCCGGCTGTCGGAATAGCCGAATCCCCTGGCCTGGCGCTTGCAGACCCAACACTTTCCGCTCATACATGACCGCCTCCCGGCTGCGATCCACGCCGGGCACGGACGACATGCTCAGAGCAGAAGGCATCCAACTCGACGTAGTCGTTCCGAATGGCGGTCGTGCCGATGCGCACACCCTTCGGATGGCGGCAGCGAGCGATACGCAAGCCGCCAATATCGCTGGCACTTGTTGGGTCGAGATGATGGCAATTGCCACAACGTTTTCCGTTCATGCCCACGCTCCTACTGTGCCCAGGCTGGCTTGCCAGTGGCAGCCGGACGCTGAGGAGTCGCATGGGGCGGAGTCGCCTGCGCTGGCGTAGCGGAACTGCCTCCGGTCGGCACCTTGGGCGCCATTCCCATCAGCGCCGCGTAGTCCTTGTGATCGGGTTCGACGGCCAGCTTGACCACGTTGCGGTTCTCGCCCTTGGCGTCCTTCTCGACATCCACGCGGGCCAGAAACTCGATGCCATCCAAGTCGGCGAAGCCGTTGATGCGCCGGGCAGTGGCGGCTTGGGGTGAGTTGTCCTGAGGCGAGACATTGCGAGCGGAATTGAGGATGCCGCGAATCATGCTGCGGCCCATCTGACCCCAGGCTGGCCCTTTCCGGGATTGCAGGCCGATGTTCGACCACATCTTGCGTTTGGCAAACGGGCCTTCCAGCACGACGAATTCGCAGGCGAGGTAGACGCTGCCGGTGTCGAAGCTCTCTGTGGCATAACCCCCGGTCCAACCCTGGGCAGGATCGTCGTGACCACCCGGCTTGATCGTCATGCGCACCTTGACGAGCGCGCCCTTGGGGATGAGATCGAAACCCTGTTGCTGTTCTGCATCGTTGAAGTCCTGCCAGGTGTTCTGGTTCATGTGTTTCTCCTTGAATTGGGTAAATGCGATGGATTGGCCTGCGGCCTCAGTTGCTCTGGGTGCCGAGGCATTTCTGGATGAGCTTGCCGAGATCCGGCTCCTCGATAGCGTCGAGGCGGCCACTACGGTCCTTGCTCGGGTAGCCGAAGGTGTTGTCGGCGCGGGTGACAAACCCCCGGTAGGTCGTGCCGTCGTCGGCCTTGAGAATGGCCAGGGTCACGACCTCATCAAGGACACCCGGTAACTCCAATGCGGTTTTGCTGCCTTCCAGTTGCAGCTGGTAGTAGCGCCGGTTGAAGTCATCGGTCTTCTCCTCGAGGATGGCGACGTAGATGACGTGCTTGTCCCGGACGTGTTGCAGGTGCGTGAGCGCCGTGATCATTTCCTGGCCCAGCAGGCCGTAAGCGCCCCGACTATCCGGTTTGCCGTTCTTCTCGCTGAAGGCCTGCGGCTGGGTCTTGCACCAGGCGAAGCACAGGCGCGAGAGCACGGTCAGGCTGTCGACGAAGTAGGTGTCGTATTTGGCCAGCTGTGCCGGGTCGCCATACCGGGTGCAGACATGCTCGAAGTGGGCCTGCGAGAACGACTGTTCGGCGGTGGCGGTCGGCATCGGGCCGGCGAGGAACACCACGAGGTCGCGGAACTCTTGCCAAGTGCGCGGCCGCACGGTGTCACCCGGCCAGTCGCGCACCGAGAGATCGCCAGCCTCGAGATCGACGAACAGCGTGGAATCGGCAGGTAGGGTCTTGAGTTGTGTGGTCTTGCCGACACCGGGAAAGCCGACCAGGCCGACCTTGGCGCTATGCCGCTCGCGCATCCGTTCGTCGGCTGAAATAATGGGTAGAGACATTACGCGGCCTCCTTGAGCAGATCGGCGACTTCAGGCCGCCAGAGGATTTGGTAGCCGGAATGCCCGTTGCGGGAGTACGGCAAGGCTTCGCCCCATGCCTGGCCGGTATCGGTCAGTTCCCACTCGTCGCGGTCGTTGCGATTCTGGAAACCCAGGCCCGCCAGCCGGAGGTTGACCGCCCTGGCCGACAGACCGATTTGCTCACCGAGCTTTGTCGGGTTCACTGCTGCCAGAGGATCGTTGCAGGCGGGCAGCGCCAGACGCATCGTCTCCACCGACAGGCCAGTGTTCTCCTGGATACAGGTGAGCGTCGCTGCCATGGCGATGCCTTGCTTGACGCCGGGCACCTTCGCCACTGCTTCGCCGATCATCAGGATGGCGGTGACGCGGTCCTGAGTCGGCGCCGGCAGTGCGGCCACGGAGCCGGGCACCGCATAGGAACCGGTCTTGCGGACCGAGGGCAGCACCTCGTGTGTCACCCAGCGCTTGAAGCGCTTGGCCTCGGGCTTGCGGCTGCCGAGCACCAGGTTGAAGAGACCGGACTCGTTGACCACGGTCATCTCCTGCTGCCCGCCAGGGGTGTGAATTGAACTCACACCCTTCTCGTCGTCGTCCAGGCGCTCCAGCGCCTTACGATCGAGGTTCAGGGTGGAGAGCAGGTCGGCGGCGACGAACATCGGCTCGCCGTCCTGGCCGAGGACGACACGCACGTCATGCGACTCGAAGTCGAAGGCGACGATCTGGTTCATTTCGTCACCTCCACGGCGATCACGCCCACCGTGTCCGAGCCGAGGCAGCCATTCTCACGGGCCAGGGTGTAGAGGCTGTCGAGCGCACTGCGGCGACGGTGGATGCTCGCGCTCTCGGCATTGAGGGTCTGGATGGCGAAGGCCACTTCATCCAGGGTGGCGTCGAGCAGTGGCTTCTCCACCAGATTGCCGTAGCGGTCCTGATAACGGATCGCGGCGGTCAGGTGTTCGCCGGTATAGGCGCCGAGCTTGGCTTGCAGGGATTGATGCAGGGTCGAGGTTTTCATTCGTGATGCTCCTGGACGAGGGCAATCCGATAGCTGGTCTTGCCGGGTTTGACGGTACGGGCCTTGGCGAACGTCTCCTTGAGGGTCGAAGGCCAGGCGTTGAAGCGGGTCTCGGGAATCGAGTAGTCGGTATCGATGTAGTCACCGACCTTGTCGCCAGCAGCGGCGATGCGCTGGGCGATTTCGGCCAGCTGCGGCTGATCCCAGACGACCTTCTTGGGCACGTCGACCGTGATGCGCAGTGGGCCATCGGAGAGATGGCAGACGCCGAAGTCCTTGCCGGATGCCTGCCTGACTGCCACGGCCTGCTCGGCATAACGTTGGTCGAGCGCAGCATGGAAGCGATCGAGCACGCCCTTGACCAAAGACTGCAGGGTCAGCAGATTGGTGTGTGCCTCTTGCAGTTGTTCCGGCGGCAGCGCGGCGATCTGAGCAATGCTCATTTCGGCCAACGGCATGGCCTGCTCGATGTCGACAGGTGAAGTGTGGGAAGTCATCATGCTTGCCCTCCTGACTTCGCCACGCGCTCGGAGGTCGAGTCGTGCAGCGCGCTATATTCGAAGTCGATGACGGCTTCGAGGGGATAGCTGACTCTCTTCGACAACTTGAGGTAGCGAGGTCCGCGACCTTCACTGCGCCAGCGCTGCAAAGTTTTGGGGCTGACCCCCCAACGCTGTGCAAGCTCGTTTTCGTTCAGGACCCGGCGGTCGCCAGGTGCCAGGCTGTTGATCGCCGGGTGGGGCGATCGAGGGGTGTTGCTGACTGGTGTCGGCATGTAAGCCTCCTATGACGTTGATGAGGAATTGCAGGCCTCATTTCAGTCGTCGGGTGGCGAACATAAGAGGGACGGAATGGCGAACCACGAGGAAACTTCTAGTTCGCCATTGCTCGGGGCGCAGAAGCAGAAACGGCGAGCGCAGGGCTCGCCGTCGTGGCAGGTGTATCGGCGTCAGTGGTTCAGTTCGCGAACCCCAGCGCTTTGCGTTGCTCGCCCCAATCACGTGGCAGTTGGTCACGGCGACCGCGCAAGGTATGAAGATTCAGGTCACGGGGCTGGCGACCGTCGAGAACGGACTCGATGATGTCCGGCGCCAGCGTCGTCAAGCGCAATACTTCTGCCACCCAACCAGGCTCGAGCTTCAACGATCGGGCCAGGTCATTCGCGGTGGGATAGCGCCCATCGTCGAGCAATCGCTGCCAGTAGAAAGCTTTGCCCAACATCCTGATCATCGGCAGATCGTGGCCACCGGTACCCAGCACCGAGTCGTCGCCGGCCGGCGGAATCATGACCTTGCGATTCTGTTTGCGACGGATGGTCAGCGGCACCACCGTTACCCGCTGTTGGCCGGTGGTGTAGTTGCGGGCATCGCCGCCGATGTCGATACGAACCATCCGCAGCCGAGGATTGTCAGCCTTCGTGGCCGGTTTAGTTGGTTGCCTCATGCGAACGCCTCCTCGGTGGATTCCTTCATCTCCTCGACCAAGGGGTGTGAGGCAATGTCAGCCCCCAGCCCGAGCCAACCATCCTCGCGCCAAAGAATGTCCAGTCCTTGCCCGTGTAGTTGGATGCGCTCGATCAGCAGTTGAGTGATGCGCTGCTGCTCGATCGGAAAGAGTTGCTCCCACACGGCGCCGATGCGTTGCATGGCAATCACCACATGCGCTTCATCGAGATCGGCGCCCGCAGCATGCCTCTGGCAGGAACGCCATGTGGCCACCAAAATCTCTGGTGAGCGCAGGGCCATGTGAATCTGCCCCAGAACAGCAGCCTCGATCTCGGCTGCGGGCAGTGCACCTACATCCGTAGCCCCTGGTTGCAGCGTGGCTCCGGCATTTCGCCGCTTGTGCAGGTAGGGTACGTAATAGCGATAGATCCGTCCGTTTTTCTTTTTGGTGAAATGGTGAATCATGCGCTGCCCATCAGGTGCAAACAGCAGACCCGCCAGCAGTGCCGGGTGTTCGGTGCGATGCTCGCGCGGGCCCTGCTTCCGCCGTTCGATGAAAGCGTGGGCGGCATTCCAGAGTTCTGGAGAAACGATCGCTTGGTGCTGCCCCGGATAACTCTCGCCCTTGTGCACCATCTCGCCAAGGTAGATGCGGTTACGCAGCATGGCGAACAAGTATTGCTGATCGATCGGGCGCCCTGGCCGATGCAGACCACCCTGCGTGACCCAAGACTTCGTGGTCTGGCCTTCGATGGCAAACTCACGGACAAGCTGCGCCGCAGAACCATGCTCGGCATACCGACAGAAGATGCCGCGCACCAGATCGGCTTCGGCGGCATTGACGACCAGTTTGCGATCGACGACGTCGTACCCGAGTGGCGGCATGCCACCCATCCACATCCCCCTGGCCTTGCTGGCAGCTATCTTGTCGCGGATGCGCTCACCAGTGACCTCGCGCTCGAACTGGGCGAATGACAGCAGGATGTTGAGTGTGAGCCGCCCCATGGAGGTGGTGGTATTGAACTGCTGGGTGACAGAGACGAACGACACCCCGTTGCGATCGAACACATCGACCAGTTTGGCAAAATCCGACAAGGCCCGGGTTAAGCGATCGATTTTGTACACCACGACAATATCGACCTCGCCGGCCTCGATATCGGCCATGAGGCGTTTGAGGCCGGGACGATCCAAGTTGCCACCGGAGTAGCCACCGTCGTCATAGCCATCACCAACAGCAACCCAACCTTCGTGGCGTTGGCTGGCGACAAATGCCAAGCCGGCATCCCGCTGCGCTTCAAGACTGTTGTACTCCTGGTCCAGTCCTTCGTCGGTGGATTTGCGCGTATAGATGGCGCAGCGTTTTTTGGGGACGATAGGCTGCGAAGGCGTCGCCATGGTGCGGTTCGCTCTCATGGTGCCTCCTGTTTGCTGCGCGTCTTGAGTCCGAAAAATAACGGGCCTGACCATGGACATCCTGTGATTACCTTGGCCACCGCCGTCAGGCTCGTGAAACGCTGCCCCCGGTATTCGAAGTCGCGCACGCCGCGCACCAGAACATGGTGTTCGACATCATCATAGATGCGCGTCAGGATGGTTCCCGGCAGGAGGCGATCAGCTTCGCGCTGAAGATTCTTGGGCAGCACTCCGGTCTCGCCGATGCTCTCCAGTTTGCGCCGTACCGATACCTTGAGTCCGCCGAAAGCCCGCTCCTGTAGCTTGTAAGCCAGTCGGCTCTCCAGCCAGGTACGGTGATGGTGATTCGGTCGCTGATCGAAATGCTCGTCCCACAATGCCCAGATGCTGTCCATGGGCAGCAGGGGAAGTTGAGCGATTCGAGCCGAGACCGTTGCTGTATCGGGCAGTGGTGCGTGTGTCGTCATGGGCGAACTCCTTCTTGCTGATTGGGGTTCGCATTCACGCGCTGTGGGTGGGAGAAGCCAAGGCAAACCGGCTCTCTACGACCAGATTTATCTGGATCGTCTGACGCTGATTTTTTGGTGCGCAGTCGCAACAATGCGGCAGAGAGCAAGTCGGCGATTTCTTCGTGCGCGTGTCGGGGGCTTGGGGTTCCCCGGTCGATGGAGATGAGTTCGATGTCGTGCATGATGGCGAGCGCTCCATGAGGTAACGCTGCTCATGCTATTTACGAAGGCGACTCCGGGTAACGCGTTTTAGCGGAAATCAGCGCGTTGGTGGTAGCCACGCTCCCTGCTTCGACCAGACGACATAGCGCCTGTATCGCTCCCTTCATCGATTCCGGACGAGTATTCCCAAATCCCATCAGCAGCCCCGGTTGTGTCGTTCGGGCGGCATCGACAAAATATCCCGAGAGGGGCATCACGCCAATCTGCCGCGTCCGCGCGGCGGCCGCCAGCGCCTGATCGTTGCAACAGTAAGGCAACTCGGTGACCATGTGTAGCCCGGTTGAAGCTGTCGGCATGGTCAGCCACCCGCTGCCTTCCGAATTGATCGCGGACAGCAACGCGGCGCGCCGTTCGGCGTAGATCGCCTTGGAGCGCCGAATATGCGCGCCCAGATGACCATTGCCGATGAAGTCGGCTGCCGTGGCCTGGAGCGGCATCGGAACACGATGGTCAGTGCCATTGCGCACGGCGCATAGCGCATCGATCAAGTTGTCGGGAGCGACCAGGAAGCCCAGCCTCAAACCGGGGGCAAGCAGCTTGCTGAGCGTGCCGATGTAAATCACGCGTCCGTTGTCGCCATCAAGCGCCTTGAGCGCGGGTGTCGGCGCGCATTCATAGCGAAATTCGCTGTCGTAATCGTCTTCGAGGATGAATGCGCTGGCCTCGTTGGCCCATTGCAGCAACGCGAGACGGCGTGCCAGACTCATGGTGACGCCCAGCGGGTATTGATGCGATGGAGACACCATGGCGAGTCGTGCGTCGGGAGCGCGATTCCGTCCATCGTCAACATCCAGCCCTTCGGCATCGACACCGATACCCACCGCAGCCACCCCGGCAAGAATCAGGCTACGGTAAGCGGCATCGTATCCGGGGTCTTCGACCCAGACGCGATCGCCCATATCGGTCAGCGCCAGCGTTGCGATTGAAACCCCCGCTTGCGCACCGGGCGCGATGATGATCTGGTGCGCATTGCAGACAACACCACGCGCGGCGCCCAGATACTCTGCCAAGGCCTCGCGCAACGGCAGAAAGCCCTGAGGATCGCCGTAAGAGAGATCGGGAGTCGGTCGGCGACGCCAGAAGCGGCCTTCGAGGCGGCCCCAGAGCGCATAGGGGAACGCATCCAGTGCCGGCAGACCGGGCGTGAGTGGCCATGCCGCACGCGCCATCGACATTGAATCCACCCCTGCCAGACGACGCGCCCGTACCGATACTGGCGCGCGCTGTCGTTCCTGGGACGCAGGCGTAGATGAAAGTGGCTTTTGCTCGGCAATCCGTGCCGCCACATAGGTACCGGCTCCCCGTCGCGCTTCCAGAAAGCCCTCTGCGACAAGTTGCTCATAAGCCCCGGAGACGGTAATCCGCGACAAACCGAGTTCCTGCGCCAGCACGCGCGAGGCCGGCAGCCGAATACCGGGTTGCAAGGTGCCGTCGGCCACCCCTTTGCGAAAGAACCGCACCAGTTGCTCGCGCAAAGACAGCGAGTCATCAGGCGACCGCTGAAAGCGGTTCCAGATCGGATAAGCGGTGGCACGCGTCTTCATGCGGGATACCCGTTCAAAGTGGCCTTTTATATTTTGATAAGTGGATATTTCAATGAGGCCATTTTGCAGGCATTCTGTGCGCCATGCAATCCAATCACATTCAAGGACACTGCGCATGACTACCGCTTCCATCCGGCCTGCGGACCTGACGCACCCGATCATCGCGGCGCTCATCTCCGTCATCGTCAATTACGGCGGCACCTTCATCCTGGTGTTTCAGGGAGCGAAGGTGGCGGGGCTCAGTCCCGAGCAAACGGCTTCGTGGATATGGTCGATTTCGATTGGCGTCGGCTTGACCGGCGCCTGGCTGAGTTTCCGCTATCGCGAGCCGATCATCACCGCTTGGTCCACGCCGGGCGCGGCCTTCCTCATTGCCGTGCTGCCGAATACGCCCTACGCGGAAATGATCGGCGCCTACATGTTGTCCGCCATCGGCTTCATCGTGCTGGGAGCGTCGGGCTATTTCGAGCGGGTCGTGAAAATGATTCCGCCCGGTATTGCCGCCGGGCTGCTCGCCGGCATTCTGCTGCGCTTCGGTATCGGCGCCTTTGGCGGCGCGGGCATGGACCCTTTGCTCGTCGGCGCGTTGATACTCACCTATGCCTTGCTGCGGCGGTTCACCGCGCGCTACGCGATTGTCGGCGTGCTGATCGCCGGCATTGCGCTCCTGCTTGGGATGGGACAGGTCAGCTTCGAAAGCGTGGCGCTGGAACTGGCCATGCCGGTCTTCACGCCCCCCGCCTTCTCGATGGCCGCGCTGCTCAGTGTCGCCTTCCCTCTGTTCGTCATCACGCTGACCGGACAGTACATGCCGGGCATGCTGGTGCTGCGCAACGACGGCTTCAAGACCAGCGCCAATCCAATCCTCACCGTGACGGGCTTCGGCTCGCTGTTGATGGCGCCATTCGGCTCGCATGCGTTCAACGTCGCGGCGATTACGGCGGCGATCTGCACCGGCAAGGAATCGCACGAAGATACCCAAAAGCGATATATCGCCGGCCTTGCCTGCGGGGTGTTTTACATCCTCGTTGGCGTCTTTGGCACGACGCTGGCGGCCTTGTTCGTGGTGCTGCCGCCGACCTTTATCACCACGCTGGCCGGTCTAGCTTTGCTCGGTGCGATTGGCGGCAGCCTTGCCACGGCACTGGTCGATCTGCGCGGCCGCGAAACGGCGCTGATCACCTTCCTCGCAACGGCGGCCAATATCACGCTGTTCGGACTGGGCGGTGCGTTCTGGGGACTGGCGGCAGGTCTGGTAGCGCACGGACTGATCCATGGTGACTTTCGCCTGTCGCGGTGGTTTCCGCGCTTGAGTCGCTCCGGTGTAGGGGGTGGACGATAGGCCCGGACACGCAATCACATCAGACCCATTATTAGCTACCCACACAGGAGAAAGTATCTTGAACCAGCAAGCCGACATCCAGCATTCCATGGCCCCACCAGCGGCAAATACATTCCGCGCCCATGCATCAGGGCCGCTGACCGAGGCTGATCCGGACGTGGCATGTCACGTCCTGCGCGAGCACGAGCGGCAGCGGCACTCGATCGAGTTGATTGCATCGGAGAATTTCGTAAGCCGTGCCGTGCTCGAAATACAGGGATCGGTACTAACCAACAAATATGCCGAGGGGTATCCCGGCCGACGCTACTACGGCGGCTGCACGCATGTCGATGCGATTGAAATACTGGCCATCGAACGCGCCAAGGCACTGTTCGGCTGTACCTATGCCAACGTGCAGCCCCACTCGGGCAGTCAGGCCAATCAGGCGGTCTATCTCGCCCTGCTGAAGCCGGGCGACACTATCCTGGGCTTGGGATTGGCGGCCGGCGGGCATTTGACGCATGGTGCGCCAATGAACATCTCGGGCAAATGGTTTCACGCCATCGCCTACGGCGTGCGACCGGACGACCATCGTGTCGACATGAAGGAGGTGGAACGACTCGCGCGCGAACATCACCCCAAGCTCATCATCGCCGGCGGCTCAGCATACTCGCGGATACTCGATTTCGCCGAATTTCGGCGTATCGCCGACGCGGTCGGCGCGCTACTGATGATCGACATGGCGCACTTCGCAGGCTTGGTCGCAGGTGGTGCCCATCCGTCGCCGTTCCCCCACGCCCATGTCGTGACGTCAACCACGCACAAGACGCTCCGTGGCCCTCGCGGCGGACTCATCCTCAGCAACGACCCCGAACTCGGCAAGGTCATCAATTCGGCCATTTTTCCGGGACTGCAAGGCGGGCCGCTCATGCATGTGATTGGCGCCAAGGCCGTTGCCTTCGGCGAGGCCTTGCAGCCTTCCTTTCGATCCTACGCCGCCCGTGTTGTCGAAAATGCCCAAGCGCTGGCCGAAACCCTCGCCGCAGACGGACTGCCGATTGTCACCGGCGGCACGGATACTCATTTGTTGGTGGCTGACCTCCGCCCGTTCAAACTCACCGGTAACGTTGCAGAGAAAGCTCTCGAACGTGTCGGCATCACGCTCAACAAGAATGCCATTCCTAATGACCCTGAAAAACCTATGGTCACTTCAGGCATCCGCGTCGGGAGCCCATCCGGGACAAGTCGTGGATTCAGCACTGCCGAATTCCGTGCCATCGGTTCGATGATCATGTGCATGCTTCAAGCTGTTTCGGAAAATCCAGCGCACCCCAACGAACTGGTTGTACAAGCGGTGACAGATCAGGTGGGCGGTCTCTGCCAACGATTTCCATTGCCGTACTGATGCTTGTGTGTTGATTTCCGCAACATCTAAAGCATGGTATTCAGTCTACCTATTACCGAACCAGTACTAACCAGTCGAGATGAACTGGTCGTAGCTATCGAAACTTTCCTCGTCTTGCCACGACCGATCCCATGATCGCGGCTCGGCGTTTTCGAGCAGGAGCAGCGTGAGGATGCGATCACGTGCGCTGTAGCTGTGTTTGAACTCCCACAGCTTCATATGGGCTGTCTCTTCCGGGCACCAGATCGCGGCGGACATTTCTGTGCCATCCCATTCCTGATCGATGCTGGCATCAGCTGCCAGCGTGCCCGGCAATGGCTCCTGTGGATCACCATTGCGCCGGATGCGCGCCCGCGTCCTGACGGCACTGTTACTGCGCCATTCGTACTTCACGAAGCCATTGTCCCAATAGACGAGGATCGCACGCTGCTTGGTGAACTTGATAAAGCGGATGCACAACGCCTCGAACGATACCTGGAAGCGCTTGGCGATGGCACTGAGAATATGTAGATCGATGCGCTGGTCCGAAATCCACTCACGCAGCAGATCGCCAGGCATCAGCAGGTTGCCGGCGAACTCGTCGGCTTCGCGCTCAATCTGGCGAAGGCCATCAATGCCGGTGTGAACGCTCTGGCTGTCGCAGTTGAAACTCTTCTGCTGACTGCGATGCAAGATGAAGTGGCCCAATTCATGGGCAATGGTGAAGCGTTGCCGCTCACGTCGAGCCTTGCCGTTGTAGGCAATGCCCCAGACAGCGTAGTCATCGGGATCGCGGGCCAGCACCCCTTCGAAGGCATCACCATTGATTTCCACTGGCGGCCTGATCTCCCGAACGCCCACGCCATAGGGTGTGGACGGCAGCATCTGCCGGACGATTTCCAAATCGATGGCGTCGGGCATGCCCTCGCTGTACCACGCCCGCAGCCACTTAATGACATGGCTGGAGGCAATGGAACCCGTCAGGGCTTGCGCTGCGCTCAATCCTCAGTCCCCGCTCTTGCGCGAAAACATCATCTTGAGAACGTCTTGATAGTGCTTTTTCTCTTCTTCTGACATCCCTGCGTACTCACGGAAGAAGGCCACATCCTCAAGGCTGGCTTCGGGAACCTCCTGGACTGGCTCCCCCATGATGTCCTCCATCGTCACGCCCAGCAGCTTGGCCAGTGCCTGAACCCGTTCGGCGGACGGGCGTTGGCCGTCCTTCATTTCCAGTTCCCAGATGTACGCCTTGGTACATCCGACCGCGTCGGCGACCTGCTGCAGAGTCAATTTCTTTGCCTCGCGCAAACGCCGCAGGCGTACTCCTAACGCCGAAGCCATGGCGATGCTCCTTAAGTTGAAAGACAGTCAGTGAATGAAATCAAGGACGATAGTATAGCCACGTGATACATGAAAGGTCTAGATGTGCTTATTTGATTGACAAGCGGAAATCTGCGGTTCAGAATCGCGCCTGTATCTCGCAGCTTTACTTATACGAGATGTGTGTTCAGTAACCATGTCGCTGGCCAGTGCATTCCGAACATCGGTCGCAGACCTCCGACGCCGATCCAGAAAGGACGAACAAGATGAAGAAGACCTTTGTCGACGTGATGCTCGAGCTGCCGGTGGACGCCACGCTACGCGACTTCCTGACCTCCCACGGCCTGCCAGTGCCTGATGGTTTTGCATGGGACGATACGCCAGAGACCAGTCAGTCCTTGGTCGAGGCGGTCAAAATCTGGCCCGACACCGACGCACGCGACCGGATGACTGCCAACCTCCTGGCCAGCGTCCAGTTGGGCGATGCGGCGGGCAAGCAGGCAATGTTCGAGGCGGTTGTGGCAGACGGTGCCGCACTGGCGGGGCTGACGCTGTGCCAGAGCGACATTCACCGCTCGTTCTGGCTCTACGTCCACCATCCGGCACTATTCGACCGTGCCTACGATTTCAGCTTCTGGGAAAACCACGGGCCTCAGACCCAGCAATACGACTTGGGCCTGAAACGTCAGCCAATCATGGCAGACAGTGCGCTGGTTGCGCTGCGCCAGGCAATCTCGGCCTTCTACAAGCGCGAACTGCAATGCGGCGACGGCAGCGAGGCGCACTTGGTCGAGCGCAGTCCGGGCGTGTTCCTGCTGTCCGTCCACATCAAGGATATGGCGATGCTACGGTTGGAATTCGAGGGCTCGACCCTGAAGCGCCGCGTCGGCAATCCCAATATCCACATGGTGCTGGAGTACGCCAAGTCCACCGGCGTAGTGCGTACTCTGGTGCGCGGCGGTGCGAAATACCAGCAGATGCTGGTCGAGGCATTCGCCGAGCATGTGCTGGGCGTCAAAGCGAACGCGCACCGGATCAAGTCGCCGACCCTGGATTTGTCGATGCTGCGCACCGGCTTCGACGTGCCTGAAGCGTTCGATGATGGGTTCTCGATGGTACAGCTCAAGGCGCTCACGCTCCTCAGCCCGGACAGCGCACTGAAGATCGACTGCACCGCGATGCAGTCCAGCCAGCAACGCTCCGTACATGAACTGTTGAAGGAGAAGCTGCCTGGCCCGCTCGAAGGCCAGTGGGCAGTGACGGCAGCACAGGTCAATCTTTACTACCCGCCCGAACCAGGAAGGACGCGTCCCAAGGTGGTCACCATCGAAGTGACCAGCAAGGGGCGTCTGAACCTGCATAAGTTCGACGCCAAGATGCAGGCGCAACTGGAGGGCTATCTGGTCGCGGTGGGTATCTTGCAGAAGGGCCAAACCTTGAGCGTGCAGGAGCCGCCTCCGGAAACGGATGTGATGAATTCGTCGTCGGTGCTGGAGGATTGATCGATGACGGGGCACGATGCCTGGGCCCTGGTCTGCCGGTTGTTCGCCGGCGGCACATCGGTGCTGCGCGCGACGCTGTCGCCGCGTGAGGCGGCCGCACTGTCGCTCCTCGGCAAGGCGATCAAACCGACGACGCTCGATCCACAGTTCGCGCTCTGCCCCCACTGCCAGCAGCATCGGGCGCAGGTTTGGGGCGACGGCCATGGCGAGCGAGTGTGCCGTTGCCCGGATTGCGGGCCGGTCACCGTCGAGGCCGACGACGTCGCGGCACTGACCCTGGACGAAGATTGGCTGCGGCAGAAAATGCGTCTCGCGCTCGGGATCGAGAGTCGCGACGGCATCGATGATCTGGGCGACGGGGTATGGCGGCTTGGCGATGCTCGCCGTTCGCCCGTGCTGTTGGCCCGCGACCTGACGCGGGTATGGCAAGAACCTGCACTGCTGGATCGGGTGCGGGTGGCCGGTGGCGACATCCGCGTGATTTCACCAAGGCCACGCACCACGCGTGGATCGCCATTCGGGATTGGCGTGGAGTGGCTGGCGCTGGAGGAACGTTTCACGTTCTACGGTGGCGGGATCTCGTTTATCGGCAGTGCATCACCATCCACGAAACCAGTAGTTGATGATCCAGCCACGCCGGTGAACGGGCCGTTCTCGGCGGACTTCAAATGGGCGACGCTGCCGAATGGAAATGGCACTCCGATCCGATTCACCGACGGTCAGGCCAAGGTGTTCGCGGCGCTGTGGTCGTTCAAAGGGGGAGCCACGACGGCGGACCGGATCATGCAACGAGCGGGGCTGGATAGCGCCAAGCCGAGCGACCTGTTCAAGATCAAGCAGAAGGACAAGGGCAAGCCAGAGCCCGAGGCGCAGCACGCGGCCTACGGTGCACTCGTGGTCACGCAGCAACGTTCAGGGCTGTACTCGATGCCGTGCGCAGCAGGTGCGTTGGCGTGATCCCTACGGCACCATGAAACCAGACATCAAGAAAGGAGATTTATGGCATAAGCCCAATACCCGATGCGCCCAGGCTCGCGCTGATTTCCAGAGCCTGTACTTTTTTCATCTCTTGGAGTATTTGACATGACCGGAAAGAACCAATGGGTTGTACCCATCAATGGCGGTGATCAGTGGGGTGTTCGCGGAGAAGGTAACGAACGCATCACATCGATCCATGATACGCAACGAGAGGCGATTGACCGCGCAAGGGGCATCGCCGTCAACCAACAGAGTGAGTTGCTCATCCAGGGACGAGACGGGCAGATCCGTGAGCGCAACAGCTACGGCGATGATCCGTTTCCGCCCAAGGGGTGACTCTGGGGTTGGCCTCGCCACCTTGCTGTTTGATGCACGACAATTCTGCTCGTGCAAACACGCAAGCAAACCACTCCCGATGGCACGCGCATAAGTGTTTGACGAACAACGCAGACTGCGCGTGCCACCGCGAAAGAGTTGGTGGAGATTTTGAGAGAACAGAGGGCAGAAGAGAGTCAAACCGGCTGCCCTGCGGCCCAGACCGTGCACACCCCCGGCACACGCAGAATAGGCGCGAACCCCGCGTGGTTTGCGGGAAGCAGAAATAGAAACGCCCAACCGAGAAGGGTTGGGCGTTAAATTCTGGTGGCCTGGGACGGAATCGAACCATCGACACGCGGATTTTCAATCCGCTGCTCTACCAACTGAGCTACCGGGCCATCAAGACAAAAATTATAGCACGGAAATCAGCGCATTGCGCCCATCAATGTCCGTTGCGTTTGCCGCGCGACAGATCGACACCCAGTTGCTTTAGCTTGCGGTAAAGGTGGGTGCGTTCCAGGCCGGTTTTTTCGGCGACCCGCGTCATGGAGCCTCCCTCTTTGGCGAGATGGAACTCGAAGTACGCCTTCTCAAAACCGTCGCGGGCCTCGCGCAGTGGCGCGTCCAGTTCGAAACTCTGCACCCCTTGTGGCCCCACCGGCAGCAGTGGCTCCACGGCAAGCACGTGCGGCGCCACCACCGCTCCCGAGGGCTCTTGTGGACCCGGCAAGGGCATGCGCATGGGCGCGGGTTTGGCCGGCGTCTTGTTCAGACCAAGCTCCACCGCCTTGAGCAATTTCTGCAAGGTGATGGGTTTTTCGAGAAAGGCCATGGCACCGATGCGCGTGGCTTCGACGGCGGTATCGATGGTGGCGTGCCCGCTCATCATGATCACCGGCATGTTGAGCAATCCGGCACTCGACCACTCCTTGAGCAGCGTGACACCGTCGGTGTCAGGCATCCAGATGTCGAGCAGGATCAGATCAGGCCGCTGTGCGTTGCGCAGGGCCCGTGCCTGTGCCGCGTTTTCGGCCAGATCCACGCTGTGCCCTTCGTCGTTCAGAATTTCGAACAACAAGTCGCGTATGCCCAACTCGTCGTCTACCACCAGTATGTTTGCCATGGCCGCGCGCGGATGTCCTCGCTGATGTTGTCAATTTGCAACTGCGAATGATAGCGACACTTGAGCCCCCACCAGCCGCCCCTCGCTCATGCGGTTGCTCAGGTCGATGCGGCCACCGTGTTCGTCCATGATTTTTTTCACCACCGCCAGGCCCAGGCCGGTGCCTTTGGTTTTGGTGGTGACGTAGGGCTCAAACGCGCGCTGCAGGATGTGCTCGGCGAAACCACTGCCTTCGTCGCTTACAACCAGCCGCACCCAGCGCCCCGACTCGGACCGGCGCGTGCGCAAGCACACCACGCCTGCGCTGCCCGGCGCGGTGGCATCCTGCGCGTTTTGCACCAGGTTGTGCACCACCTGCCGCACCTGCTGGGGATCGGCCATCACAGGTGGACACAGCGGGTCCAGCTCGTGCCGCACCGGCACCTCCGCCTGGTCGTACAGCGACAGGATGTCGAGCACCAAGGCGTTGAGATCCAGCGGGGTGAGTTGCGCCGCCGGCAGGCGGGCGTAGTCGCGGAATTCGTTGACCAGGCGCTTCATGGCATCGACTTGGTCGACGATGGTCTTGACCGATTTGTTGAGCAACGCCAGTTCGGGACCGCTCACCTTGTGCTCCAGCTTCATGGCCAAACGCTCGGCCGAGAGTTGTATGGGCGTGAGGGGGTTTTTGATTTCGTGCGCCAGACGCCGCGCCACCTCGCCCCAGGCCTTGGAGCGCTGGGCAGAAATCATGTCGGAGACGTCGTCAAACACCAGCAGGCGTTCGTTGTGGGGCAGGATGGCGCCGCGCGCAATCAGGGTGAGGTGGCTGCGCAGGTCTTCGGTCATAGAGGCCTGCGCGCCATCCACGGCCAACTCGAACGATTGTTGCCAGTGCCCGCCTTCGTGGGCGGTCTGTTCCGAGAGAAAACGATCGAACTGGGCCATCACCCCTTGCCCGAACACCTCCAGCCCGGGCACGGTGGCCAGCGCCTGGCCCAGGTGCAGCGACAGGCTGCGGTGCAGGATGCGCGCCGCGCCTGGGTTGACGCTGAGGATGGCGCCCTGTTCGTCCAACACCACCACACCGGCGGTCAGGTTGTCCAGAATGGTCTGCAGGTTGGCGCGCGCGGCGTCCACCTGCTCCAGGCCGCGCTGCACCTCGGCGCGGGCGTCGGCCAGGTCCTGTGTCATGTGGGCAAACGTGCGGGTGAGCCCGGCCAGTTCGTCACGTGCCGTCAACGCCGCTTTGGGGCGCAAGTCGCCTTTGGCCACTTCGCGCATGCCTTCGGCCAACACGAGCAGCGGGCGCACCAGCTGGTTGCCCAGCAGCACGGCCAGCAGCACCGCACCAAACACGGCCAGAAACAGGGCCAGCGTCAAGGTACCGATGTACATGCGGCGCAGGCCCTGCCGCGCCAGTGCGCGTTCCTGGTATTCGCGGTGTGCGGCTTGCACCGCCAGGGCATCGGCCACCAGCAAGGGCGACAGTGGCACCACCACCTCCAGATACCGCAACTCGCTGGACAGCCCCAAAGAGGACACGTTCACCACGGCCAGCGCGCGGATGCGGGCCACCTCCGATGGCGGCGCCGGCGTCGAAGGGATGTCACCTGCCACCACGCCGTTGCCGCCCTCCTCCAGCCCTTCGACCGACGCCAGGGCACGTTGGGCGCGCACATTGCGCAACAAGGCCGCCGGCGGGCGTTCGGGCTTGAGGGCAAAACGCGAATCGCCGGCGGCGGCGATGGCCTGCCCACCGGCACTCCACAGGATCACGTCCTTCACACCCAACTGCTCACGGATGCGCTCCAGGGCCAGACCCGCGCCGGCATTGCTCACGTCAGAAAGCGCGTTGGCGGCCACCCGTGTTTTGGTGGCCAGGTCATCGCTGAGGACATCCAGCGTGTTGCGTCCCAGGTTGAGCCCCGCGGTGAGCGCGGACTCCACCCGCACGTCGAACCAGCTTTCAATGGAGCGCGAGACAAACTGGTACGACACCGTGTAGATCAGCAGGCCTGGAAGGAAGCCCACCAGGCCAAAAATCAGGGCCAGCTTGACCAGCAACTGGCTGCCAAATTTTTTGCGGCGCATGCGCAGTGTCAGGCGAACCACCACCCAGCCAATCACCGCCAGCAACACCCCCGCCACAGCGATGTTGATGCCCACCAGCCAGCCGAAATAGGTTTCGTACAACACGCGGTTGTTGGTGGCCACCGTCAGCAAAAACAGCAGCACCATCACCACACCTGCCACAAACACCAGGCCCGTGCCCAGCGCCCAACGCAGCGGCGCCGACTGGCGCCAGGGGGTGCGCGGTGCGGGTGGGGTGGTCGTGGCCATGTGGTTCAACGGGCGGGCTCTGCCACCGATTCCGAGGCCGCCGGGGCCGGCGCGTCGCCCGATTCGGCGCTGGCCGAGGTGCGCAACTGGCGCGTGATGTCGATGTTCCAGTCGGGTTGGTTGGCCATGCCGATCTGGAACGGCCGAGGCAACAGCGAAAGGTCCAGGCGAAAACGGAAGGCCACGCTGTAGCGTTCACCGTCGTCGAGCCGGCTGTCGTCGGCCACTCTCCAGCGCGCCAGGCGGCCCAGGGCGGCCACCGCTTCCGACAGGGTTTCAAAGTTCTGGTGCAGTGCGTATTGCTGGCTGTTGGCGCCGCCCGGCCCGGGCGCTGCGCTCAAACGCCAGCGGCGTGTCAGCGGCTGGTAGGCCAGGCGCAGGGTGCGCGTGGCGGTCGCGATCCGCTTGTCCGTCCAGTACCAGCGGGGCTCATACACGTCAGCCTGGTAGACAAAATAGACCGGCACGGCCTTGAACAAGGCGTCTTCCACCGCCGGCCCCAGTTCCAGCGGCAAACGCGCGGTGATGAACAGGCCGTCGGTGCTGCGCTGCACAGCCACGGCGGCGTCAGTCGCCGGCTGCTGGGCCTGGCTGGGGGTGCCCCACCACAGGCCAACCCACAGCAACACCCCCCAGACCACCAGGCGGTCAAGTCGTTGCCTTCTCCAGGCAGGCATAAAAAAAGCCGTCGTGCTCACCCGGATCATTGTCGTTGAACTGCCCACCTGCCTCCGGCAGACCGGGCAACAAATGCCCCGGTGCCACACCGGCACGCGCACCACTGTGGCGTTCAAGAAACGCTTTCACCTGGTCGCTGCCCTCGGCGCGAAAGACCGAACACGTCGCATACACCAGCCGCCCACCAGGTCGCAGCAAAGGCCACAAGGCGTCGAGCAACACGCGCTGCTGGTGGGCCAGCTGGGCCACGTCCGCTTCGCGCCGCAGCCAGCGCACGTCGGGGTGGCGCCTGACGATGCCCGACGCTGTGCAGGGCGCATCGAGCAAGATGGCGTCAAACGGCTTGCCGTCCCACCAGTCGGCAGGGCGCGCGGCATCGGCCGCACGCACCTGCGCCGCCAGGCGCAAGCGGCGCAGGTTGTCGTGGATGCGCTCGCAGCGCTGCGCGTCTTTGTCCAGCGCCAGCACGTCCACGTCGGCGTGCTCCAAGAGGTGGGCGGTTTTGCCGCCGGGGGCAGCGCAAGCGTCCAGCACCCGCAGGCGTTGCTGGCTGTCGTGCCCTGCCAGCAGCAGCGGCGCGGCCTGTTGCGCCGCCAGGTCTTGCACCGACACGTCACCGTCTGAAAAACCGGGCAAACGTTCAACCGGCACACCGTGGTCCAGCAGCACGCCATACCCGTCGCCCGCCGCGCGCGCCGGCAACCCGGCGGCGGTGAGGCGCTGCAAATAGGCCTCCCGGCTGCCGTGGCGGCGGTTCACCCGCAAAGCCATCGCCCCCGGGCGGTTACTGGCCGCCAGAACGGCCTCCCATTGCTGGGGGTGGTCTTGCTGCACACGGCGCACCCACCACGCGGGGTGGTTCCAACGCGCCTCAGGGTGGCGGCCAGCTTGCACCAGCAAGGCCGCCGCCTCGCGTTGGAAACGCCGCAAGCAGGCGTTCACAAACCCGGCCTGCGCCTGGGTATCGTGCGCGGTTTTCGCCGCCTGCACGGCTTGGCTCACCAGCGTGTGCGCGCTGTAGTGGGGGGCGCCTTCGTCGGCGCTGAGTTCAGGCATGAGGGCCAACGCCAGCTGCAACAAGGCCCGCACCGGGGGTGATGGCGCGCGGTTGGCCAACAGCTTGACCAGGGCGGCGGTCATGCCGGCCTGACGCAGGGCGTGGAACACCAGGGCCTGTACACCCGGGCGCTGCGCGCTCGGCACCTGCGGCAAAACATCAGAAAGTGAGCGCCCGCTCTGCACTGCAAGCAGACATTGCGACGCTGGTACCAGTTGTTGCGAAAGCGCGGGCGCCTGCGCACGCTGGGTCATGGGTACAAGTTGGATCATGGCAGCGCCACCAGGGGCTCCAGCGGGAAGAAGCCGAACACGCGCGCCAACACCACCGTGGGGAACTGCGCAGTGGCGTCGTTGAATGCCTGCACGTGGTCGTTGTAGGCCAGACGCGCAAAGCCGATGCGGTGGCGGGTGTCGAGCAAGGCCTCGCCGATTTCCCGCACCGCCGCATCGTGCTGCAGGTCCGCATGGTGCTCCACCAGGGCCAACACGCGCTGCAGGCTGGCGGCCAACATTTGCTCCGCCCCGGCCAGGGCACCTAGCGGGCCGGCCAGCAAGGGGGTGGCGCGAGCGCGCTCTGCCGCTTCACGGGCTTGGGTGCCGGCGGCCGTCAAGGCATCCAGCGCACCGCTCTCCTGAGACAAGGGCCCTGCCACCAAAGTCATCAACCGCACGATCAGATCGTGGCGGCGGCGCAGTTGTTCATCGAGCTGGGCGAACGCCGCGCCAATGGCGTTTTTCAGCCGCACCAGGCGGTTGTAGGCGCCCACAACCCAGAACACGAGGATGGCACTGGTCGCGATCAATACCCATAAGCCGGAAGTCATGAACGGCATTCCTTGTCAACACACGGTGAAACAGGCAGAAAAACGCCCCGGGCCGAACCCGGGCCGGGGCGCTTTTCGGGCCAAAGGCGCGAGGCGACTTATTCGCCAGCAGCGCCTTCGGCAGCAGCGGCCGCGTCGGCCTGGTCAGAGGCCAGCTGCATCGCATCGGCTTCGGCGATGGCGCGACGCTCTTCGTCGTCCATCTTCTCGCGGGCCTTGCGGGCATCGTGGTAAGCCATGCCGGTACCGGCCGGGATCAGGCGGCCCACGATCACGTTTTCCTTCAGGCCACGCAGCGGATCGCGCTTGCCCATGATGGCGGCTTCGGTCAGCACACGCGTGGTTTCCTGGAAGGACGCGGCGGAGATGAACGAGTCGGTGGACAGCGAGGCCTTGGTGATGCCCAGCAGCACGTTGCTGTAGGTGGCGGGGATCTTGCCCTCGGCCAGCAGCGCGTCGTTGGTGTTGAGGATCTCGCTGCGCTCGACCTGTTCACCCGCGATGTAGCTGGACTCGCCCACGCTGTCGACGACCACACGGCGCAGCATCTGGCGAACAATCACTTCGATGTGCTTGTCGTTGATCTTCACGCCCTGCAGGCGGTAGACGTCCTGCACTTCGTCGACGATGTAGCGGGCCAGCTCTTCCATGCCCAGCAGGCGCAGGATGTCTTGTGGATCGGCCGGGCCGTCCACCACGCTTTCGCCCTTGTTGACCACCTGGCCTTCGTGCACCAGGATGTTCTTTTCCTTGGGCACCAGGTCTTCCCAGACCTTGCCGTCCGGATCGGTGATCTGCAGGCGGATCTTGCCTTTGGTCTCCTTGCCGAAGGACACGGTGCCGGTGAGTTCGGCCAGCACACCCTTGTCTTTGGGGCTGCGTGCTTCGAACAGCTCGGCCACACGCGGCAGACCGCCGGTGATGTCTCGCGTCTTCTGGCCTTCGACCGGGATACGCGCCAGCACCTCGCCGGGGCCCACGTCCTGACCGTCACGCACCTGGATCAGCGCGCCGACCTGGAAGCCGATGGTCACCGAGTGGTCGGTGCCAGGGATCTTCACCTCGTTGCCTTGGGCATCGATCAGCTTGACCTGCGGACGCACGACCTTGGCCGCACCACGGCGCTTGGGATCGATCACCACCAGCGTGCTCAGGCCGGTGACATCGTCCACCTGCTTGGCCACGGTCAGGCCCTCTTCCACGTTCTCGAACTTCACCTGACCGGCGAATTCCGTGATGATGGGGCGGGTCAGCGGGTCCCAGTTGGCCAGGATGGTGCCGGCCTTGATGGTCTGGTCGGCCTTGATCGACAGGATGGCGCCGTAAGGCACCTTGTGGCGCTCACGCTCACGGCCGTGTTCGTCGTGGATGACGATTTCGCCGGAACGCGAAATCACCACCAGTTCGCCCTTGGTGTTGGTCACGTAGCGCATCGTGGCGTTGAAGCCGATGATGCCGCTGGACTTGGCTTCCACGCTGGAGGCGATGGCCGCACGCGAGGCCGCACCACCGATGTGGAAGGTGCGCATGGTCAGCTGGGTGCCGGGTTCGCCGATGGACTGCGCAGCGATCACACCCACCGCTTCGCCCATGTTCACCAGGCCACCACGGCCGAGGTCGCGACCGTAGCACTTGGCGCAGATGCCAAAACGGGTTTCGCAGGTCAGCGCGGTGCGGACCTTGACCTCGTCCACACCAGCGGCTTCCAGCATGTCGAGGATGTCCTCGTCCAGCATTTCGCCGGCGGGCAGCAGCGTGGCGCGGGTTTCGGGGTGGATCACCTCTTCGGCGGTCACACGGCCCAGCACGCGGTCGCGCAGCGATTCGATGACTTCACCACCTTCGACGATGGCGCGCATCAGCGTGCCATTGGAGGTGCCGCAGTCGTTCTGGTTGACCACCAGATCCTGTGTCACGTCCACCAGACGGCGCGTCAGGTAGCCCGAGTTCGCGGTCTTCAACGCCGTGTCGGCCAGACCCTTGCGGGCGCCGTGGGTGGAGATGAAGTACTGCAACACGTTCAGACCTTCACGGAAGTTCGCCGTGATGGGGGTCTCGATGATGGAGCCGTCAGGCTTGGCCATCAGGCCGCGCATGCCGGCCAGCTGGCGAATCTGGGCGGCAGAACCCCGCGCGCCCGAGTCGGCCATCATGTAGATGGAGTTGAACGACTCCTGATCGACTTCCTTGCCGGAGCGGTCGATGGTCTTTTCCTTGGCCAGCTGGGCCATCATGACCTTGGAGACTTCGTCACCGGCCTTGCCCCAGATGTCCACCACCTTGTTGTAGCGCTCGCCAGCGGTCACCAGACCCGACGAGTACTGCTGGGCGATTTCCTTCACCTCGTTCTCGGCGCGCTCGATGATGCCGTGTTTCTCCTTGGGCACGAGCATGTCGTCCACGCAGATGGAGATGCCGGCCTTGGTGGCCAGGCGGAAGCCGTTTTGCAGCAGCTTGTCGGCGAACACCACGGTTTCCTTCAAGCCACATTTGCGGAAGGAGGTGTTGATCAGGCGCGAGATTTCCTTCTTCTTCAGCGCCTTGTTCAGGTTGCTGAAGGCCAGGCCCTTGGGCAGGATTTCAGACAACAGGGCGCGACCGACGGTGGTGTCCACCATCTTGGTTTCGGCCACAAATTCACCGCTGTCCTTGTCCTTGACCCACTCGGTCAGGCGCACGCTGATCTTGGCGGTCAGTTCCACCACACCGGCTTCCAGCGCGCGCAGCACCTCGGCCAGGTCGGAGAAGACCATGCCTTCGCCCTTGCCGTTGATGCGCTCGCGGGTGGTGTAGTACAAGCCCAGCACCACGTCTTGCGACGGCACGATGGAGGGTTCACCCGAGGCCGGGAACAACACGTTGTTGGAGGCCAGCATCAGGGTGCGGGCTTCCATCTGCGCTTCCACCGACAGCGGCACGTGCACGGCCATCTGGTCACCGTCGAAGTCGGCGTTGAAGGCCGAGCAGACGAGCGGGTGCAGCTGGATGGCCTTGCCTTCGATCAGGATGGGTTCAAACGCCTGGATGCCCAGACGGTGCAGCGTGGGCGCACGGTTCAGCAGCACCGGGTGCTCTTTGATGACCTCTTCGAGGATGTCCCACACCACGGGGGTGCCGGCTTCCACTTCTTTCTTCGCCGCCTTGATGGTGGTGGCGATGCCCATGGCTTCCAGGCGCGAGAAGATGAAGGGCTTGAACAGCTCCAGGGCCATCAGCTTTGGCAGGCCGCACTGGTGCAGCTTGAGGGTCGGGCCCACGGTGATGACCGAACGACCGGAGTAGTCGACGCGCTTGCCCAGCAAGTTCTGACGGAAACGACCGCTCTTGCCCTTGATCATGTCGGCCAGCGACTTCAGGGCGCGCTTGTTAGCGCCCGTCATGGCCTTGCCACGGCGGCCGTTGTCCAGCAAGCTGTCCACGGCTTCCTGCAGCATGCGCTTTTCGTTGCGCGCGATGATTTCCGGGGCCTTCAGCTCCAGCAGGCGGCGCAGACGCGAGTTGCGGTTGATGACGCGGCGGTACAGGTCGTTCAGGTCGGAGGTCGCGAAGCGGCCGCCGTCCAGGGGCACCAGCGGACGCAGGTCCGGCGGCAGCACGGGCAACACGTCCAGCACCATCCACTCGGGCTTGATGCCGCTCTTCTTGAAGGCTTCCAGCACCTTGAGGCGCTTGGCGTTCTTCTTGATCTTGAGCTCGGAGCCGGTCAGGTCGTTGCGCAGCTTCTCGATCTCGATGTCGAGGTCGATGGACTCCAGCAGGTCCTTGATGCCTTCGGCGCCCATCTTGGCCTCGAACTCGTCGCCCAGCTCCTTGCGCTTGGCGTCGTAGTCGTCCTCCGACATGATGCTGAACTTCTTCAGCGCGGTCATGCCGGGGTCGGTCACCACATAGGCTTCAAAGTACAGCACGCGTTCGATGTCGCGCAGCGTCATGTCCAGCACGAGGCCCAAACGCGACGGCAGCGACTTCAGGAACCAGATGTGGGCGCAAGGCGCGGCCAGATCGATGTGGCCCATGCGCTCGCGGCGCACCTTGGTCTGCGTGACTTCAACGCCGCACTTCTCGCAGATGACACCACGGTGCTTGAGGCGCTTGTACTTGCCGCACAAGCACTCGTAGTCCTTGATGGGGCCAAAGATCTTGGCGCAGAACAGGCCATCGCGCTCGGGCTTGAAGGTGCGGTAGTTGATGGTCTCGGGCTTTTTGACTTCACCGAAGGACCAGGAACGGATTTTTTCCGGCGAGGCCAGACCGATGCGGATGGCATCGAAATGCTCGTCGGGCGTGAACTGCTTGAACAGGTCGAGCAAGGATTTCATTTGTCGGTTTCCTTTTCTTCAGTGAATCACGAACGCTCGAGTTCGATGTCGATACCCAGCGAGCGGATTTCCTTGACCAGCACGTTGAACGATTCCGGCATGCCGGCTTCGATGGCGTGTTCGCCCTTGACGATGGACTCGTACACCTTGGTGCGGCCCTGCACGTCGTCGGACTTGACGGTGAGCATTTCCTGCAGGATGTAGGAGGCGCCGTAGGCTTCCAGCGCCCAGACTTCCATTTCGCCGAAACGCTGACCACCGAACTGCGCCTTGCCGCCCAGCGGTTGCTGCGTGACCAGCGAGTACGGGCCGGTGGAACGGGCGTGCATCTTGTCGTCCACCAAGTGGTGCAGCTTCAGGTAGTGCATGTAGCCCACCGTGGTCTTGCGCTCGAAAGCGTCGCCGGTGCGGCCGTCGAACAGCTGCGCCTGCGTGCGGGTCGCGGTCAGGCCCTTGGCGTTCGCAATGTCGTCGGGGTAGGCGAGCTGGAGCATGTCCATGATCTCTTTCTCCGACGCGCCGTCGAACACGGGCGAGGCAAACGGCACACCCGTGGTCAGCTCCTGCGCCATGGCGCGGACTTCGCTGTCGCTCAGAGCAGCCAGGTCTTCCTTGCGGCCGGTGGAGTTGTAAATCTGCTCCATGAAACCACGCAGCTCGCTGGCTGCCGCTTCACGCTGCAGCATGTCGCCGATGCGCTGGCCCAGGCCCTTGCCGGCCCAGCCCAGGTGGACTTCCAGCACCTGACCGATGTTCATGCGCGAAGGCACGCCCAGCGGGTTCAGCACGATGTCGACCGGCGTGCCGTCGGCCAGGTGGGGCATGTCTTCCACCGGGGTGATCTTGGAGACCACACCCTTGTTGCCGTGGCGACCGGCCATCTTGTCGCCAGGCTGCAGGCGGCGCTTGACGGCCAGGTAAACCTTGACCATCTTGAGCACACCAGCGGGCAACTCGTCGCCCTGGGTGAGCTTCTTGCGCTTTTCTTCAAACGCCAGGTCGAAGCTGTGGCGGGTCTGCTCCATGGAGTTCTTGATGGACTCCAGCTGAGCGGCCACGTCGTCTTCGGCGGGGCGGATGTCGAACCAGTGGTACTTCTCGACTTCGGCCAGGTAGGCCTTGTCGATCTTGGTGCCCTTGGACAGCTTCTTGGGACCGCCGTTGGCGACCTTGCCCAGCAACAGCTTCTCGATGCGGTCGAACGCGTCGGCTTCCACGATGCGCAACTGGTCGTTCAGGTCCAGGCGGAAACGCTTGAGTTCGTCGTCAATGATCTGCTGTGCGCGCTTGTCGCGCTGGATGCCTTCGCGGGTGAAGACCTGCACGTCGATCACGGTGCCGCTGGAACCCTGGTCCACACGCAGCGAGGTGTCCTTCACGTCGGACGCCTTCTCGCCGAAGATGGCGCGCAGCAGTTTTTCTTCCGGCGTCAGCGTGGTCTCGCCCTTCGGCGTGACCTTGCCCACCAGCACATCGCCCGGCAGCACTTCGGCACCCACGTAAATGATGCCGGAGTCGTCCAGGCGGTTGAGTTGCTGCTCGGCCAGGTTGGGGATGTCGCGGGTGATTTCCTCGGCGCCCAGTTTGGTGTCGCGCGCCATCACCACCAGTTCCTCGATGTGGATGCTGGTGTAGCGGTCGTCGGCCACCACCTTTTCGGAGATCAGGATCGAGTCTTCGAAGTTGTAGCCGTTCCAGGGCATGAAGGCGATCAGCATGTTCTGGCCGATGGCGATTTCGCCCAGGTCGGTCGAAGCGCCGTCGGCGATCACGTCACCCTTGGCCAGCAGATCGCCCTTCTTGACGATGGGGCGCTGGTGGATGTTGGTGTTCTGGTTGGAACGCTGGTACTTGATCAGGTTGTAGATGTCCACACCCACTTCACCGGCCACGGCTTCGCCGTCGTTGACACGGATCACGATGCGGGTGGCGTCCACGTAGTCCACCACGCCACCGCGTTTGGCGGTGACGACGGTGCCCGAGTCCACAGCGGCCACGCGCTCGATGCCGGTGCCCACCATGGGCTTTTCCGGACGCAGCACGGGCACGGCCTGGCGCGACATGTTGGCGCCCATCAACGCGCGGTTGGCGTCGTCGTGCTCCAGGAAGGGCACCAGCGAGGCTGCCACCGACACGATCTGCGCGGGCGACACGTCCATGTACTGGATGGTGTCGGCAGGGGTCAGGATGGATTCACCCTTTTCACGTGCCGAGATCAGGTCACCGGTCAGGCGGCCGTCGGCGTCCAGCGCGGCGTTGGCCTGGGCGATGACGTACTTGCCTTCTTCGATGGCCGACAGGTAGTCGATCTGGTTGGTCACCTTGCCGTCCACCACGCGGCGGTACGGGGTTTCGATGAAGCCGTATTCGTTCAGGCGGGCGTACAGCGCCAGCGAGTTGATCAGACCGATGTTCGGACCTTCAGGCGTTTCGATCGGACACACACGGCCGTAGTGGGTGACGTGCACGTCGCGCACTTCGAAGCCAGCACGTTCGCGGGTCAGACCGCCCGGGCCCAGGGCCGACACGCGGCGCTTGTGGGTGATCTCGGCCAGCGGGTTGGTCTGGTCCATGAACTGCGACAGCTGCGACGCACCGAAGAACTCCTTCAGCGCAGCCGAAATCGGCTTGCTGTTGATGAGGTCGTGGGGCATCAGCGGCTCTTGTTCGGCTTGGCCCAGGCGTTCCTTCACAGCCTTCTCGATACGAGCCAGGCCGGTGCGGTACTGGTTTTCGGCCAGTTCGCCCACGCAGCGCACGCGGCGGTTGCCCAGGTGATCGATGTCGTCCACTTCGCCACGGCCGTTGCGCAAGTCAACCAGGATCTTGACCACGGCCAGGATGTCCTCGTTGGACAGCACCATGGGGCCGGTGGATTCGTCGCGGCCCACGCGGGCGTTGAACTTCATGCGGCCCACGCGCGACAGGTCGTAGGTGTCCGGGTTGTAGAACAGGCGGTGGAACAAGGCCTGCACGGCGTCTTCGGTCGGCGGCTCGCCGGGGCGCATCATGCGGTAGATGGCCACGCGGGCGGCAAATTCGTCCACCGTTTCATCGATGCGCAGGGTCTGGCTGATGTAGGCGCCCTGGTCGAGTTCGTTGGTGTAGATGCAAGGCAAGTCTTGCACACCCGAGGTGCGCAGCTTCTTCAGCAGCGCTTCGGTCAGTTCTTCGTTGGCCTTGGCGATGATTTCGCCGGTGTCGGCGTCAACGATGTTCTTGGCAACCACACGGCCCAGCAGGAAGTCTTCCGGCACGCTGATGTGCGTGGTGGCAGACTGCTCCAGCTCACGGGTGTGGCGCGCGGTGATGCGCTTGTCCTTGGCCACCACCACGTTGCCCGATTTGTCGGTGATGTCGAAACGCGCGACTTCGCCACGCAGGCGCTCGGCCACAAACTCCATCTGCGCGCCACTGTCCATCAGGCGGAAGTGGTCGTTGACGAAGAAGTTGGCCAGGATGGATTCCGGGTTCAGGCCAATGGCCTTGAGCAGGATGGTGACCGGCATCTTGCGGCGACGGTCCACACGGAAGAACAGCACGTCCTTCGGATCGAATTCGAAATCGAGCCACGAGCCGCGGTAGGGAATGATGCGAGCCGAGAACAACAGCTTGCCCGAGCTGTGGGTCTTGCCCTTGTCGTGTTCGAAGAACACGCCCGGCGAACGGTGCAGCTGAGACACGATCACGCGCTCGGTGCCGTTGATGATGAACGAGCCCTTGTCGGTCATCAGGGGCACTTCGCCCATGTAGACCTCCTGCTCCTTCACTTCCTTGACCACCTTGGACTGCGCGGTCGAGGACTCACGGTCATAGATGATCAGCTGGACGCGAGCACGGACGGCCGAGGCGAAAGTCAGACCACGCGTCTGGCATTCGCGCACGTCAAACGCCGGCTTGGCCAGGTTGTACTCGACGAACTTCATCTCCACAAAACCGTTGTGGGAGACGATGGGGAAGGCGGCTTCGAACGCGGCCTGCAGGCCTTCTGGCGAGCGTTTCTTGGGCAGCTGGTCGGCTTGCAGGAAGGCGGTGTAGGCGTCCTTCTGCATTTGCAGCAGGTAAGGAATCTCGAGCACGTTTTCGCGGCTGCCAAAGCTTTTGCGAATGCGCTTGCGTTCGGTGTAGGAATAGTTCGTCTGTGCGGATGCCATGAGATCTCCGGGCTTGAGGTCTGCGGCGACTGTCTTGCCAGCGCTGTGGCATTGCTTGGTGGCTGGCCTCTACCAACCATTGGCGGACGGTGGCGCATTGCACGCCACCCGAACCAAGTCGTCTTCTGCAGTCGGGGTCAGAAGACACTCAGGAAACGGCGCATGGGGGCCGGCTCTTGAATGTGCTCTGAAAGCACCAAAGGCTGGAGGCCCTTATCGGACACTCCAGCCTCGGAACAGAACCGAATTACTTCAGTTCGGCCTTGGCGCCGGCTTCCACCAGCTTCTTCACAGCGGCTTCGGCATCGGCCTTGGCAACGCCTTCTTTCACGTTCTTCGGTGCGCCGTCGACCAGGTCCTTGGCTTCCTTCAGACCCAGACCGGTGATTTCGCGCACGGCCTTGATGACGGACACCTTGTTGGCGCCAGCTTCGGTCAGCACAACGTTGAACTCGGTCTTCTCTTCAGCGGCCGGGGCAGCAGCGCCACCGCCAGCAGCGGGAGCGGCCATGGCGGCAGCGCTCACACCAAACTTCTCTTCGATGGCTTTCACCAGGTCGTTGAGTTCCATGACCGACATGCTGTCCAGGGCGGTCAGAAATGCGTCTTTATCGAATGCCATTTTGATTTCCTAACAATTGGTTAACAGGGGCTGCGCACTCAGGCGGCAGCAGCTTCCTCGGCTGCCGGAGCGGCAGCGCCTTCGCCTTTTTTCGCCGCCAGGGCACCCAGCACCACAGCGGTGCGGGAGATGGGCGACATAAGCAAGCCACACAACTGGGCCAGCAGCACTTCCTTGGACGGGATGCTTGCCAGTTGCTTCACGCCGTTGGCGTCCAGGGCCTTGCCCGCATACACGCCGCCTCGGATGACCAACTTGTCGTTGGTCTTGGCGAACTCGGCCACCACCTTGGCGGCGGCCACTGCGTCTTCGGAAAAGCCATAGATCAGCGGACCGGTCATCTGGTCTGCTGCCACTTCAAAACCGCTGCCAGCCACAGCACGGCGTGCCAGGGTGTTCTTCAGAACACTCAGGGAAACACCGTTGCTGCGTGCGTTGACGCGCAGTTTGTCCATGGCCGCGACCGTGATACCACGGTACTCCGCCATCACGAGCGTTTGAGCTTTAGCTGCGAGGCCGGTCACTTCGGAAATGACCGCTTCTTTCTCACTGCGATTCAGACTCAAGGTCTACTCCTTCAAAATGCACCTCAGGGCGTGCCCCTTGGTGCGCGGGATTGCAGCGACCAACTGTGTCAGGAAAATTCCATCTGCAGCGGGATCGCCATCTGCGCTGGCGTTGCGTTCATTAAGCGGTTCGGGGTTTGCACCCTTGGCCGCGCCAGCGGTCTTGGATGGCCCCACCCACACTTTCGTGCAAGCGGGCCCACCACATTCAGGTGACCAGCCCAAAGACCGGCCACCCAAAAATCTCACACGATCAAGCCGAGATGGATTGCATGTCGACGCGAACGCCCACACCCATGGTCGACGACACCGCCACTTTGCGCAGGTACACACCTTTGCTGGTGGCCGGCTTGGCCTTGTTCAGGGCATCGATCAGCGCCACCAGGTTGCCCTGGAGCTTGTCGGAATCAAACGAGCGGCGACCGATGGTGCCGTGGATGATGCCGGCCTTGTCGACACGGAACTGCACCTGACCGGCCTTGGCGTTTTTCACAGCCGTGGCAACGTCGGGGGTGACCGTACCCACCTTGGGGTTAGGCATCAGGCCACGGGGACCCAGGATCTGACCCAGGGTACCCACCACGCGCATCGCGTCGGGCGAGGCGATGACCACATCGAAGTTGATGTTGCCGGCCTTGACTTCAGCCGCCAGGTCGTCCATACCCACCACGTCGGCACCGGCGGCCTTGGCCTCTTCGGCCTTGGCACCTTGTGCGAACACAGCGACGCGCTTGGTTTTGCCGGTGCCGTTGGGCAACACGACGGCGCCACGCACCACCTGGTCGGATTTCTTGGCATCGATGCCCAGCTGCACCGCCACGTCGATGGACTCATCGAACTTGGCGTTGGCACATTCCTTGATCAGCGCCAGCGCGTCCGTCAGGGCATACAGCTTGGTGCTGTCAACCTTGCCTGCAAAGGCTTTTTGTTTCTTGGTCAGCTTGGCCATGTCACACGCCCTCCACAATCACGCCCATCGAGCGGGCCGAACCGGCGATGGTGCGCACAGCGGCGTCCAGGTCGGCAGCGGTCATGTCCTTCATCTTGGTCTTGGCGATCTCTTCGAGCTGTGCGCGCGTGATCTTGCCGACCTTTTGCTTGTTGGCCACAGGCGAGCCCTTGTCGAGCTTGATGGCTTTCTTGATCAAGGTGGTCGCCGGAGGCGTCTTGATGATGAAGGTGAAGCTCTTGTCGGCAAAAGCGGTGATCACCACGGGCAGCGGCAGGCCGGGCTCGACACCTTGGGTCTGGGCGTTGAACGCCTTGCAGAATTCCATGATGTTGAGGCCGCGCTGACCCAGCGCCGGACCGATCGGGGGAGAGGGGTTGGCCTTACCAGCTGGCACTTGCAGCTTGATGAAGCCGACGATTTTTTTCGCCATGTTTTAGCTCCTGCGAGTGCAAACGACCGCCCCTTTTCAGGTGGACAGTCTCCTCGCGGTTGGGGACCCGGTTGATGAAAGGAGGCGTTTGCGTCGGGCCTGTCCCGCAAACACCACGTTCAGGCTCAGGTCTTTTCGACCTGGGCAAATTCCAGCTCGACCGGCGTGGCGCGACCAAAGATGGTCACCGACACCCGCAGCTTGTTCTTTTCGTAGTTGACTTCTTCGACGGTGCCATTGAAGTCGGCAAACGGGCCCTCCTTCACGCGGATGTACTCACCCACCATGAATTCGACCTTGTGGCGAGGCTTGTCCGAGCCTTCCTGCATCTGGTTGACGATCTTCTGAACGTCTTCCTCGGAAATGGGCACGGGGCGGTTTTTGGCCCCACCCACAAAACCCGTCACCTTGTTGGTGTGCTTCACCAGGTGCCAGGTGTCGTCATCCATCACCATTTCCACCAGCACATAGCCAGGGAAAAACTTGCGTTCGGTGGTGCGCTTCTGGCCATTCTTGACCTCCACCACCTCTTCGGTCGGCACCAGGATGCGACCGAACTTTGCCTGCATGCCGGCACGGTTGATGCGTTCGACGATGTTGCGCTCGGCTGCTTTTTCCATGCCCGAATAGGCATGCACCACATACCAGCGCATGCCTGCAGCCGCATTGGCCGCAGCCACCTCGGCATCGGCCGCCAAAATACCCTGCTCAGTGGTCATTGTTATCTCCAGCCCAGAACGAGGTCATACAACACCCATTCCAGGGTCTTGTCGGCGAACCACAGGAACAAGGACATCACAAACACAAACGCAAAAACGTAGGCCGTCATCTGCATGGCCTCTTTGCGCGCCGGCCACACCACTTTTTTGACTTCCCGCACAGAGTCGCGCCCATAAGCGATCAACTCTTTGCCAGCCTCCGAAGTGAAGAACACCCCCACCGCCGCAGCCAAGGCCACCAACAAGGCCAGCCAACGCACGTAGGAAGCCTGCTGCGCCAACAAGTAGAAGGCCACAAAGCCACCCAGCAGCAGCAGCACAGCCGCTGCCAGCTTGGCTTTGTCAGCGCCCGTGCTGACAGTTTCGATTTGCGAAGTGGCCATCTGAACCTGTAACCTAAAAAATGAAACGCACACCAAACAAAACGCTTGAGGCACGCAAGCCCACCTGAAGCCTGAGGCTTCGGCGGGCTTGAAAACCACCACAAAGAGGGAAGACCTTCAGATCTTCGCCACTTGGTCAGTGGCAGGGGCAGTAGGAATCGAACCTACAACCTTCGGTTTTGGAGACCGACGCTCTGCCAATTGAGCTATACCCCTACAGATCGAAATCAAGCAATGATCTTGGCCACCACGCCGGCGCCCACGGTGCGGCCGCCTTCGCGGATGGCGAAGCGCAGACCCTCTTCCATGGCGATCGGGGCGATCAGCTTGACGGTGATCGACACGTTGTCGCCAGGCATCACCATTTCCTTGCCTTCGGGCAGCTCGATGGAGCCGGTCACGTCGGTGGTGCGGAAATAGAACTGCGGACGGTAGTTGTTGAAGAACGGGGTGTGACGGCCACCTTCGTCCTTGGACAGCACATACACCTCACCGGTGAAGTGGGTGTGCGGCTTGATGGAGCCGGGCTTGCACAGCACTTGGCCGCGCTGCACGTCTTCGCGT